>DASVWZ010000059.1:0-16846 GCA_036392935.1 Terriglobales bacterium | reverse complement strand
TGTATGCATCGACTACTTTCATAATCGCCGCCACTGAGCAGGGAGCGCCTCCGGCGCCGCCGCAATTGGGATTCGTCAGATCGTTCGTCGGCTGCGTCGATCCGAAGCGCGCGCCCTCGCGCAACGCATTGTTCAGTTGCTGCTTCAGGTTAAAGGCCGCGCCAAAATCGAAGATGCCCACGACCAGCACAATCAGCAACGGCAGCGATATGGCAAACTCCACCAGCGCCGCCGCGCGGTCGTCACTGCATAGATTCCCGAGCAGATTCGGGCAAAGGCGAACGTTGGCAGACTGTATCATCATTGCTCCGTCCGCATCTGAATGTGCGCGGAAAGCGTAATGGGCGCGCCGTTCAAGGAGGTAAACGGCAACCCCATCTTGTACGGATACTGAAAGTCAATCGCCACTCCGCAGCTTGGCCCACCTGAAGCGGTCGGCGGCGAGGCCACCAGTTGCACGTTGCTGCAGATGCTGATCTGCGGATCGCCCGAGCCATTCGGCGTTTGACAAGTCAGGGGCCCGCTGGGGCAAGCCGTGTAAGAAACCGCCGGCGAAGTCGCCAGCGACGGATCGAGTCCGGAAGCCTGCATCGCCTGTCCCACCGCGGCGCCGATACTGTTGATTCCCGCCGGCGAACTCGTCGGCGACTGGTTTGCCGGCGTGCAAGTAGCGCATGACGATTGCACCGCGAACCGCGCGCCTTCGCGCGCCGCATGATTAATAGTCGCGTAAACGTTAAACGCACGCCCGAACCAGTAAATGCCGAGCAGGATCATGAACGCCAGCGGCAACACCAGCGCGGCCTCGGCGATCTCCGAGCCGGTGTTGGCTGCAGCCAGTTTTCTGATGCTCTTACCCATATCGCGTAGAACCATCGGCGATCGGCATTTAGCGACCAGCACGCTGAAAGCTGACGGCCGACAGCTGAGAGCTTATAGCCCTAGCGTGCGCCCAGCGCCTGCCTTGCAGTATAGACAATCGCTGCCACGGCCATAGCTACCCCAAAGGGTACCTTGGTGGATTTCGGATCGTCCAACGTCAGTTCACCGCCCGGCAAATGCAGGCTAAAAAATGCTCCCAGCATACGGCCGATATTCTTGAGCGTCTGCCACAACCGGCCACGCCAGATCACCAGCGCGAGCGCCATGGCGCCCGCGATCAGAATGGTCATGAACAAAACCGCCAGCAACCCGTTCGGGCCGAGGAATGCTCCCAACGCTCCGGCCAACTTCCAGTCGCCCGCGCCCAGGCTGCGGATCAGTACAAAGGGCAAAAGCACCAGCAATCCGAGCGCCGCGCCCAGCAGGGCGTCCTTCGCCCCGGGCCACCCGCGCAACACGGTGTTCACGGCAATGCCCACGCCGAGCGCGGGCACGGTAAGCCAGTTCGGAATTCTCCGCGACCGCCAGTCGGTGACGCCGGCAATCGCCGCCACGGCCGCAGCGAGGATGGAGATCGCAATCTTCATCTATCTGACATTGTTCTATGAAAGCAGGCGCATCTGTCCAGCAGTAAATTGGCGGTTGGCAGCCTCGCTCACCGGTGGTTTGCATCACCGTCCAATTCTTCGATACCTTAACCAAGACTCAACCGCTTCAAGAAAGGCCGCCGATGCACCGTTCGCTGCGTGCTGCATGTTTCATATTTCTGACCGCGCTGGCTTCATTGTCCGCTGCGCAAACCATCGGCATCTCGGTCGATCTCACCGACGCACCGCGCAACATCTATCATGCCAAGCTGGCTATGCCGGCGAAACCCGGCCCGCTCACGCTTGTCTATCCCGAATGGATTCCCGGCAATCATCGCCCCAGCGGGCCAATCGCAAATTTGGTCGGACTCCACATCGATGCGAACGGCCAGCCGGTCGCATGGGAGCGCGATTCGGTCGATATGTATGCGTTTCATCTCATCGTGCCACCGGATGCGAAGGAACTCAACGTCACTTTCGACGCCATCACCAACACCGGCGTCGCGGGATCGAGTGGGCCGAGTGCGTCGACGCATGTCCTCGATCTCAACTGGAACCAGGTTGTGCTCTATCCGCAGGGGGTGAAATCGGATGATGTGACATTTTCGCCTTCCATAACACTCCCAACTGGATGGAAATTCGGCACGGCCTTGAGACCCGCGGGGAATGCGCAAGGCAGCGTACTCAACTTCCAGCCCGTCTCCCTCACCACACTTGTCGATTCCCCGCTCATCGCCGGCGATCACTATAAGCAGATCCAACTTACGCCCGGTCAGCAACCGGCTCACTTCATCGACATGGTCAGCGAAAGCGAGGAGGGCCTCGCCATGACGCCGCAGGACGAAGCGGCTTACAAGAAGCTGGTGGCTGAAGCCTTCGCCCTGTTCGGCGCGCGCCATTACACGCAATATCACTTCCTATTTACCATGAGCGACGAAGTCGGCGGACGCGGCCTGGAACACCACGAATCGAGCGATAACGGTGTGAAAGAGAACGCCCTCACCGACTCTGACTCGCGCCTGCTCGAGGACGAGATCGCACCCCATGAATACGTTCACTCATGGAACGGCAAATACCGCCGGCCCGCCGGCCTTGCCACCAAAAACTATCAGGATCCCATGGAGGGCGATCTGCTGTGGGTTTATGAAGGATTGACCGACTATCTCGGTAACATTCTCACCGTGCGCTCCGGCCTCCGCACGCCCGAGCAGTTTCGCGAATGGCTCGCCACGACTGCCGCCATGCTCGACCATGAACCTGGACGCACCTGGCGCCCGCTCGAAGACACAGCCCGATCGGTGCAGGTTCTTCGGCTTGGCGGGCCAGAGTGGACTAGCTGGCGCCGCAGCCTCGATTATTATCCCGAGGGCGACCTGATCTGGCTGGAAGTTGACACCTTGATCCGGCAGAAATCTGACGGCAAGAAATCCATCGATGATTTCTGCCGCATCTTTCATGGCGGCGAAAGCGGCCCGCCGAAAGTCGTACCATACACCTTTGACGACGTCGTCAACACTTTGAATCAGGTTGTGGCGTACAACTGGGCGACGCTGCTTAAGCAGCGCGTGAACGAAGTCACGACTCACGCACCGCTCGGCGGCATCGAGCAAGGCGGATGGAAGCTGGTCTACACCGACCAGCCGAATGCATTCATTAAGTCTGGCGAAAAAGTCAGCAAAGGCGTGAATGCCGCGTATTCACTGGGGCTGCGCATCACAGAAGACGGCAAGCTCACGGACGTTATCTACGGTTCTCCAGCGTACCAGGCTGGGATCGGTCCGGACATGAAGCTGGTCGCGGTCAATGGACGCAAATATTCCAAGGATGTTCTCAACGCTGCGATCAAGAATGCAGCCGTGAACAAAGACGCGCCAATCGATTTGCTGGTGATGAACGCCGACTTCTTCAAGACCTACTCCATCCCATATCACGACGGGCTGAAGTATCCGCACCTTGAGCGCGCGACCGGCCCGGATTTGATCGATGCCATACTCACGCCGCTAACGAAATGATGCAGCGCTTACTTTTGCGCCACGGCTGCATCCGCGCTTGCATCTTTGCCGATGACCCGGGAAACTGACATGTGGGCTTGATGTCATGAATCTCGACGACACCATCGTCGCCATCGCCACGCCACCGGGCCGAGGGGGGATTGGCGTGGTTCGTATTGCAGGCGCGCTAGCTCGCGAGATCGCCCTGCCGATGCTGCATTTGAAGCACGCACTTGAGCCGGGGCGAGCAATCTTTACAGAGCTCATCGACCCGACAGTCGGGTCGCGATCTGAAGGTGGGGTTGATTCACGCATCGACGAAGTCATGGTTACTTACTTCGCCAAGCCGCATTCGTACACCACTGACGACATCATCGAAATTTCCGCGCATGGCTCACCGGTCGTTCTGCGCCACATTGTCGAGATGGCCGTCGCTCGCGATGCCCGCATTGCAGAGCCGGGCGAATTCACTATGCGGGCTTTTCTCAACGGACGCATCGATCTCGCCCAGGCCGAAGCCGTCCGCGACCTCATTGACTCGCAGACTCTCTACCAGGCCAAAGTCGCCGCGCAACAATTGGGAGGCGCGCTCTCGCGACGGCTGCAACCGATCAAGCAAATGCTGGTTGAACTGATCGCCGTGCTCGAAGCTGGCATCGACTTCGCGGAAGACGACATTGCGGTTCTGCCTTCAAACCAGATCATCGACCGCATCGGCGCCATTCGTCGACCGCTCGAAGAACTAGCGGCATCGTTTGCCTACGGCAAGATCGTCCATGAAGGGCTGACGCTTGCGATCGTCGGACGTCCGAACGTCGGCAAGTCGAGCCTGTTCAATCGCCTCGTCGAGCGCGACCGTGCCATCGTGACTGCGACTCCGGGCACTACGCGCGATCTGGTGAGTGAGACTGTGGCGATCGGCGGAATTCCGGTCAAGCTCATCGACACCGCCGGCATCCGGAGTGCGCTTGATGAAGCCGAGAGCATCGGCATTCGTAAGTCGATGGAGGCGCTGGCGGACGCCGATCTGGTACTGGTGGTGCTCGACGCGTCGCAGCCCACGGCGGAGGATTCCGATCTGCTCGCGGAAGCCGAAGGCAGACCAGTGATTGTGATCGAAAACAAATGCGACCTTGCGGGCGAGAAATGCGTGCCCGATGTCGGGCCAAGCCCGTCCGGGAGTCCAACCGCAACCATGGCAAGGGTCGCGCAACGGGTTCGGACATCAGCAATAACTGGCGCCGGCATCGATGCACTGAAGGCCGAGATCCTCCATCACGTCAGTGGCGAAACTTCTGCACCCTCCGACGGCGGATTTCTCACCAACCTACGTCACCAGCGGCGCGTTACAGAATCGATCGCCGCGCTCGACGCAGCCAAATCTGCGGTTGAACAGCGCATCCCGCACGAAATGGTACTGATGGATCTATATCAGTCGTTGCGGGCGCTCGACGAAATTACCGGCTCAACGACGACCGACGACATACTGAACCTGATCTTCAGCACCTTTTGCATCGGCAAGTAGCCAGGGGTCCGCGCCCGATTTGACCTGCTGGCAGAACTGCGCGACAATTTCTCGACCGAGTCGCGCTGACATTCCCCCTGCCGAGCGTATCTCAGATTCCCAGGGAAAAGTATGCCCAACGCACAGACAGTCTTCTGTCTACTTCTGGCGAGCCTGATGCCGGCTGCGGCAGCGGCTCAAAGCCACACCTTCGCAGCTTTATGGTCACAGCTTGCCGAGTTCACCGCTTCTGATGGAGCCAGCGGCAATATGCTCGGCTACTCGATTGCGAAGAGCGACAACACCATCGTGATGGGCGCACCGGATGCAAAGATCGGCTCAAACGCCGATCAGGGCGCGGCTTATGTCTACGTCGAAGGCGCAAATGGCTGGTCGGATATGACGCAGACCGCCAAGCTGATCTCTTCCGACGGCGGGGCGGGCGACCACTTTGGGATTTCGGTTTACGTGTGCCACAACGTGATCGTCGTCGGCATGGGCCCGCGCGCGACCGGCAGCAAGGCTTACGTATATGTCGAACCTGCCAACGGATGGACGGATATGACCGAGACTGCGCAGCTCACCGCATCTGACGAAGTCCCCGGCGATCGTTTCGCCTCGACGGTCGGGATTAGTCTGAACACCATCGTGGTCGGAGATTACGAAAACTCGAGTTCCGACAAAGGCGCGGCATACGTCTATGAGAAGCCGGTTAGTGGCTGGAAGAATATGACGCAAACCGCCAAGCTGACGGCTTCCGATGGCAAGACCGGCGATCTGTTCGGCTTCTCCGTCAGCGCCAATCGCGGGAATACGGTCGTGATTGGTGCCATACAAAGCGGTAACGAGCGCGGTGGCGCCGCTTATGTTTTTCTCGAGCCTGCCAACGGATGGAAGACGACTTCACAGTTCAACGCCGAGCTGACTGCATCGGATCGCGCGAAGTATCAGAAGTTTGGGCAAGCTGTCGCCGCAAACGGATCGACCATCGTTGTCGGAGGCAAAGGCGCGAGCGGCAACGGCACGGCTTACGTCTTTGTCGAACCGGAGGCGGGATGGACCTCATCCACCGAGACCGCTCAACTGCTCAACCCCCTCGCCAAGACCACCAATTGCTATGCCTGTGCGGTGGGTGTGAGTGGGCCGCAGATCGCCGTCGGCAGTCCGAAGTCAGCAAGCACTCAGGGAGCGATCTACATTTTTAATAAGCCATCGAAGGGATGGGCCACAACTACGCAGTATGGTGCCAAGCTCGCTGGATCGGATCATTCGAACGGGGCCCTGTTCGGAACGTCGATCGGCTTTGACACTCAGGTGGCGGCCGGAGCTCCTGGTGGCGGCAGCGACGGCGCCGGAAGCGGGTATATTTTCGGCACCAACTGACATTCCCATTTGAGGAAGCACAGGCGATTCCTGTGCGCTCTAACCTTGCGCAACGGACGTAGCTTCCTTATGTTCGGCTCATGCGAAGCTACTTTTCTGCCTTATTAATTCTCGCCACCATCGGCAGCCATGCTGCGGCCAAGACCCACGTCGTCAGTTTCGGAAAATGGACCGCGATCAAATGGGCCGCCGGGCCGGAAGAAGACAAACTGATCGACGCCAAGGTGCGCGCGATCTACGTCGATGCCCAGCTCAAGGAATTTACTGTCGGCTCGCCGCATGAGATCACCGACCGGCTGTTCGCCGTCCGCCGGGTGGTGCGAGTAAACGATACGTTGCCGCAAGAAAACGCTACGCTCGTGCGCTGGGTCTGGCAACCCGCGGGATGGCTAATGGTGGATCGGGTAAGTGGCCACATCACGCAGATCGGCCTGGCCGATTTTGATCCCTATACGTCGCTCGCCAGCTGGTACCGCGATTACGTTGCCTACTGCGGAGTCTCTGATGATGGCAAGAAGTTGGAGGCTGTGGTGGCGCAGGCCGGGCGGCGAAAGCCGGTGCTCAAAAAGAAGATTGGTGAGCCCGCGAACGATGGCGAGCCACTATGTGCAGCGCCGGGATGGGAGCGCCAGCCCATGCGCGTAAGCTTCGAACAGAAATCGGGTGACAAGCTGACCTACTCAGTTCATGGCCGCGCAGTGGAAACCATAAAAGAGGAAGAAGAGGAAGAGAGCACCGACTAGCTGGTCGCCTCGGCCTTCGCCATGTATTTGGCCACGATCTTTGCGCAAGCCTCGACGAAATCTTGTTCCAGGCGGGTAAAAGTTCCAGCAAAATAGCTTTCGATGTCGAGCTCCGCAGCCAGCTTGTTCTTTACCAAGATCGGAACCACAATCTCGCTGTTTACCATTGATGACCCGGAGAGATAGCGCGGATCTTTGGTGACGTCGTCCACCACAATGGTTTGCCCGCTGCGTGCCGCCGCGCCACACAGGCCGGTAGTGAGCGGAAATCGCTGATTCGGCGTAAAGCTGCCCACAAAGGGTCCGACCGTAAGGTAGTTATCATCCGCCGGGTCGACCAAATAGAAACCGACCCAGTTGTAACGCGCCATTTTTTCGTGCAAGCGCTGTGACATGCACTCCATCAGGGCTCGTACGCTCACGGCGGTCGCGGCAAAATTCTCGAATTCGCGGAGAAGCTCTTCGTGTGGAGAAACTGTGGTCTTTACGCCTGCACCCGATGCCATTCGTAGCCCTCGTTTTTCTTTATTACAGTCGCTCTTGCGGCGGATGGTAAAGTGCCCTGCTTGATTACAGACGTCCTTGATCTTCCGGCGCCAGTCGCTTGATCTTTGCCGGCCGTGACTGCCATCGCGCGACCGCATTTTGCAAGGCTCGCCGACCGGGTTCAGCGTTGCCAGTGATTAAATATGCGAAAACCGCTCCCTGAAAAACCTGCAATATCTCCTCGATGGTCTGGCGGTTGGGAATGAACTTCAGCAACAGTTCTACCCACAGCCGCTGCTGCTCGTCGTAAAAAGCGCGGGCGCGCTTGGAGCCGCTCCAGGCGCGCCGCGAAAGGTCCATTACCAGAAGCAAGACGCCGCGCGATTCGCGGGCGATGGTGCGCTCCCACAGCATCATAATCACTTTTTCCGGCGCTATGCCTCCCGGAAAAGCCGCCGGTGAGAACTGGGCCCGCAACTGGTCTTCAAGCACCGCCATGGCCCCATGCTCGATCTGTTCGCGGCCCCCAAAATAATGAATCAGCATACGTTTGCTGATCTTCACCCGGGCGGCCAGTTGATCGAGGCTCACCTCTAGCGTTCCGGCCTCGACGAACGCACGCAGGCAGCGCCTCAATAATTCCTCGCAGGGCGGTGGCTTTTTAGATTGCCTCTTCATGTACCACATGGTACAACAATGATATGGTGTACCACTTGGTACATTCTAACCAAGGAGGAGATTTATGAGCCTGAAAGATATTGTGCTTCTACTCGGCATCGGCCTCGCCATCTGGATTGCCGGCACAATTTACTATGGTTATCGCGGGGCGCAGATATTGGAAAGCACTCCGCTCCGCTACTGGATTGCGTTCACCATCTCGCCCCTCTTTTCGGCTGCACTTTGCGTCGCGATTCTCCGCTGGCTGCGAGTTCCGGCCGCTGACTGGGCAGCCGCCATCCTGCTGCTGGCGATTCCCGGCATGATTGGCGAAGCCGTTGTGCTCTCGCACCTGGCCACGTTTATGCCGCGGCTCCAGGTCGCGTCCGGAGGTAAGTATGGCGCATTTCTGTTTGCCACCTATGCGGTCGTGTTGGGAATCGCGGAAGCGGTGACGTTGCGAGCCGGATCATAGCGAGCTCACTCCGGATTCGCAATTGCAATCGTGATAGAGTTTTTCGCGGACAGCACCATCCTGGAAATGCGAATTGTCGAGATCAAAGAACGGGCCATCAACGTCTCGCGTTATGCAGATGCTTCGCTCGGCGGACAACTATCTACGAGTTTAGTCGCCATTGTGACTGATGCTCGCGTCGACGGCGAGGTATTGACCGGCTACGGCTTCGGATCTTTCGGTCGGTTCGCGCAAAGCGGCCTGATTCGGGAGCGGTTTGCGGCCAAGCTACTGGCCGCCCCGCAGCATGCACTGCTGGGTGACGACCGGCAATTCATTGACCCGATAAAGGCGTGGGGTGTGATGATGTTGGGAGAGAAGCCGGGTGGTCACGGCGAACGCTGCGTCGCCGTGGGAACACTGGATATGGCATTGTGGGATCTCGCCGCTAAGTTCAAGAAGCAGCCGCTGCATCGGCTAGTCGCCAAGACGTTTGGCCGGCAACCGAGCGAACATACCCAAGCCTATGCGGGCGGCGGATACTACTTCCCCACCGACGATATCCCCCGGCTAACAGAAGAGATCCAGCACTTTCACAATCTCGGCTTGAATACAGTCAAAATCAAAGTTGGCTCTGCCTCGACTACCACAGACACAAAACGAATCGAGGCCGCACTCGATGTTGTTGGTTCCACCAATCGCCTGGCAATCGACGCCATGAACAACTACGACCACTCCCAGGCGATCGAAGCCGCCCACGCTTTCGTCCCCTACGGATTGCGTTGGTTTGAAGACATCTGCGATCCGCTAGATTACGAAACGCATAAGACCGTTGCGCAACAATACGCGCCGCCGATTTCGGCCGGCGAAGCCATCTTCTCGCTTTCTGACGCGCGCAACCTTTTTCGCTACGCGGGCCTGCGGCCGCAGCATGACACCTTGACCTTCGATCCCGTGCACTGCTACGGAATTCCGGAATTCGTTCGTGTCATCGAAGCCGCCGAGCGATCCGGCTGGTCGCGCCAGGATTTCTTTCCCCATGGAGGTCACCTGTTTGGCTTGCATGTGGCCTGCGGCCTGGGACTCGGGGGCTGCGAATGCAATCCACACAACTTTCAGCCGCTGGGGGGCTTCGGCGATGGATCGGTCATCCGCAATGGAACTGTCAGCCCGCCGGATGCACCAGGAATCGGCTTTGAGACTAAGTCGAACTTCATGGACCTGATACGCCAGTCATTCTGACTGACAGTTATCTTACGCTTTGCCTCTTCATCTGTTTTTGGAACAACGCTGCTCGCAGGGCCTTTTGCGCGTCCTCATCTTTTGGATTGATCTCGATCGCCTTCTGAAAATGCGGAATGGCTTCATCGAGCTCGCCCAGTTGATAATGTGCGGCGCCCAGATCAAGCTGCGCATCGCCGTTATTCGGATCAAGTTTTGTCAGCCGCTCCAGCACCGGAATCGCTTTGTCATACTCTTTCTTCTGCATGTAGGTGCTGGCGAGAAGGAACAGAACCTGGCGGCTGTCCGGTTGCCGCGCAGCGACCAACTCGAGCGATTTCTCGGCTTCATCGAGCTGGCCGGTTTTGTATGCTTGCAAACCTTTACCGAGGGCGACAACATATCCATTGGTTTTCCGAACCATAAGGAATGCCGACAGCAAGACCACCGCGGCGGCGACAAACATCTTCCGCTGCCACGCGGCACGAGCATCGGGAAGCTCCGTCAGGTGCTTCGCCATGACCGCGCCCAGCGCCAGCCCTGTAACCAACCCTCCGATGTGCGCTGAATTGTCGATGCCGGGGATGGCCGCACCGAATGCCAGATTGTAGACGGCAAATAACACCAGACTCTTGATCGTCCCGCGCAGCGCCTGACGTCCGCCCATGTGTCCCAGATAAAGCGCCGCGATAAGCGCCCCTGCCAGCCCGAACACCGCACCCGAGGCGCCTGCTCCTGTCACCAGCGGATGCCACGTCAGACTGGCGATGCTGCCGCCAATACCGCAGATGGTGTAGATCAGCGCGTAAGCCCAACCGTCGAATACATGTTCGGCCAGCAATCCCAGGTTCCACAGGCACCACATGTTGAGCCCGATATGCAGAATTCCCACGTGCACATAGTTGGACGTCAGCATGCGCCAGGGCTGACCATCGAGCGAGAGCGGTCCCCAGTTTGCGCCCCATTTCAGAAGTTGCCCGGTAGCCGGCTCGAATGGTGATACCCCGGTCGCGACCATCGCAACGTAAACGAGCGTGTTAATGACGATCAGCGTCTTGGTAATTGGCAAGGCTCGGCGAATCAGGACCGGCGCGGACACGGGCGGGGCGGGAGCGGCAACAGTTCCGGCCACTGCTGTGCCGCGCTCACACTCGGGACAAACGTTCTTCTGCTCGCCCCAGGTGAAGGACGGCATCTCGCGTCCGCAATTTGTGCAATTGGCCAATGGATTTCCAGTGCTAGTCCCCGGTATCGAGCACAGACACCTCTACCGGCGCTTTCTGCGTGACCTGTGCACTCGTGACCAGAATAACGGAGGCTACGACGATTGCGCTCCCCGCGGCAATATATGCGTTGACCGGTTCGCCCAGAACCAACCATCCCAGAAACACCGCGACCACTGGATTCACATAGGCGTAAGTCGAAACCTTCGACGTTGGCGCATGCCCCAGCAGCCAGATGTACGCGGTATATCCGATCCACGATCCGCACACCACCAGGTACACCGTCGCGCCGATGCCTCTAGCGGTCCAGTTCACGTGCAGCCAGTCTTCAAACGAAAATGCGAACAGCAGATTGGAAAGACCGGCAAAAATCATCTGCCACGCGGTTGCGGAAAATGGATCGACGTCGGGTGACTTCCATTTCTTAGCCAGCACCGAGCCGAGCGCCCAGCAAAACGATCCACCTTGCAAGCTCAAACAAGCGAGGAATTGTTCGCGCCCAAGATTCGTGGTCGCCGCCCGCCACTCCGGCCACAAGAGAACAAACAATCCGGCAATCCCCAGCCCCAGTCCAGCCTTGCCGCGAATCGAAATCTGATGATGGCCGAGCAGCAACGCGTCAAGCACCAGAAACCACAACGGCGTGGTCGCCACAATCAAAGCGGCCAATCCCGAAGCGATGTGCTTTTCCGCGTAGGAAAGCGTTAGATTGCCGCCCATCAGCAGCAGAATTCCCACCACAGCCATTTCCGCCGTCTGGCGCGCGTTATACAACACTCGCCGCCCACGCATGGCACAGAACGCCAGCATCACCCCGCCGGCTATCAGGAATCGCACACCGCACATCAGTGCCGGAGGAATGTGCTCGACCGCGATGTCAATTGCCAGGTAGGTCGATCCCCAAAAAAGATAGACCAACCCGAAGGCTAAAGCTAAAGCAAGCCGGCTGGCAGGCTGCGTGTGCATGGCTGACATTCAAAATATCAGACGCGAGCGCAAGGCCACGGGATGCAGAGCGGCGGTTGCGGTCGAACCCTGGTCATAACCTTCATGCGACAAGACGAACCCACCGGCCAGCGACTCATGGCCAACGACTGACGACGATTTAGGGGGTTACGCGAAATCGCGGAAGCCGATATACTGAAAATGGTATGTGTCCCGATGCATTTCCAGGGTTCCAATTCGCACCTGCCCGCGTGCTGGCTGCAAATGCTGGTATGCCCGCGCCGTTATCGCGCGGTACTTCCCTCCCGTCTGCGTCCTAGCCTCTTCGGCTCCGACTAGCTACTGATTCCTCCCAGCATCTCTCGTCTGTGCCTGAAATCCGCGACGCCGCGGCTCCAAGCCAGCGACCGACGACCAACGACCAACGACTTTTTGGAGGATTCCATGACCGCAACCACTCTCGCCGGGCCCCGTATCAAGACGGCTTTGCCCGGCCCCAAGGCCAAGCACACTCTCGAAGGCGATAACAAATACATCTCGCCTTCTTACACCCGTTCGTACCCGCTCGTGGCCAAGTCCGGCCGCGGCATTGTCGTGACCGACGTCGACGGCAACGAGTTTCTCGATTTCTCCGCCGGCATCGCCGTGACTTCCACCGGCCATTGCCATCCTGACGTAGTGGCTGCCATCCAGAAGCAGGCTGGCGAGCTCATTCACATGTCGGGCACCGATTTCTATTACGAAAACATGGTGACGCTGGCCGAGCGCCTGTCCAAGATCATGCCCATGCCCGGCCCGCATAAGATTTATTACGGCAACTCAGGCACCGAGGCCATCGAATGCGCCCTGAAATTGGCGCGTTACCACACCCAGCGCCAGCAGATCATTGCCTTCTACGGCGCATTCCACGGCCGCACCATGGGCGCGCTTTCACTCACCGCTTCCAAACCACAGCAAAAGCGCCGCTTCTCGCCGCTTGTACCGGGCGTGACGCATGTGCAGTATCCCGATGTTTATCGCGGCGCGGGCACGCAGGACGCCGACACCTTCGCGTTGAACTGCGCCCGCTTCATCGAAAACAAGCTCTTCAAAACCACGCTGGCGCCGGAAGAAGTTGCGGCGATTTTCGTCGAGCCCATCCAGGGCGAAGGCGGATACGTGGTCGCTCCCGCCATTTTCATGAAAGAGCTTCGCCGCATCTGCGATCAGCACGGCATTCTGCTGGTGGTCGATGAAATTCAGAGCGGCGTTGCCCGCACCGGCAAGTGGTGGGCCGTCGAACACACCGGCGTTCAGCCTGACATTGTTTGCATGGCGAAAGGCATCGCTTCCGGCATGCCGCTCGGCGTGACCGTCAGCAAAGCTGAAATCATGAACTGGGTGCCCGGTTCGCACGCATCAACCTTCGGCGGCAATCCGGTTTGTATCGCCGCCGCGCTGGCGACGATGGATGTCATCGAGCGCGAAAAACTCCTCGACAATTCAGCCAACGTCGGCAATCACATGATGAAGCGCATGACCGATTGGCCGAAAAAGTATGGCATCGTCGGCGACGTGCGCGGGCGAGGCCTGATGATCGGCGTCGAAATCGTCAAAGACAAAAAAACCAAGGAATACGGTGCAGCCGATCGCGACCGAATCATTCAGTACGCGTTCGAGCGCGGCATTCTTTTCCTCGGCGCAGGTCCGAGCACCATTCGCATCTGCCCGCCGCTCGTGGTCACGAAAGATGAAGCCGACATCGCCATGGAGGCGCTAGAGGAATCCATCGCCAAGGTGGATAAAGCCTAGTCCGCGCCTCATAAAACGGGGACGGCCATCCTCCGCCGTCCCCGTTTTTTATTTCGTCAGCTGCGACCCGGCACAACAGACAGCCCTACATGGTTTCGCCGCGCTTCCGCATAAACGCCGGAACATCGAGATCGGCGGGCTCGAAGTTCGGCATCATCGCGGTTCGCACCGCGTCAATTCCGCTTGGCATCGGCGCCACTTCCTCCAACTCAGACGAAGCCGACTCCATGACCATCGGCGCCGGAGGCAGCGGATCGGGATCGCGCTCTGGCTCCATCGCCGGAAAATCTTCCTCCTCACGCGACACCACAAACGTCGGTGGTGATTTTGGTTTGCGGTGCGCCGCATCCGAATCCTTGAACCCGGTGGCAATCACTGTAATCTTGACCGAGTCCTTCATCTTCTCGTCCATCACCGCGCCGAAAATAATGTTGGCATCGTCGTGCGCTGCGCTTTGAATAATGCCGCACGCCTCCTGCACCTCGGCCAGCTTCAGCGAGGAAGATCCAGTGATGTTGATCAGAATTCCGCGCGCGCCGTCAATCGCGCCCGCTTCGAGCAGTGGCGACGCAATGGCTTTTTGCGCAGCTTCCGTCGTGCGCCGTGGACCCGCAGCCGTTGCCGTTCCCATCACCGCGTAACCCATACCTGCCATGATTGCTTTCACATCGGCAAAGTCGCGGTTGATGATTCCGGGGATCGTAATGATGTCCGAAATCCCCTGCACCCCCTGCCGCAAGATGTCGTCGGCCACGCGGAACGACTCAAAGAATCCTGCATCCTGCGCAACAGCCAACAATCGTTCGTTCGGAATGGTGATGACCGTATCGACCGATTCAATCAATTCAGCCAGGCCCCGCTCAGCCTGCTGCATCCGGCGCTTGCCCTCGAATGCAAACGGCTTAGTCACCACGGCAACCGTCAGCGCGCCCATCTCACTCGCCAGGGACGCAATAATCGGTGCCGCGCCCGTCCCCGTTCCGCCACCCAACCCGGTGGTCACGAAAACCATGTCCGCGCCTTCCAGCACTTCGATCAGTTTGTCTGAATCTTCAAGCGCGGCCTGCCGTCCGACTTCCGGATTGGCGCCCGCTCCGAGACCATTCGTCAGCTTCACGCCAAGCTGCACCTTCATACCGGCATGCGACAGCCGCAGCGCCTGCAAATCTGTGTTCGCCACAATAAACTCGATGCCTTCCATGCCGGCATCGATCATCCGGTTCACGGCGTTGCCGCCGCCCCCACCCACACCGATCACCTTGATGCGTGCATCGTTGCGGGCCTCTTCATTAAAGCTTATGCGGATATCGTTTTCTGTTTTCATACTCACCTCAAAAGCAGCTTCTAGCTACTAGCTCTTAGCTTTCGGATGTTCACCAATGCCAGACCGAATAGCTAGCAGCCAGTCGCTAGCGGCTTGCTTACGCCCCTTTCCCCACAAAAAAATTCTTCAATCTCGCACTCCATCGCGAATCCTGCAAGCCGCGCGCAGTGCGCGCGCGGTGCCCGTAATATGCCATGCCGATCACAGTCGCATATTCTGGCTCTGCCAGCGTCGAGGGCATCTTCGCTAGCGGCGCGGGCCACGACAACCGCACCGGGCGCCGCAGCACCGACTCCGCCACATCCATAATCCCCGCGGTTCGCGATGTTCCCCCGCTCAGCACCACCCCGCCCGCGCAGACATTCAGCACTCCGTTGTGCCGCAGATTGTCGCGAATCATCTCGAATAATTCGCGCGCGCGCGGCTCAAGAATGTCGCCGACCATACGCTGGCTGATCAACCTTGATGCCCGGTCGCCCACCGACGGGACCTCCACTTCATTCGCTTCGGGGATCAACGTGACCGCAACATTCCCGTACAGCTTCTTGATCTTCTCCGCCTCGCTTATCGGCGTGCACAATCCCACCGACAAATCCGAAGTAAAATGTTCGCCCCCAATCGGAATCACTGCCGAATGCAGCACTGCGCCTTCCTGAAACACGATCAGGCTTGTCGATCCCGCGCCCAGATCGGCCAGGCACACGCCCAACTCTCGCTCATCGGCGCGCAAAACCGCATCCGCGCACGCCAGCGGCTCAAACACAGTGTCATCCACATGCACGCCCGCACGATTCACCGCGGTAATCACGTTCTGCGTCGCGCTAGACATCGCTGTCACCAGATGCACGCGCACTTCGAGGCGCATCGCCATCATCCCCATGGGATCGCGTACGCCATTCTGTTCGTCAATGATGAATTCCTGCGGCAGCAAATGCAGTACTTCACGGTCTTCCGGCAGTGGGATCGCCTTCGCTTTTTCCACCGCCGAACGAATTTCGTCGCGCGCAATTTCCCGCGCGCGATTCCCAAAACTCAGCCCGCCCTGCGAATTCACTCCCCGCACATGCACGCCAGAAACTCCCAGCAGCGCCCGTTCGATCGGAAATCCGCACGCATCTTCCGCCTGCTCGACCGCACGCTGAATCGACGCAACCGCTTTATCCAGCTCAACAATCACACCTTTACGCGACCCCCGCGAATCCGCAATCCCGTGCCCACGATAGCGAAGCCCGGCTGGCGTAATATCGGCCACCAGCACGCAGGTCTTGGTGCTCCCTACATCGATCACCGTCAGAAAATTTTGATACTGGTTCGCCATGAATTACGGTTGTTGACCTTTCGGAATTGCGGGACTCGGCTTGCCATTCGTTGATTGACCGGTGTTGCTCACCGGCGCCGCCGGCGGGCCAATCGGCTTGCTTTGATTTTGCTGCGCCGGAGTTGACGCTGGGACTACGATTGACGCCGCCGTTCCCGATGCCGGGCCCACTGCACTCGCTGCCGTCGCCTTCGTTTGCGACGCGCTCTTGTGCTGATGTGTTCTTGCCTGCTTTTTCGCGCTCGCCTTTGCCGGCGCTTTTGCCGGAACTGCTTCTTTCGTGATCTGCGCAGCCGTTTTCTCCGCCGCAATCTCCGCTGGCACTGGCGCTTCGCCG
>DASVWZ010000058.1:0-27789 GCA_036392935.1 Terriglobales bacterium | reverse complement strand
CGACTGAACGTGGCACACTGCTCGATAGTCGGTCATTTTCTCCAGTCCACTCTGTTTCAAAAATTCGCGAAATTGGCTCGATTTTCGCGGTTTTCGGAGGAGTTTCGAGAGCTGCTTGTGCAGAGACAGACTAGATGGCGGGGAGAACAGAATTCGAATCCCGGGTACAAACCCTTTCCCTGCAGGTAGTTAACTTTGCCGCCGCTTACAGCCGGAGGGGTCATAGGGGCAAATTTAGCCCGACTGGCCGCTAATCGCTCAGTCAGGCAAAACAGCTCCCACTCACGAGCGTGAAAAAGGGCGACGTCCGGCGATGTCTGTAGCTGAAAATGGCCGGTTGGTAGCTTCCGCGGCGAAAGTCCGTGTTCGCAATTCAACTACTTGCTCCCTGGTCAGTTCAGGGTGCGGGCGGAAAGTACGTAAACCAACTTGCCCCGTGGGGAATCGTCAAATCATTATAAGGACGGGGAAATCGAAACGCTAAAATCACCATTTACTAAAACGCAGAAAGTCGGTCGTTAGGCATCATTAATTGCGTAATGGATAACAACCGCGCATTGTTCTTCGATGGTGGGGCGCTCTTCAAGGCTGTCGATCCAATCGTTTAAGAATTCCTTTGCGACCGACACCTCCAAGAAATACTTCAGACTGAGCTGCAATGCCTGGGTCGGGTAACCTGCATCCGGTTCCATCGCGACGATCGCCGTTGACTCAGCAGTCCAAGGTTCGAGGGCATAGATCGTCTGAAGCTCGTCAAAGCAATCAAGATTGCGCACTATATCAATCAATTTGGTTATTTTCCCCATGTTGCCATTCCCCCTTGCCCTCCTGGATGCATCCAGTCCCAAAAAATGCTGCCTCTCGTGTGTTGCCCACGAGGTACAAGTTGCATTGTGCCCGGGCTCTCAGCATGGTGCCAAGTCCACCCCGCCGGCGATGTTCGGGGAGCCAAGCCGGTCGGTGTCAATTCTAACTTTATCCCCATCGCCTCGATGGCTTGAGCGTATGATTGGTCGGACCCCATCGCTGTCATTAATGCAGAGTTAGCCTCTTGGAAGTGAGCAGCGCGGCTTAGACCAGGGTACGATGTGGGGTCCAAGGAAGTTTCGAATGCCACGCTATGAAATCTGCCTGTGGTTCCGATCGCCGACTGAAACTCCAAAGTCCGGAGTTCTATATTGATTCCCTGAGGCTCGCCGACTCCTCCCTCCATTATTCCGGCCGCCGTTATGGCGTTAACCGACTTGTTAAGGAAACCCCACGGATCGTTGGCCAAGTCGAAGGCACCTGGGATATAGGCCTGCAGGGCTGCAATGGAGAAACCCTTCAAGAAGTTACTCGGGGTCGCTAACTGTCCGGCGCCGCCGAGAACAGCAATAGCTTGTGGGGTCAGTTGGGGGCCGTTATCTGGTGCATCGCTGCTGACATTGAATTGGCCAGTACCGCCGCCACCAGAACTACCGGAGTTTGCACCGCTATTGCAATTGTCCGGGTAACACTCTGCCAACGATACATAGGCATAGCTTGCATAAGGCAGAGGTGCAAAACAGTATGCACAGGAGTCGTCGAGAAGGTCGAACTGCGTTCCATTCGGATCCCTGAGCGAGAGGCTATTTCCTACGGTATACGCGTATCCATTCCATGACTGCGGGTTCAAAGGATCCACAGAACCGTGACCCTCAGGATGCATAAAACGAGCTTCAGTTTGAATGTAGGATCTTGTGGGAAACAGAAGATATCCAGAGTTCGGTGAGAACTCACTAAGAGCCCCATCAAAAGAACCGAACTCAGAGCCGCTGCTGTTGTTCGCGTTTCGTTCCACATTACCGAAAGCGTCTGTAATATGACCGAAGAACAGAGTGTTGTATGTGCAAACGCTGTCAGCCGGTGACGCGTCTGCGCAGCTGCCCAACACATGGCTGCCGTGGAAATCCGCATGACGGATTGCGTACACGTGAGGGTAAGGATTGTTCGAATCATCGCAATTATAGTAGTTGCAATTCTGGGTTACTTCGACGTCGCTTCCTCCCGGCACAGGTAACCTTATTCGGTTTATAGCCCAATAATTTGGCCAGGTGTTGCCCGTATTTAGGAAAAAAGTACCGTCAGGGCGGTAAAACATCGGAGTTCCGCCATATAAGAAGCCGTCCTGTACGGGGCGGTCGAAAGCGTCGTAGTTGTACTGGTTGTTCTGCGACGAACTGGCGCCCCAGTTTCCAAAGGCATCCCAGCTGAAGGTCCCACCATACACAGGGAGTATTTGATTCCCATTTGCGTCGTGGTATGGCGGATTGCAGTTGTCGTTTATCCCGCACCCCACGAAGCTCGTGATTTGGTTGTTGAGTGGGTTATAGGTCATCGATTGGTAGTAGGTTGTTTGACCGGCAGGTGTGGTGTTATATGGATTCCCAAACGGATCGAACGAAAGCGTCGACTGAGAATAAGCACCTCCACTGCCGCAATTCTCAGAACTAAGCCGCGTCAAATCATCGTATTGATAATTGCAAGTTGGAAACGAGATGCCTGTATTCGGAATAGTATTGCTGTATGACAGGGTTTCGAGCGTACCGTTTGGGTTCCAGCTCAGCTGCCCTCCCCACGTTCCTCCGTTAGACCCTGGTATGGTGAAGCCGTACGTCAACATGCGAAGGGTGTTCGCGTCATAGCTATACGAGTCGCTATCTCCATCGCCGTAGTTAACTGATGTTGGAAAACCGGTGGCAGGCTGGTAACTGTTAACGGTGGCAACCGTATTGGAGATTCCATTAATGAATGTCGCTAAATTGCTGACACGGCCCATGCCATCCAATGAATAGACGAAGGTTGACGTCCCCGAATAGCCACTGATCTGACCTCCAAACGTACAACAGGGCAGCAGCCCCTCACGTGTGGTAATGCCGAGACTATTGATTTCCCCGTTGGGAAAATAACTCTCGCTAGTAATCATGAATGCGGAGCCGTGACTTGGCGACTCCCACAAAGTCACCGGCCGCAGCAACGCGTCATAGCTTACAACTTCTGTAGTTATTACTGACGACGGGGGAGCGGGGCTTATGCCCGATGTAAAGCAAGGCCCGGAGCAGGTGTAAGCCGCAGTCACCTGGCCGGCTCCGTTGGTAGGTATGGCGACAAAACTGAACGACTGATTGTTGGGCATCCCGAACGGATTTCCTGGGTCAGGGACGTTCGAGGAATCGTAAACGAAAAACTTCCCGGGCGTGTTAGCAACGTAAGGACCCGACACTGTGTTGGCGCTGAGGAGGCGGTGTAACGAATCATATGTAAAGCAGATAGTGTTACCTGCTGCGTCGGTTTTCTGAATTAAGTCTCCAGGAGAAGCATAAATCGGACACGGCGCGCTTGAGGCGTCATATATGTAGCTAGATGTTCCGGATTCCGCGTCATTTAGAGTGGTGATTCGTCCAAGTTGATCGAATACAGCGGATCGTTCCTGCTGAGTGTAGAACGTAGCGGTGCCGGCATCCTGCTGATTGCTATATTGACCGTGAGCAAAATGAGCGCCGAATTGTGTCGAGGACACACTAGTGATTGCGACGACCTGCCCGTTCAAAAAACTCTCAGCGGTGTTTGCAAGGGTTACACTCTGCCCAACTTGATAATTGTTAACCGCGGCCACTGTCAGATTGTTATTGGTATCAATCGCGGTTGCAGTAATATTCGCCACGTCGTTAGACGTATTATTGTTTTGCAATACATTGGTGAGGCGGCTCGACGAGTCATATGTGTAGGTCGTCAAATACCCAGTTTGCGGGTTCGCTTGCATACACGAGACGCCGGGCCAATAACTGTGTCCTTGAGTTACTTCGCATACCGAGGCAAGTCTATCAAGGCCGTCATATTCCATCTGTTTAACTTTGACTTTTTCACCATCGCTTGGTGCCGGCAACAATGTCACGGACACATCTTGCCCGTTGTACGCGTAACTTACCTGCCCAGGTGAAGGGATCCCACTGTCGGACGCAGTCAGCATTCGTCCCATTGCGTCGTATTGGTATGTAGCACCCGGAGCATTCGAATTCGTGACCCCCTTTTGGCCGACAAATGGCAAGGTCGAACGTACAACCTGCCCGAAGACGTTGAAATCAGTTTCAATCGTATCCCAATTGTTACTGTTCTTGCCTTCTTTGGTCTGTGTCAGATATGTTCTTCCAAAACCATCAAGGTAGGTAACAACATGACTGGTCGATACGGTCGATCCAGCTGCTTGATAGGTTATGGCCATTGTCACACTGTTAACCGCCCAACTCATCTGGCCTTCGGGCCCGCCGGCCAAGTCCGGCTGCCATGCCGATATAGAGATGCCGAACCCGGAATTGTTTATCGTGCTCGTATTGACTTGATTGGCGCTGGCTCCCCAAAGGTCATTTTGACCACCAAGAGTGATCGCCGTGGTACCGCTGATAGGCATTTGCACAGTTTTCTGGATACCTACACCGCAAGTCGGGCATGTAATGAGTCCGATACTCACGTAAGGAGCGCTAAGGCCATTTGCCAAGCCTGATTGACAATTCCCGGAAACACAGCTGGTCTTGACAGAAGCCGTGACTGTGATGCCAGAAATCGTCGATGACGACGGCAACGCAAAGCCGAAGCTTGTGGCATCGAGGGACCAGGAGAAAAAGTTGTTAAAATGGACAAGACCAGTATCCTCGTTGTTTGTGTAGTTAGTGATTGTGGGGCAATTTGGCTCTCCAGTCGCGCAAACCGCCGCTGTGAAGCTTGATCCGCTCACCGACTGAACCTGGTAGATGTATGAATTACTGTTGATTGCTGATTCCTGAGTATTCTGTACCATTGCCCAACTTCCAACTGCAAAGTTGTTTGGGAAGGCGGCAGACATCGTCACAGTAAGGACTTGATTCGGTGCGGTTCCCGAAACCTTTGTAGACAGAATGGTTACGGAGGAATCGTATTGGTCGGTTGTTGTAGTTGCCGCATTTGTCGTGCTACCGACGTTCGCGGCGTTAGCCCAGGTTCCGAAACTTTCGGCAGTATCGCACGCAACACCCGGGAATGGACCGTAACAGCTCCCCGCTTGAGGAATTTGGGGCGAAGTTGATGCGATAGTTGTACTTCCACCATTAAAATTCATGACGCTCTCTACTGTGTTAGGCGTGTAACTGGTGGTTGTAACTGATCCATCTTTGTCTGTGAAGCTTGTAGGCCTAATGAGTGGGTCACCATACGTCCACGTCTGTAAGTTACCGTTTGCATCCGTGACCGATTCCACCGTCGCCGTAACACAATCCCAGGTAACGGTTGTCGCGAGCTGCTGACCAGCAGCATCGGGTGGGCTAGTAACATTATTTGGGAATAGGCCTCCGCATGTAAAGTCGGAGTATTGGGTGGTATTTCCGCCGGGGTCCGTTACCTTAGACAACACGCCGTTCGGGTTGTACGAATACACATACGCCGTGCCAAACCCGATTGCGAGGCCCTCATTGAGCCACTTCAAATAAGAGTTATCTGATGTTATTTGATCAAGGCCTAGTGCGAACTGAGGTTCTGTAGTACCCGAATACCCGGTTCGGTATGGGGCTTCTCTATTTCCAGTTGGGTCGATGATCGTGGTGTTAGGAAAGGTGAAGTTCATGCCGGCCTTCCAAACAAAATCTGATGCAGGACCGTGGTTTGCCCAACTGAGGCCACCTCCCGTCGGACTGTACGGACCCGCAGGCGCGCTGTAAGTTCCATTTTCGGTTATTGACGGGTAGGAGGGAGCTAAGGAGGTTGTCCATGCTGGCCAGGTCGGTGCGTTAGCCATTGACTGTAGGTTGGTTCCGTTCGCGATTGGGATAGGGGAGAATGTCAGCGACTGGGATAAAGGTGCCATTTGAAAAGACAAGGTCTGCTCGCTCTCCCACTGGAAGAAATCAATTTCGAAGTCATACTGACCAGGGTTCGGAAAGCTGACGAGGTAAGTGTCTGACCAATATCCGTTCTGATTGACACCACCAATCACGGTGTACTGATTCATCGCGGTCAGAGTTTCGTACGTTTGAGTTGGGCCCGAGATTCGAGTTGCTGAGTTGTCTATTCCGAACAGCATCCCATCATCGTGATTAATTTTTATCGTGTACCTAGTAGCAACAGGAACATTCAACGAAAACAGTGCAACCATGCTGTAGTGACTATTCGCATCCTGTGAAGGAGCGGAGGGTATGCCAATTTCGCCCCCCTGGTTCAGCGGAAAGTTCTGCATTGGCTGCGTGCTGGGATCACCGCCGATGTTGAATAGGATGCTGTTAACCTTCTGATGATCCTCGCTGTAATTCGCCAGGTTGGACGTCGTGTAATTTGTTCCGTTGTATGTCCACACACCAGGATTGTTGGTTGAAGATGTACTGAAATAGTACAAATTTGCATAGTCACCCTGGGACGTGTTTGGCTGTGGATTCGATGGTTGCTGGATGATCGTAGGTGCAGTAGTGGGTAGCAGTTTGAATAGGCAGTTTGTTCCATTAGCTGGGGCTACGACATACTGCCCGACAACTCTTCCATTCACCTGTTGATTCGGGTTGTATGGAGTTTCCGGCTGCCACGTCAAGGATGCCGCGGTCTGGATCAGGGTCCATGTGACTTGATTGTCCGTAATAGTAAACCCGACCGCATGACCAGACGAGAACGGCGCAGTCCCCGTCCCTCCCAGACCAGGGACCGTTACCTGCCACAAATCTCCTCCTTGACTGGTATTAGCAATAACGACGCCGTCAAGTGAGTAAAATGTTTGGGGCTGCCATTGCATGGAGGGTGGAATCGTCGTCGACCCAGGATATTCGAACTCTAGGCTGAGATGCCCTTTTGAATCATAAGCGCTTCTCTTGTGTTGCGTCAGGTTCTGCAAAGTGCCGTTTACGAGATTCCCTACCAAGATTTCACACGGAGTTGCGACAATATAATTACCGAGAGGAGTGCACGAACTGCCTCCCCAGGTGCCATACGTAATTGTCGTAGTTGAGGCCGTATTATTGCTTGGGGGAAGAGTTGCTCCAAAACCCCATTTGCTCATGGCGACAACGTTACCGTAGCTGACATTTGTACTGGTGTTGTAATCAAATTGGGTCTCGTCCAAAGATGGTTGCTTAATGGTGGCGTTTATGACCGGGAATTTGTAAATGTCCTTTTGAAAGATCGGGTACGCTACCGGAGTTGATGGTGCATAGCAACTCGAGAAGTTCGCGTTGTAGCAGACCTTAGACAACGCCAATAACCCCGGAGCGGATCCGCCTGTATTCAGATTTGTCGGAGTCGACGGGGCTGCCCCGCTATACGATTGCACCTCCGTCGGGAAAACGCCTCCCAAATAATTTGACGTGTTCGTTGTCCCGGAGAAAAAATGCACTGTTTGGTTGCCGTGTGGGTCTGTCACCGTAACATAAAAGTTGCCGGGTCCAGAATTAGTGTTGTAATTTTTATAGATCCAGTTCCCGCTGTTTCCATTGTTGTCATTGACGGTTACTTGAATCTGAGGCACGACGGCCGAATTACACTGTATGCCACTGTTACCGCCCGTATAAAGAAAGCTGACAGTGCCACCGGTCGGATTCGTAACTTCTGATATTCGCCCCGTTATCGTGCCTGAGACTTGGCTCTCGTACTGAATCTGATACGTACCTTGCCCTCCGGGCAGGTCGACTTCGTATGGAAGATAATTACTGTACGCTTGGATGTCCTGGACATTGTTGCACTGGAAGTTCGTCTCAATCGTGTAATCTTGTAACTTTACTGTGTATTGCTGCGGCGTCCCTATGGCATCCGTATAAGTGTATGTGGCGGCATACGGGCTAGGTGGAGCACTCGGATAGTTCCAGTTCGCAGTCAGTATCGGGGTGGTACTCAGCGGGTCCTGATAGACATCAGTTTCCCCGTAGTATAGACATGAATTTGGAGGATTATAGTCATAAGAAAAGCTGTCGGTCATCTGTACCAAGTCCGGATCGGTAAAAGTATTAGTACCAGACTCTGGTACTGGACAGCCCGTCGCGTACTGATAGTTTCCAAATGCAGCGATGTTCCCTGCTTTGTCGATGATTTCTCCGTCGTGCAGGGTGTAACCCGAGCTATCCAAAGCGACTAAATCACTTGTCGGGCTAGTATGCCCACACCCCGTTGGCCCTGGTGCAATTCCGGGAAATGGGTGCGCTGTTCCGCTTCCATCAATAAACGAATACACACAAGGGCCAGCGCCCGGAGCATTCGCCACAGTTGCAACGGACAACGTCGGGTAGATAGTTGCAAATTTGGCATCCAAGAATGACGGACTCACCGCTGGCGTGAACCCCGCGTAAATGCCCCAGGCATACGGTAGGGATCCAAGGGAAATACTCTGGTAAATATGCGCGTTGGCCACTAATGTGTAACTGAAAGGAATCTTTTCTGCTTTCGTCACGATCGGAATGCTAAGGTGTACATTACTGGTGGCAAAGTCTAGCGACAGGTTGTTTCCGAGAGGAACTTCGGAAGTGAGTGGTGGACTTCCCGCATTGAAGTCTGCTTGAAAAGTAGTTTGCGCGACAGCTTCAAAAGTAACAAGAATGATGGGCAGCAGGGTGAGACTGATTCTGAATCGCCGGCGTAGTTTTATATAGTGCATCCGTGTGCCCTCCTAGATGTTTGACCCCAAGATTCAACATGAGCCATGATTAACACTCGTATGTACGCATGGCACTTATGATTTTTATACACCCACTGTCAACCATGAATAATTGTTCCTCCCCGCTCCAAAAAATATCAGCTTGTGTATTTGTCGCGCCTCCAGGTGCACGAAACCAATGGCAGGACATTCCATTGCCAATCTTATCGGTTAGTGGCCTTAACGGTGCAGGCCCAGGTTAGCGTTGACTGCATGCCTAGGTAGGCAGTCGAAGATCGAACGTCTTCTCCACAGCAAGAGCAGATTTCAGGCTGAAGTAATAACAATTCAGGTTCGGAGTCTTTTTTCCTCCGCTAGGCTATAGTTACTCTGAATTGATCGCGCCCGGATTCGTTCGTTTACATGCTTATCCAGATAAATCTGAACAGCGTGCCAGCCGAAGCGTTCACCGCTGTTGTTAGGAAGTCAACCCCCCAAGACTGTAAGCTCAAAGATCCCAAGTGGGTGAAAGACGCAGTCAACAGGGGCGTTCAATTGACACTCCAGAATGTATTGATCCAAGCAGGGAGACACTTCAGTGATCGCGTAAACCCAGCAACATTCGTCGGGGCGAAAGGACGTCAAGCTTCCACCGCTGTCGCTTGGACGATATGTGGCATGATAGAACCCTTCGTATCGTCCAATAGGCTCCTTGTAGAGGACCCGAAAGACCCGGATGTCAAGCGCCTTTGTTCGGAAATATTTGGAGTAGGCCTAGCGTTAGAGGTTCTCCGAAAATGTCGGGTGATAGACGCGAGGACACTGCGAAAGCTTTCGGCAAGATTTGATTTCGACGCCAAAGGACCGAACGGCGCCGGACTTGTCCGCATAGAAGCTAAGGGCACGTTCAACAATGTCTCGGGAAATGCCCATCGCGCGTCCATACAGAAAAAGATCGTGGCGCAGGGTAACGCCCGGAACTACAACCGGAACGTTGGGATCATAGCGGCACTATGGACAGAAGATAAGCAAGGGGAATTTGACATGAAGCTTAGCGATCCAGAACGCGAGCCACGTGACCTCTTCGAAGAGGCCGTGAGAGACGTAATTCGTTTCTATGCTTTCAGATTCGACGAATCTGTGGGTAACGAGGAGGGCGTTAAGGCGTTGCTAGCGATTGCGGACGATCCTGCTCTTTTTGACAAAGAAGAACCGAAGTCGCTGATTGCCCTGGGCTCAACGGACCGCCCGAGCCGACATTTTTGGAGATCACAGGTCGTCTTGCGCCAGAAACAACGAAATCAGCGCTTCTTGGGAGCGTTCTGGGAACCCCGCAAGCTTCAAATACCCCTTGAATTGGGGGATAACCGGACTCACGAGGAAGTCGCCTTCATGGGAGTAGATGCAGAGATCCTTAGGTTGATCCGAACGCGAGATTTCAGATCGCTTCTGGCCTACACTGCCGAGGAAGATACCTTGCTCAAGGCAGAGTCGGCCGAAAACTTCGAAGCAGTGTTTCAAGTTGATGTATACGGCATCGTTCGAGGTCTCACAAGGCGTGAGTTGCCGCCCAACATAGATGTGAATTGAGCTACTGCCAGCTGAGTTTCTTCGGGATTTAGCGCTTCGCAGACGGTGCTCAGCAATGACGCGTACACCGCAGTGGAGAAGAACGATCTTGCCCGATCAGAGGAAGCGCGAAAATGGAAGAAAGTGAATGTCTCCACTGATTTTTGAGAACGACGGAGGTCGCCAGGCCAAAAGCCCAAACGACTACCCGAAGTCAAGTTTTGTTCGCCGTGGTACCGGGATTTGATCGCCTTACATTCGCCGTGGACGTTAGGGAAAGCGCACTGCTCACAGGGCTATCAGAGAAAATTGGATGAAAGTTCCCCGTCTTTGAACGTCAGTTCACTTTCTCCAGTCCGCTTCGTTTCAGAAAACTCGCGAAATTGGGCCGGTTTTCGGTGTTTTCTCACGAATTTCGAGAAGAGGTTGTGCAGAGACAGACTAGATGGCGGAGGGAACAGTATTCGAATCCACGGTACAAGCCCTTTGCCTGCAAGTAGTTAACTTTGCCGTCGCTTACAGCGGGAGGGTCGTCACAAGAATTATGCCTGACTGCGCGCCAGCGGCGCAGTCAGGCAAACGAGTGCCCTTGAGTGGTCCGTGGAACAGGCGAACGTTTGGCGATGCCAGTGGCTGAAAGTGGTCGGTGGGTGGCTTTAACGACGCAAGCCCCGGTTCGGGTCGACTGCATGGCTAAGCAGCTAGCCGCGATTTCGAACTTGATCTCCTCAAGTAAAGATGGTTTGGGCTTGAACAATAGCGATGTTTCGGAATTTTTATTCTGCTTCTTTCGGCCCAGATGTGCTCTAAAGAGCTTGCATTTTTGAGTTTTGCGTCGCCAGTCTTCTCATTGACGCCAGAGGTTATGGAATCCTAGAAAAAACGTGATTTGCATTGCCCTCCGACTATGTATACACAGGTATCCCGTTCAAGACGAAAAAATAAGGGACACAATCAGTGTCCCTTTGCTGACGTAACGATGACGAAAAATCAGTGGCTGCAGTCGCGTTGCAGTGTGGTACGGTTCCAGTAAAGCGTGCCGCCGGTGATGGCGCAGTCGGTGTTCGAAACCGTATGGCTGATGTTGAGCATGTTCTGCAGATTCTGTGACGAGTTGCTCAACGATTGCTGTTGTACTCCCTGGATGGCCTCGTTCAGCGATTGTGAGTTGGCCAGGCCCCGGCACGCGCCTGGGTGGCTGATGCAGGCCTGATAGATTTTTTTCACATTGGCGTTGCCGGCATTGTTCAGGTTGGTCATCCACGAAGCCCAATTGACGTTCGAGACGGGCATGCCAGTCACGTTAGGAACGGTGGGCATGGCTAGTTTCTTCTGCGCGGCAGAGTGGACCGGCATCACGGCCACCATGGTGGCAGTCAAGACCAACGCGAGAGCGATTCGGGAAGTGAGAAGAGTTTTCATGTTCGTGCTCCTTTTTCGATTTGAAATTTGAGCAGCCATAACTGTCCGCTCATTTCAATGCGCGGGTTCCGGCAACAAAAGGGCTCATCGAAATGGAAGATTTTTCGGGGTCGTGGATACGAACTGCGGAATGCATTGACTTCCTCCTGATGCGTTGCTAACGTTTCAGCCCGAACGTCACCGCGAGCCGCTTCCTATGGATTCGCCGTCGCAGCAAATAACCGAGTTGCTCAGACAATGGAACCAGGGCGATGCCCAGGCGCGCGAAGAGCTTATGCCATTGGTCTACAATGAGTTACGCCGCCTGGCGGCGGCTTACCTGCGGCGTGAGCGCGGCGACCACACGTTACAGCCCACTGCACTGGTGAACGAGGCTTACCTGAAGTTGATTGAACAGAAAGATGTTTCCTGGAAGGACAAGGGACATTTTTTTGCCATCACCGCTCAATTAATGAGGAGAGTTCTGGTCGACCACGCTCGCGGTCATCTGGCTAAGAAAAGAGGAAGCGGCGCTAAGGTGGCGCTGGACGACGTGGTGGTTATGTCAAACGACCAGCCGGGGGATCTTCTTTCGCTCGACGAGAGCCTCGGAGCTTTGCAGAAGGTTGATGCCCGGCAGGCGCAGATTGTGGAACTGAAGGTGTTCGCAGGTTTGAGCGTAGAGGAAATCTCCGAATTGCTCCAGATCTCACCGGCCACGGTGAAGCGCGACTGGAGCATGGCAAAGGCGTGGCTTTCGGTTGAAATCAGCCGCAAACGAAAAATGTGATCCTTTTTGCTTGCGGTTTCCGCGCAATACGGTGGAAGCAATTTGATACTCCAAGGAGATTCCACCGATGAAAACGCTCATCCCCACACAAGCATTCTGATTGTCGCCTCGGCCATCATTCTTACTGGCGGAGCCTTAGCGCAGCGAAAGGTCCAGCCCGACGACAAACCCCGTATGGAACTGAATTCATTGACAGCCACAAACAGCTCGTCCGCTGCAGTCCAGAAGACATCCACCGATGTTCAACATTCCGAAAGCTCGGATAATGAAAAGGCGGGGACGCCGGACGTTGATACCGTTCACGCGTCACGATGGTCGACTATAAAAAGACGCGCATCGCAGGTCGGCGTCGTTGCCCTGCACGTCGCGACCACATCGGCGCTGCCCGTGCTCGCAGGGCCGGCGGCACCGGCTCTGGAGATTGCTTCGCAGGTTCATGCCTCGCGCTTGGCGTCGCAAGCCGCCATCGCTCAGCCACAAACGAATGCTCAGGCTCCGACGGGCCAGTCGCCCGCTCCGAATCAGAACGCGCCTGCGCCCAATGAGGTTGAGGCGTCGGGTAAATAGGGCTGTAATCTGAAGTCGGCGGGCCCAGCCGGCCGTCCGAATGGTGAAACACTGCTCAGACTCGCGTCAGAAATGACGATAGAATGGCTGAGACCATGCGAGGTTCTTTACCCCGCGTCGGCCTTTTCGCACATGGAACCTGCTCGCTGGGAGCGGATGAAGTTGATCTTCGACTCGGCGCTCAATCGCGATCCCGACGAGCGCGAGTCGTTTGTCGCCAAGGCTTGCGGCGAAGATGTCGTGCTATGCGAGGAGATTCGTGCCCTATTGGCTGCGCATGACGAATCGGGGTATTCGCCGCATTCCGCTTCTGAGCTTGGCGACATCTCGTCTGACGCAACCGGTTTGACTCCCGGCGCAGTGTTGTCTGGCCGCTACCAGATCATCAGATTCGTAGCGCGTGGGGGCATGGGAGAAGTCTACGCGGCGAACGACCTTGAGCTTCACACTCTGATCGCTATCAAATTGATTCGCTCTAAAATCTCATCCAAGCCTGGCACCTTGGAGCGCTTCAAGCGTGAGGTCCAGCTCGCCCGCCGAGTTACCCATGCCAACGTGTGCCGCATTTTCGATCTGGGCACTCACCAATCACCCGCTGGGGAGAAAATCACATTCCTCACTATGGAACTATTATCGGGCGAAACTCTGGCGGAAAATCTCAAGCGCTCCGGCCCCATAAACCTTCCGGAAGCGAGACAACTTATTTTCGAAATGGCCGACGGTCTGGCTGCCGCCCACGCCGCTGGGGTAGTGCATAGAGATTTCAAGAGCGCCAACGTCATTCTGCAGCCAGCAAAAGGTAGTGGAGTGACCGTAAAGATTACCGACTTTGGCCTGGCTCGCGCTGCCGAGGGGGCCGACGTTTCGCTCATCGGCGCGACCGCACAACAGACTATCGCGGGAACTCCTGCTTACATGGCGCCCGAGCAAATTGAAGGGGGCACGATTTCACCCGCCACAGATATCTATGCGCTGGGCGTAGTGATGTATGAAATGTTCACCGGGCGGCTGCCTTTCGTGGACGATAACCCCTGGAAAGCGGCATTGCGGCGGTTAAAAGAAGATGCTCCGCCACCGCGAACCTTCGCCCCTCAACTGGACGCTGCCTGGGATAAGGCGATCAATCGCTGCCTGCAGCGCGACCCCGCGAGGCGTTTTCGTGATGCCAGCGAATTCAGGCAGGCAATTGGCAGCCAGCGGCTTGAGGATGTGCCACCAAGCCCGCTGCGCTCGGCCTGGGTCGCCGTTATTATCCTTGCCCTCACAACCACCGGGATTTACTCGGTTTTGCATCACAGGCACTTCGGCGATGCGACTGCATTGCAGGAATCTTCGTCAGTGCGATATGGATGGCAAGAAACCTCTGTCCCAAGCGACTTGCCGATGCCAAACGTCACCGTTGTTTCTGCCACCGACGATCCGTCTCAAGTGCTTATATTCGGACCTTCTTTTGTGCGAACCTGGCATCCGACTGAATCGCTCTTACCGCTTTTGGCTACCGGGCTCTCGCCGGTAGCCCTCGCGCAATGCACATCTGGGGTGTGGCTGGTACAGCAGGATCAGCGAAGCCTGACACCCTGGGACGTTGGCAATCAACGACCGCTGCCGTCTATCAGCCTTCCCTTTCAATTCCGCTCCGCCTCCTGTCTGGACCAGCATGCCAGCGTCTGGGGATTTCTGGTGAACGACGGCCAGTCTTCCCGCTGGGTCGAGTTTGATCTCGCTGCCCATCAAGTTCGGCGAACGATCAATCTTGATGATTCATACATCGAAGCTTCAGTTTCCCCCGATAAGCACCATCTCGCTTTGATCGGGAAAGACAGGATTGCAATCTGGGACCTCGAAGCCGGCAAGGAATCATTTCGTGCCGAACCGCCGGAACCGTGGTTTACCAACATCAGCTCCGCCTGGTCGGAGTCAGGCCGATATTTTGCCGCTGGATTCAAGAAGCTCGCTATTTACGACATCGCCGGCCAAGGCAACGTTATCAACACGCTCGGCACCGAGGGTTGGATCAACGATGTCGGCTGGATCGGCGACAGCGGAATCTCCGTCATCGACGACCGCGGCCGGTTTTACTGGACCGCAGATCTCGCCCACGGTTGGCAGCTTCAACAGGCACCCGCCAGCGAAGGATCGTATCGAACATTTTGGATGCCGAGCCAGTACCGCTGGCTCTCCATCGATTCAAGCGGTCGGGCGGTGGCGTGGGCGTATCATGATCCCTCATCATTGTTGGGCCTACAGGTAAGCCAGTTTGAGATTTGGTCGATTGCTGTTCCCGGAAGCGGTTCTGAGGCAGCCGTCAGCGGCAAGGACTCGCGCATATCGGTGGTTGACCTGAAACAACAGAAAGTAATTCGGACGCTTGACGGCAATACCGACGGCGTCCCTTTTGTTCGCTACTACAACAGGCAGCTTATTTCTGCTGGAGACGACAATACCGTTCGTAGCTGGGACCCATCTACGGGTAAGCTACTGCAAACGGCCCGTGGCCACACTAGTCTGGTAAACGCTTTCGATGTCAGCTCTGATGGCAAATGGCTCGTATCGGTAAGTTCCGACAATAAGGTAAAGCTCTGGAAGCTTCCGGACCTGCAGTTCGTGAAGGATATCGGAGAAACCCAGGATTCTGGCGCAGCGGTAGCCTTCCTCCGTGGAGATGACAGCCAATTCCTGGTATCTGACTGGAAGGGTAAAGTTTATTTTTACGGGGGAAACCCCGCGACGTGGACGCTACGCAAGACGCTGAAGCTCTCTGATCAAGTTGTCTACATGGTTTGTTCGAGCAGCCAAGGTTGGTGGGCAAGTGTGCCAGAGGGAAACGGCGCCGGCTTGTGGACGATTCCGGCTGGAGATTTCAGTACCCCGAAGCTATTTTCACGTTCGCCCAGTTGGTACTGTGCAAATTCAGAAGATGGCAAGCAAACAGCTGTGCGTTTTTCTAACCGCGTCGAAGTAATGTCGAATCAGGATCAAGGTGTTATGGCGACCTTCCGATTCGCTGCTGAGGATGGCGGTGCCGTAGCGATTGACCAAAACTTGTCTATGGTGCTCGCAGCTATGGATCACGGACGGATACTGACTTGGCCTTTAGGGCATGGGCACTAGCTAAAGGGTGTTCAAGCACTATGACAAATGTGAGTAAATAACGGATCGAAGCGCCTCCAACGCTCGTAACAAATATTATGTCTGACTGCATGCCAAGTGCGCAGTCGTACAAAGCCGTGCCATTCATGGCTTCTGCTAGACGTTCCCGACTCCTTTTGTCCCGATCGACTTCCGGCTCGTTCGCAACCTTCCCCTACTCGGCTTTACGCCCGTGCTTCAAAGATCAAATTGAAAGGAGTTTCGGTTGCCCGCCGGAACTGTTTGAATCCGCCGGCAGTCACCACTTGATCCACCTGGAAAAACTATCTTCCAATCGGTTGATACCGAGAACAAGCTGCGTATCGATCTGTTTCGGCCGTATGGGGTAATTATGAAACGAGCGTTGGTTCTGGAATTCCCGTTTGGGCCGATTCGGCTTCTCTCTAAGGAAGATGTTCTGGCCCGTACAGCACGAATTCTGCTCGACCTTCGCGAGGGCGTTCCGGTCGCTGCAAAGCACGCCAACGATTACTTCCGATTGCGGAAGCACTTACGAGTTACGGACCTGGAACCTGCGTGGAGAGATCACAAGAAGCCTTGCCACCCAGTGATGTTTCACGAGGCGGATAAATTAGTGGAAGGATTGGTTAACACTCATCAAGACCTTTTAATCTCTCCTGCGTATTCCCAGGATGCCGCTGAGGTTTGCAGCCGTTGCGCGACGATCCCCGCTTTCCCGTTAGCAGATCGGCCCTTGGTCCGTTCGATGCTCGGCTATTGTTAGCATCTGACTGTGTTCCTGTCTCTTGTGGTACGTGCAAAGTGTGACGGAACGGAGGGGGACTCGACATTTTCCTAACCATTCCTGGGGATTTGTAAGACTCCCTCTCGACGTCGAGCTTGTCATCTTTCGAATCGTACAGGAGCTGGCAGCAAAATCGCGTCCGTTCGAGTTTCGCGTGAGAGTGAGGAGATCATCGTCGCGATTCAGGATCGGGTTCCGGCACGTCCCCGCAGAAACTGGCCAAACATTCAGTCCCGGCATACGGGCGTGGGAATCGGCGGAATGCGTGAACGCTTGCACCACCTCAACGGAGAATTACACATCGAATCAAACTCCTCCGGAACGATTGTTGCTACAGTTCCGCCGAAATCGCTACCGGCAGAGATCAACCCGTCAGATCAAACTTGTCGAGTAACGTGATGGGAGCTATGCCATTCAGTTCGTCTTCCTAGCCACGACTGGACTTCCTCCTTTCTCCCATCGACCACCCGGTTTCAGCCTGAAATTATGTGATTGAGAAGTTCAGCTTCGTCGAATAGTTCTAGCGACCGCCGCTTACCGCTGGATCATTGGTGCCCGCGTCTTCGCCCCACGGAGTCTCGGGCCGCTGCGACTCGTCGTCTTTAGCGATGATTTAATTGACTTCATCTCCTCCATCAGTTCAGCAATCTCCGCTTGCTGCTTCCGAATCTGTTCGTCTTTCTGCAACCCCTCTCGGTACAATTGCTGCACCGCGGCCAGCGCCACGCCGCCTTCGTCCACAGTGCTGATATGCCTGTCGTCGCTGCCTAAAGCGAAAGCGGCGAAAAAATCCTGTGCCATCGGCCCTACGTGCCGTACCGACGTGCCCTCCGACTTGTAATTCCAGCTTTCAATCGGAATACCAGCCAGCCTGGCCAGAACGTCGTGACCGTCAAGCACGGCAAAACCCTCCTTCAGGTTGCGGTCTGATGCGTTCGTCCAGGTGCCGCCACTTTCGTAAGCACCGTCGGCCATGGTCAAAAGAAAAACTGGGGACTTTGTGCCGATCCCCACATGGCCGTACGCATCTACTACCAATCTCGGGCCGCCACCGACACTGTTATCCCAGATGGCAAAATTACCCGCCCCAACGCCTGCTGAGCCACTGCCGGAATCAATCCAGTATTCCCTCCCACCCGAAGCCGTGTTTTTCAATGAGATGGCCGCATCCGTCCCTGTGCTGACCATGGCGATCTGCGCCGTTGTCGCGTTACCATCCACTTCCAACAGATGGCCGGGTGTGGCGGTGCCGATGCCAACGTTGGCGCCCGCACCCAGCACTAAAGCGTTGCTCTCCGCGACGTAGGCATTTGCGCCAACTGCCGTGGCGTTCGTCAAACTGCCGATGGCAACCTCCGAGTACGCGCCCAAGAAAGTGTTAGATGACCCCGTCATAGCGCTCTGGTCAGCCGTTTGCCCGGCGGATATACCGATGCCGGTGTTATTGCTGCCCGTGGTGTTCGCATTGAGGGCTCCGGCGCCGCAGGCAGTGTTGTAGCTGCCTGTGGAGTTCTCATAGAGAGCCCCGCCGCCGCAAGCAGTATTGGTAGTCCCCATGGTGTTGGAGTACAACGCTTGCGTGCCGATGGCAGTGTTACGGCCCGAACTTGCGTCGGCCGGGAGAGCCTCCCAACCAACGGCCGTGTCCGCACTGGTGCTCTGGTTCGCCGATGTGCTTCCGGCGTACCCTAGAAAGGCATTGCCGCTTGCGAAGGACCCGAAAGCGAAAATGTTGCTTCCAATCTGATAGCTGCTGCCCGTCACCACGCCCGTGGCACTCAAGTTCCCGTTCACCGTCTGATTGCCGGCAAAGGTATTGGCCGTGCCAAGTTCCGGAACCACTGTCGTGTTGATTCCGACGGTCGGTGTCTGTCCACTAGTGACCGATATGCCTGTCCCGGCAGTCACACTCAGGATCCCCGAGTTGCTGACGGTGGGGTTTTGGCCGCTGCCTACGGAGATTCCGGATCCCGCAGTCACTCCAAGCAACCCCGTGTTGGTCAGCGTGACTTTACCGCTCGTGCCTCCGCCACTGAGCCCGCTCCCCGCCGTCACTCCTGTGATTGTGCCATCGCCAGTACCTGGGAACGTTTGCCCGCTGGCGAAGGTGATCTGCCCGTTGCTGGCGACGTGCAATCCGGTCTCGGCAGGGGCGTTGCTGCCTTGCGCGAACAGTAAATTCCAAGTTCCAGAAGCGTTCCCCGTATCGTTATTAATTGGCTCCGCCTGCCACTGGAAGTTCTGCGACACTGCTCCTCCGGTCGTGCTGTCATACGCTGATGCCTGGAACTGCTGTGGCTGTGAGTCGTAGCCCTGGGTCGCGGTCGCCGTCTTGGTCGCAGGTAGGCTTAGCGTGCCACGAACTGTGCTGTTGCCCTTGATGTCGAGCGTTGTCGAAGGGTTGGAGTTGTTTATACCCACTTTCGCCGAACTCCCCGACCCTTTCTGCGCAATCACCGAATTCTCAATGTCAGTGGCCGTACTGAAGTAAGGAATCATCCCCACGGTTCCACCCGAAGTTGTCACATCGGACGAGCCAGCCGGCGCTGCGCCCGGTGATCCCGTAGCGGCTGCAGTCGTCGTTCCCCTAGGTCCATTCGGCGGGGTCGCCAGCACAAAGGCGGATGGTGGCAGTCCACCGATGGTCTCTGCATCCCCGGCCTTCAGTGCGTAGGGAGCACTCACCAATAAGACTCGCGGCTGTTCCGGCTGGCCTGTCACCTGCACGCCTACCCAGCGGGCTTGCTCAGAGTTGAATAGCCCCACCGGCAAGCCGTCAGACTGGGTCGAACCCAATAGCACGGTGTAGTGCCCGTTACTATCGGCCGCTACGTTGTGTGTTTCCAGCCAGAGCGGTGCGCTGCCGGATTCCTCGGGGTAGAAAGCGAAGGTGATACCGACCATTCCGGCCAAGGGATTGCCTTTGGGATCTTTCGCTGTTCCACTGAAGCGGACTAGTCGGGGCAGGGAGGATGCGGTTGCACTCGCTGCTGGGGTCTGCGCAAATGACAGTTTAGGCATCGGAAAGTGGACGAGTAAGCAGCAAATAGCAATCGAGAGCGATACGGAACGACGTTTCATAAGACCCTCCTAAAGAGTCTGCCTCACGCCGTAAAGTGAAATCCGAGTGCCAATTGGCTCACGGGCTGAAAAAATATTCTGGAATTGGATCGAAAGGCGGACAAACTACCTTCGTTTGAATGAGTTGATTTGCATACGGAACGCTGATATTGTCCTAGCCAAAGTATGGGAGCAAGGTTAAAGTCGTCCCTGCCGCCGAAATCCGTCAGTTTGCTCTTGGCACAATGGAAAGCAGGCGACAACGACGCTCTGCGCTCCATTCTGCCTTTGGTGTATGACGAGCTCCGTCGCCTGGCTCACCACTATATGCGAGGGGAGCGCACCGACCACACTTTGCAAAGTACCGCTCTCGTGCACGAAACCTATATGCGTCTGGAAAAGCAAGGCGCCGCACAACTCAAAAACCGCGCCCACTTCGTCGCCGTCTGCGCTCAGCTAATGCGTCAAATTCTGGTCGAATACGCTCGTGCCCACCGGGCTGCCAAACGGGATGGTGGCTATAAGCTATCGTTAGACGAAAATTTGGGATTCAAACGCCCAAGCTTCGATCTGGTTGCGCTCGACGATGCCCTCACTGAACTGGCCAGGCTCGACCCCCAGCAGAGCCGCATTGTGGAATTGCGGTTTTTCGGCGGTCTCTCCGTTGCCGAAACCTCAACTGCCTTGGGTTTGTCGCCCGCAACCGTGAAGCGGCATTGGGCATCAGCCAGGATTTGGCTCCATCACCAGATCGGCAAAACCAGCGACGCATGACTCCTGAACGCTGGCTGCAGGTTCGCGATTTGCTGGAAAAGGTGCTGGAAGTGGCGCCCGATCAGCGGTCTGCCTACTTGCTTGGTGCCTGCCCCGCTGACTCTTCGCTTCGCGGCGAAGTAGAAATTCTTCTAGCGTCCAGCGACCGTGTCCGTTCCAGCTTTTTGCAGACTCCTCCGCAACCAAGTCTAATGCCGCCCGGTACTAGGCTCGGCGTGTACGAAATCAGATGCTTGCTCGGTGCAGGTGGGATGGGTGAGGTGTATCGCGCGCGCGATTCGCGCCTGGGACGCGACGTGGCCATCAAAGTCTTGCCCGCCTCGCTATCGGCTGACCCCGAACGACTGCGCCGTTTCGAAGCCGAAGCCCGCGCCGCTGCAGCGCTGAATCATCCCAACATTCTGGCGGTTTTTGAGATGGACACGCACAACGGTTCGCCCTATCTCGTCGCCGAGTTACTTGAGGGCGGAACGCTGCGCGAAATTCTCAGACGCGGACGCTTGGCGGTGTCGAAGGCGATCGATTATGCCGTACAGGTTGCCCGCGGCCTCGCCGCGGCGCACGAAAAAGGCATCCTGCATCGCGACCTAAAACCCGATAACCTGTTCGTTACCAACGATGGACGGGTCAAGATTCTTGATTTTGGCTTAGCCAAACTGACTCAGCCCCTCCCGGGCTCGGAACACGAATCGCCGACCGTAACGAACACCACCGAAGTCGGCGTTGTGATGGGCACCGTCGGGTATATGTCGCCCGAGCAGGTGCGAGGTCAATCAGCCGATCATCGCACCGATATTTTCTCCTTCGGCGCCGTTCTGTACGAGATGCTGGCTAGCAAACGTGCATTTCAAGCCGCAACTTCGGCCGACACCATGAGCGCGATCTTGAACGACGACCCGCCCTCGCTCGCTCAGTCCTCAACGGTCACCTCGCCCGCCCTGCAACGCGTTGTTCGTCGATGCCTTGAAAAGAACCCGGAACAAAGATTTCAGTCTGCTTCGGATTTGGCTTTCGCGCTAGACGCATTATCGGATTCGGCCACTAGTGTCACTCCCTTCAGGGAAAAAAACGCGAATAATCGCGGTGCGCTGGCTTTCGTCAAGACCCATAAACTGTGGGCAACACTGGCCCTGGTGGGCGCGTCTTTACTTACTGCCGGCCTATACTCCGCCCGCGACTTCCGTGCAAGGCGCGCCGTCCACGCCAAACTCAGGCACACGCAATTCACATTCTCCGGTGACGCATACTTCCCCGCGATTTCCCCTGACGGCCTGTTCGTCGCATACACCAAATACAACCCGCCCCAAAACATGGAGCTTAAGGTGCAATCCCAGAGCGGGGCTGAGGTTGAGCTTGCGCAGGGGATTGTTGGGAACAGTCGCTGGTCGCCCGATGGGTCCGAGATACTTTTTGTAGTCTTTTCCAAAGACAACTCACCGCACAACGGGGACAATTCGACTGGCGAACCGGGCGTTTACGTTGTTTCTCGTTTGGGTGGGGTTGCTCGCCGAATCGACACCGGACAATTGGCTTGTTGGCTCGACCCAAGTGGATCCCAAATCATAACCACCGGCACGCAAGGAATCGGCACCAGAGGAGTCCGGCTCGTCAACCGGACAAGCGGAGAGATCAAGGAAATTCATCAACCTGAATACACTTGGCTCGACGACATCGACTGTTCGCCGCGTACAGGTTTTGTGTTGATCGTGGTGCAGGCAGGCGGAAAGTATCAGATTCTGACCTTCAAGCCCGATGGCAGTGAGCAACGCACTCTGCTGGAAGCTAGCGACGTCATAGACGCGGCGCGATGGTCTTCTTCCGGCGATTCGGTTTATTACCTCCATGGGAAGGGAAGCACGCAAGAGCTATCAAATCTCTCGTTTGCCGATGGCCGGACGGAGCCTACGGCTGTAGCGGAAGGTTTGCAAGCCGGCGCGTATTTCACGCTCTCCTCGAACGCTTCCCGGTTGGCCTACACGCGTGACATCGGCGCCTCAAATCTATGGCGCATCACCTTGCCAGCCGGGGAGAAGGCCAAGACGGGCATCAGTCGCCTTACATCCGGCACATCCTATTATGGTGCCTCCAGCTTCTCCCCTGATGGGCAGTGGAGCGCCTTCACTCTCGGACCCAACGGCGATGAAACCAACCTCTTCAAAATGCCGGCTGGCGGCGGTGCTGCCGTACAACTGACTTTTTTTGAGCATGCACGGATTATGAGTCCAACTTGGTCCCCGGACGGCGCGCGCATCGCCTTTATCAGCGATCGGGATCACACGCCCCGGATTTGGATCGTAGGTGCCAATGGCGGTGCTGCCAAACCAATCGAAAACTCCAACGCCTCTGACACCAACAACAAACTTGCGTGGCTGCCGAACGGCGAAATCGTCTATCAACAACCGGGCCTTCGAAACTTTCTGCAGATCAGCGAAGCCACCAACGAACAGAAACCCTTGATCCGAAACGACCAGTTAGGCTGGGTTCCGAGCACGCCGGCGTTCTCCCCCGACGGCAAGAAAATGGCTGTCTTCTGGAACCGCAAGGACATGGGGCTTTACCTTATTTCACTGGAACCGTATTCCGAAACGCTCTTGCTGCCGGGCATCTATCACCCGTTTGGCTGGTCGCCAGATGGGAAGGTTGTTTACGCGGTCAGGCGAAATGGCAGCTCGGGAGACCGCGAGATCATCAGTGTGAAGGCCGCGACCCCGAGCGCGACCAATCTGCTGGCGACCTTGCCGGGCGAAGTTGTCGAGTCTGGCGGAGCCAGCGTCAGTCCTGATGGGAGGCAGATCCTGGTCGGCATCGCGGAGGATAAATCCGACGTCTGGCTGATGGAAAATTTCGACCCATCGCTGCCATGACTCCACCTGACCACCGGAGTGCTGCCCACGAAATCAAATTCGAGCGGGCTGCTGAAAGTCAAGTTCAGATAACTTTTTTCGTCGAACTTCATCGCCTTAGATTCGCCTAGGCCGTCGTGGAAAGCGCACCGCCCGCAGGGCTATCGGAGAAAATCAGACGAAAGACGGCGGACGTTGAACGTCGGTTCACTTTCTCCGGTCCGCTTTGTTTCAAGAACTCGCGAAATTGGGCCGATTTTCGCGGTTTTTTGATGAGTTTCGAGAACCACTCGTGCAGAGACAGACTAGATGGCGGAGAGGGAGGGATTCGAACCCTCGGTACAGGTGTTAGCCCGTACAACGGTTTAGCAAACCGCCGCATTCGGCCACTCTGCCACCTCTCCGGTGTGCGGAAGTCCAGTTTACCACGGCGCCCACCGAGCACTAATTCAACAGACGACGGCCCGGCAGGGGCATCGCAGGCCTTCGCGGCGGTCCCCGCCGGCTTTCGCGGGCATCGGAAAAATGGGCCGTTCAGGGATTGGGTGAACGGCGCGCGATTTGCCGTCCCTCATCGCCTGTTTTTCCCGCCACATCCACCACATTTCCTCACGACCCACAGCTTTTTCCACGGACACCTCCACCAACGTCTTCCATTCCTCTCTTACTTGCGGCAAAATCTCAGCAGTCCATCCCATGGCCAACCCCGGCGATTTCGCTTACACCCTCAAGCAGCAGGCGGACATTGTTCGCATCATCGGCGACTACGTCAAACTCAAAAAAAACGGGGCGCAGAATTATTCCGGCCTGTGCCCATTTCATAGCGAAAAAACTGCCTCGTTTTCCGTCCACGCCACCCGGCAATTCTTTCACTGCTTCGGCTGCGGCGTCTCCGGTGACGTCTTCAGCTTCGTTCAGAAAATCGAAAGCATAACTTTCCCGGAAGCCGTCCGCGCGATCGCGCAAAAGTTGGGCGTCCCGCTTCCGAAGGCGACTTTTAACTCAGCGATGGAAGCCCGCGAGGCCAGCCAACGCACGTCCCTGCTTGAGATCCATGACCGCGCCTGCGCGTTCTTTCAGGAATTCCTGCGCCGTCCCGAAGCGGCGCCCGCTCGTGAATATCTCAGCGGACGCGGCCTCGATGAGGCCACCATCAAGGCATTTCGCATCGGCTTCGCGCCTGACTCCGGATTCATCCTGCGCGATCGTCTGAAGAATGATTTCAGTGAAGACATTCTCCGCGAGAGCGGCTTATTCTCTTGGAAAGAGTCCGCACCCGTGGCCGAGGACCAAAGGCCGGCCCCGGCCCCAACGACCAACGACCAACGACCGACGGCGCTTTACTCCAAATTCCGCAATCGCATCATGTTCCCCATCGCCAATGAAGCCGGACGCATCATCGCCTTTACCGGCCGCACGCTGTCCACCGACGAAAAGGCCGGCCCTAAATATCTCAACTCGCCCGAAACTGCCATCTATTCCAAGTCTCGCGTCCTCTTCAACCTCGACCTGGCCAAAGAAGCGATTCGCAAGCTCGATTACGCCATACTCGTCGAAGGCCAGATGGATTGCATCTCCGTCTACGCCGCCGGTTTTCACAACGTCATTGCCAGTTCCGGCACGGCATTCACTGAGCTGCAGGCCAAGCTGCTTGGCCGTTTTTCCAAAAAAATTGTCGTCAACTTTGATCCCGATACCGCCGGCGCCCGCGCCACCGAGCGCACCCTCGGCACCCTGGTCGAAGAAGAGTTCGTCATCCGCGTTTTGACCCTTGAAGCCGGCTTCGATCCCGACCTTTTCATCCGCCGCAAAGGCAAAGACAACTATGGACTGGCCCTCAAAAACTCCCAGCCGTATTTCGATTACCTGATCGAGCGCGCGCAGGGCCAGTTTCCGGTTCGCACCCCCGAAGGCAAAGTGAAGGCCGTCAACTATCTTCTGCCCCACATTCAGCGCATCCCCAGCCGCATTGTCCGCGATTCGCTTTGCACAGAAATCGCCCAGAAGCTCGCCATCGACTCCACCGTCCTCCGCCAGGAGCTTAAGCACGCCGCAGTAAATCGATCGGCTGCAGTCGTCAAGTCGAAGGCCGAAGTTCAGGTCACCGACGCTGAAAAAATTCTCGTTCGCGCTCTATCTGCGACTCGTGAATTGCCCATGGAAGACCAACATATTTCCGCTCGCGACGGCGTCGACGAAGCATTCGACCCTGCCCGCCAGGCAAGGTTCGCCTTAGAGGCCGAGCGACTGCACATCGGCCTGCCCACTGAATCTCTGCTGCAAGCCTTGCTCGATTCTCCTCATTCATCCGACCCGCTGACCCTACCCATCGACGACTCCGCTCGCAACCTTCTCGCCGCAACTCTCATGAATGAAGCCGAGGTGCTTTCTCCTGAGCTCATCGAGGGCGCCGTACGCGCTCTCCGTCGGACTCAACTGCGTCGCAAACTCGAATCCGTCAAGCTTGAACTCACGCGGCGTGCGTCAAGCCCCGACCGCATGCAGGCCTTGCTCGAAGAAAAAGTCCGCCTGAAGCGGGCATTGATGGATCCCGCCGTGCCCGACAGCTCATCTACCGGTTTGGCGCGCGAATTCTGAAGCCGGCACTACGTCACCATCCCTGAAACTTAAACCTTGCCTTTGACATCTAAATATCCAGCGGGAGGGGTTCGGCCACCCCGGGCGGCTACTTCAACATCGGCGCAGCCGATGATATAATCAATAAGTTTGTAGCGGTGCGCGGGTTCTGCCATAATTTCGTTCCCACCGATTCCAGAAAACTAAACGTCCTCAAGGGACGACAGAGGATAACGCTTCTTGGCGCTTGACGATAAATACGAAGACATTAAAAAACTGATCGACACAGGAAAAGAAAAGGGATATCTGACCTACGACCAGGTCAACGAACTCATCCCCCACGACGTTCATTCCCCTGAAGATCTTGACGACCTGCTGACCACCATCGGCACCCAAGGCATCGATGTGCTCGAAGGCCCCAAGCTGCCCTCGTCCGCGCTCGACAAAAAGTTCGACGAAGACGAAATGAGTGAAGATGTCGAACTCGACCTCACTCCCGGCGCGCTCGAAAAAACCAACGATCCCGTCCGCATGTACCTGCGCGAAATGGGCACGGTTCCCCTGCTCACCCGCGAGGGTGAAGTCGAAATCGCCAAGCGCATTGAGCGCGGCCAGCTGCGCGTACTCAAAGCGCTCTCGCGTTCCCCCATCGTCATCGGCGAACTGCTCGCCATGGGCGAGGATCTGAAAAAAGGCGTTCGTTCCATCAAGGAAGTCGTCACCTTCGACGAAGAAGAGATCACCGACGAGATTCTGCAGAACCGCCTGAAAGAATTCACCGGCAAAATCGATGCGCTGGCCAAGTCCTACAAGAAGTCCGAACAACTCGTAGAAAAATTCGCCGCCGTCTCGCAGAAGAAAAATCCCCGCACCTTCCGCCACTATCGCATCGCCCTGGCCCGCGGAGTCGTCAACGTCTCACTGCACGTTCGCACTCTCGGATTCACCAACGCCGAACGCAAACGCCTCATCGATCGCGTCAACAAGACCGTCGACATGATGCGTTCCTTCGACCGCCAGTCCATCAACCTGGAAAAAAAGGCGGAAGCCACCCGCAGCGAAGATCAGCGCAAAGAATACCGCCGCCAGTCGCGCGCCATCCGTGCGGAACTCGAAAAGCTTGAAGTCGAAGCCGGCGTATCGTTCCTGGAGCTCAAGCGTACCCAGCGCGAAATCATCCAGGGCGACATGGATGCCGAGCAGGCCAAGCGCGAGCTCATCGAAGCCAACCTTCGCCTCGTCGTTTCCATCGCCAAAAAATATACCAACCGCGGCTTGCAATTCCTCGATCTGATTCAGGAAGGCAACATCGGCCTGATGAAGGCCGTCGATAAATTCGAGTACCGTCGCGGTTACAAATTCTCGACCTATGCCACCTGGTGGATCCGGCAGGCCATCACCCGCGCTATCGCGGACCAGGCCCGCACGATCCGTATCCCGGTGCACATGATCGAGACGATCAACAAGCTCATCCGCACGAGCCGCTACCTCGTTCAGGAGCTCGGGCGCGAGCCGACGCCCGAGGAGATCGCCGAGAAGATGGAGCTGCCGCTCGACAAGGTCCGAAAGGTCCTCAAGATCGCCAAGGAGCCCATCAGCCTCGAGACCCCCATCGGCGAGGAGGAAGACTCGCATCTCGGCGACTTCATCGAGGACAAGAGCGTCATCTCGCCCGCCGACGCGGTCATCTCCATGAACCTGGCGGAGCAGACCCGCAAGG
>DASVWZ010000057.1:0-2227 GCA_036392935.1 Terriglobales bacterium | reverse complement strand
AAACCAGCAGGAAGCGCCCATGATAGTTGCCCTGCTGACCGCAGGTGATGGCCCTGAGGGCACGCCGAGATGAGCACGCGCCGCGACGAAAATGCAGGGAAATCAGGTCCACGAGGTGCGGAAAGATATCGCGAGAGGACCCACAGAGTCCTGATTTGACGCGGCATTTTGAGTTTCGCGCCAGAAACTAGACTAGCAGCCCGTGGTGAAAGTCTGGATACCTGTACGAAATAAATTGAACGATCCACAGCCTTTGTTTCTACAATGCGGGCATGGCAATGGGCACGCGCAAGCAGCGGGAGAAGCAAGAGGACATCTGGATTGCGCACACCGAGTTGGCGTCAGCTCCGGGACATCCGTTCTATCAGCGGCTGAATGAGTTACTGGAGGCAGAGCGCTTCGACGAGTTTGTCGAAGGCCAGTGTGCGAAGTTCTATGCGGCGAAGTACGGCCGGCCGTCGCTGACACCGGGGATCTACTTCCGGTCACTGCTGATCGGGTATTTCGAGGGCATCGACAGTGAACGCGGGATTGCCTGGCGGTTGGCGGACTCGCTGGCGCTGCGACGATTTGTGGGGATCGGGCTAGACGAGTACACGCCGGACCACTCGACGATTTCGCGCACGCGGCGGCTGATCGATGTCGATACGCATGGCGCGGTATTTGGCTGGGTGCTGAGTTTGCTGGCGGATCGTGGATTGCTGAAGGGGCAGCGGATCGCCATCGATGCGACCACGCTGGAGGCCAACGCGGCGATGCGCTCGATCGTGCGGCGGGACACGGGGGAGAGCTACGAGGAGTTTCTGTGTGGGCTGGCGAAGGCCTCAGGCATGGAGACGCCAACGCGCGAAGACCTGGCACGGTTGGACCGCAAGCGCAAGAAACGCATGTCCAATCAGGAGTGGAAGAGTCCTGCGGACGGCGATGCGCGGATCGCGAAGATGAAGGACGGGCGCACCCATCTGGCGCACAAGGCCGAGCATGCCGTCGATCTGGACACGGGCGCGGTGGTGGCGGTCACGCTGCAAGGCGCTGACCAGGGCGACACGACGACGCTGGATGAGACGCTGAGCGAAGCCGGGATGGCGGTGGCGGAGTTAGTCGGACGGGAGGCGGAGTTGCGGCCTTACGATAAGCCCAAGGTGAATGTCCATGGGATTGAAGAGCTGGTTGCGGACAAGGGCTATCACAGCGGCGCGGTGGTGGAACGGGTGAAGTCGTACGAGGTGCGCAGCTACATTCCGGAGAAGCAGCAAGCCGGACGACGTAACTGGCAGGGTAAGCAGGCGGAACAACAGGCGGTATACCAGAATCGGCGGCGCGTGCGCGGCGGCTACGGCAAGAGCTTACTGCGACGGCGCGGTGAACTGGTGGAACGCAGTTTTGCGCATTGTTACGAGACGGGCGGTATGAGGCGCACGCATCTGCGCAAACACCAGAACATTCTGAAGCGGCAACTAATCCACGTGGGTGCCTTCAACCTAAGCCTGATCCTGCGCCAGTTGCTGGGTGCGGGTACGCCGCGGGAGTGGAGAAACCGCGGTGGCATGCTTCTTTTGTTCCTTTATTTCCTCTCACCCGCCGGGAGGCTCGGAATCGACTTTATAGAAGCCGTAACTCTATCTCCCGCGTGAAATCCTTAGCGGGACCACGAAGCCGAACATGCCGCTGGCCGTACCCAAAATCAGCTGCTTGCACCACGGGCTCCTAAGCGCCCAACTACTCGGCTTTTGCGCTTGGCGCGTCTGCGGTGCAGATCGGCACAGCATACTTGCTTTGCCCCGAAGCTAAGACAAGTGCGCTTCATCGTCAAGCACTGAGAAATGCAAAAGACAATCAGACTGTGCTCACCAATGTATTCACAGGCCGCCCCGCTCTGCCAGATCAACGCGCGGATCGGCTGCACGCTCCTCCTGTTCACGAACCGATTGACTAACGAGATACGGAATGAGATGAGAGAATCATTGCCAGATCCCGGTTTTCGGACGACCTCATCGCGTTGTGCCGGCATCGCATCCCAAATTACGGCTCGACCTTGTAGCGGGCCATCATCCCGGCCTGCATGTGCTCGTCAAAATGACAATGGTACATCCAGATGCCCGGGTCATCGGGAATCATGTCCACGGTCTCCATCTCTTCGGCTCCGGCTTCTCGACCGTGAATTTCAGGTCCTCGATCAACGGCTTCATGTTCGGAAACATGCCAATGATGACCATGAAGAAGGGGG
>DASVWZ010000056.1:0-2026 GCA_036392935.1 Terriglobales bacterium | reverse complement strand
GTGGCCTCCATTCCCACTCGCACCCTTACTCCCCTCTTCTGCAGCTCACGATAAAACTGCTCGGCCTCCTCTCGGTGTTTCAGCCGACCTTCTCCGCACTCTCCGCTTTCGGTATCGACCCATGCCATTTGCTGCACACTCGGGTGATAATCGCAACTTATAATCAACATGTTCGGCCTCCTTTTTCCCGAACCTTTGGTCGTAAGCGCTACCAAGTGTACCGAGATCAGGAGGCCGACGACTTCATGAAATCAAAATTGCGTCCGCGGCCATATCATTGCGCTGCAACGCGTTCATAACGGTGATGAAGACCGCCCAACTGCGGGATTGCGATGATCTTTCCGGTGCTCGAGACCTGCCGAGGGAATGGACATTGCTTCTCGAGGCCTAAATGGGTTCTGGACCCATGGTAGTAAGCGAAATAAGAATTCAGAGTTTTCTTCAGATGCCGGGGGTTGAGAATGACGAAATGGTTCAAGCAGTCTCTTCGGATCGAACCGATCAGGCGTTCGGCGTACGGATTTTGCCAGGGACTACGGGGCGCGGTGAGCAATTCTTGGATGCCCAGCGCGGCGATCCGCTGACGGACGTCGTTGCCGTAGATGGTGTCCCGATCGCGAATCAGATATCTCGCTACATCCCGATCGGCAAAAGCCTCGACGATTTGTTGGGACGTCCAGGCCGCGGTGGGATTCTCGGTGACATTGAAGTGTAGCACCTCCCGACGACGGTGTTCCAAGACGATGAATACGAACAGCACCCTCATGGTGACCGTTGGAACGGTAAAGAAATCGATCGAAACCAGTTGGCCGATGTGGTTGTGAAGAAACGTCTTCCAGGTCTGACTCGGCGGCCGGCGAAGGGGTCGCAGAATTCGAGAGACCGTGCGCTCGGAGATCGTGATGCCAAGCATCTTCAGTTCGCCGTGAATTCGTGGCGCACGCCACAGCGGATTGGCGGCCACCATTCGTTGGATCAATTGGCGAATCTCTGCCGCCGTACCGGGCCGGCCTCGGCGACGGCGCTGCGGCTTCGATAGCCGGGCCCAAAACCTGCGAAACCGCTCTCGCTGCCAGCGCACGACGGTATCCGCCTGTACCTAGGCCAAGGGGCCACGCCATCCAGACCACAAGCGGCGGAGAGCGATCCAGAACACCCGATCGAAGGTCGTTAGGACCGGTCGCTTGTGCTTTCGCTGGAAGGCCGCGAGTTGGAGTCGGAGAGCGGCATTCTCGATAGCAACGGCTTGGTGACCGCTCGTCAGGAGCCTAACGAATCGGAAGATTGACGGGAAAAGAGCTGGCATGTGCCGATTGTTCCGCTCCATACTGTTCTAAGTCAATTGTTCACGTGCGGACGTAATAATGGCGAAGGACAGGTTTGGATCGAGCACTCCTAAACTGGGTCACGTCGCATTGTTTGTGCTGGTTGCAGCGTCAGAATGGACGGTATTCGCATTCTGCATTTGGCGCTCTGTTCCCGATTTCAGGCTTTATATAAGGCGCAGTGTTCGCGACGGTCACTCGTTGATCAGGGACATCTTAGCCGCATTGCTGTTATGTGCAGTAACGCTCCTAGTTGTTCCAGTGGTGACGCATCTTCTCGGCAAAAACAGGCTGGAGTTCGTTGCAAGGAATGCGTCCCGGCAATGGGCCAGAACTCGCTCTGTGGATCGTAATGGCCATAAGCGCTGGAGTTTGTTGAGGAAACGGTATACCGTGGGTATTTTCAGCAGCAACTCTCAGCGTGGACACAAAGCACGAGCTTGGGCGTAATTATCCAGTCCGCAGTCTTCGGATTGAGTCATGCCTACCAAGGGTTGAAATACGTGTTGCTTATCTTTGTCATTGGTTGCATCTATGGGGTGGCTGCAGTGGTGAGAAGAGGGCTGCGTGCCAACATGATTACCCACACGTGCTTGGACGTTGCGGCCGCATTCTGAAGAGGACCACAGCCCGGTGCCCCGGGTCTCGCGCTTTTCGAGACCCGAGTGTGGACGAGTAAGCGCCGAGAAGCCCGGGTCTGG
>DASVWZ010000055.1:0-4050 GCA_036392935.1 Terriglobales bacterium | reverse complement strand
CCCCCCTCGGCTTTTTTGCACACAAGGCATTGATTCTACTGCGGATGGGGTACGGCAGGTGCGCGCTGGATGGCCAGGACGGTTAGATCGTCGAAGGGCGCGGTTCCGGCGCCGAAGGCACGCAGGTCATCGAGGCAGGCTGAGATTAATCCCGCGGGCGGCTGTATCGCATTCTGCCGTAAGAACTTAACGATGCGGTCTACGCCGTAGTCCTCGTCGGTCTGGTCGCCATTGGCGCCGCGAGCTTCGGAAAGTCCGTCGGTATATAAAAACAGCGTGTCGCCGGGCTCGGTTTGCAGGCGGGTGCCGCAAAATTCCACTTCGCAGAACATCCCGAGGGGTAAACCGGTCGATTCGATGCGTAAAACGCCACCTTTTCCCACTACGATCGCCGGAAGGTGGCCGGCATTGTGAATTTCGACTTCCCCGGTTGGCTTGGCCATGCCGACGACGAGGGTGGCGTACTGGCCGGCGAGGGCTGCTTCGCAGAAAACGCGGTTGGCTTGGGTGACGATCTGGCCCAGGGACAGGTTCATGGCCGTCAGGGTGCGGAACAGCGTATGTAATTGAGCCATAAGGAGTGAAGCGGCCACGCCTTTGCCGGAAACGTCGCCGAGCGCGAAGAAAAGCTGGCCGTCGGAAGGGATGAGATCGCAGTAGTCGCCGCTGACCGCGCCAAGCGGCTCGTAGTGGTAGCTGGTATGCCACGCACCGGCGCGTAAATCACACTGAGGCAATAGGTTACGCTGGACCTGAGCGGCCAGATCGAGATCGCGCTGGAGGGCTTCCAGCTGCGGTCCGGAGAGGTGGTCGAGGCAGTAGCGGACCAGCGGATCGGACAGCAGACGCTGCTGCTCGATGGTGTCATGACAGGACTCGCAGATGCCGTAAGTGCCTGAAGCCATTCGCTCTAGAGCCAAATCGACTTCGCGCAGCAGGGCCGCCAGGGCGGTGTTTTGCGGCGCCAGCGTGATTGCCTGCTGCAGGCGGCGTTTGCGGGCTTCCAGTTGATCGTGGGCGAAGGAGATCTCGAGCGTGGCCATGACAGCCTCCAAAGCTAAGAAATCACTGGCCTATTGGATTCAGGCGGGAGGAAATTCGATGCGGGGAAGACGAGCTTTCAGTTATCAGTTATCAGTCGTCAGCTTTCGGCTCGTGGACGGGGATGTGATTTTTCATAGAAAATCTTGTCAACAGGCGAAAAACGGCATTTTCCGGGTAAAGCGATGATTTTGTTGGAAATATAAAGTTGGCAAAGGTATTGTGCTTACCCCCTACGGCACGGTACAATAGAGGTAAGGGGTTATTTTTTCGGGGTTCCTGCCGCGTTGATTCGCTGTTTATTCGCCCTTTCTTGGGCTACTCTTAAGCCCTTTTTGGCCACAGATTTTCACGGATGGGCCTCGGTCATTCACGGCAGATTCCTCGGGGCTAAAGCCCTCGGAATGACAGTGGATTTGAGGGAGTTGATACGGCATGCCTAAGTCGTGCCCCGATACGAACCGTCCCTCAGCGGCTAAAGCCGCGATCTGTATTGGCCGTCATCGGCACCGCTAAAGCTGTGCCCTCCCGATAAGGCTTCCGCCACTACGGCACGACTGAAGTCGCGCCCTCCCGATGAGGTTCGTGACGCAAAAGAAACGGCGGCGGACAGGAGTGCCTGCCCCACACACGTTGCCACAAACTATTATTTCAACTGGACGCCGCCGACGACTTGTTGCATGTTGGTGCCGTTCGAGGAATCCATCCAAGCGGCGATGAATTTGTCGTCGACCCAGGTGTTGCCGGTGTAGTCGCCCATCCAGTTATAGTCGCCATTGACGTCCGGGTTGGAAAACGCCGTGGTCAATTGCCAGTTGGGCCCGAAAGTCTGACCGCCGTCGTAAGAGATGGCCGCGAATGCCTGATAGTTAACGTTGTTAGGGTCATTGCGGCGATCGAGCCAACTTACGCCGACCAGTCCGGCTTTGTTAACGGAGATTGCCGGGAAGAATTGATCATGCGTATCGCTTTCGGGCGCGAGTGGCAGCGGTTTTGACCACGTCGTTCCGCCGTCGGTCGAGCGAACCATGATGACCTTCAGGTGGTTATCGGTGTAGTTGTACATTACGACGTAGAGGCTGCCAGCGTAAGTCCCGCTGCTCTTGTCTACCGCAATGGGGGGATAGTTGGAAACTGCCGTGTTGGGATTCGTGTTCGGAAGCTCCCAGTTCAGCGGCATGCCCACTTCGGCTGTCTGGATCGGCGGCGACCAGGTGTTCCCGCCGTCAGCGGATTTTGAGAATAACATCCGCACGGTCGGGCAGTTGCCGTTGGTCTTCGTGCCGGTGCAGTTCTGCCAGGTGGCGTAGACGGTCCCGTCGCCGCCGACTGCGAGGCGCGTAAAGTCGTCTTCCTCGGGGTACTTCTGCACACTGTCTACCGGGACTTGCGTCCAGGTCGTGCCCCCGTCGGTTGAGTGCGAGACAATGACCTGGTTGTAGCGGCCGCCCCCCCCGTAGACCCCCGACGCGTAGACTGCGCCCACGTGCGGGCTGCCCGGGCTGGCGTCGACGGCCAGGTGCGTCTCGAAAAAGCTCGCGTCGCCCTTCGGAGTCAGGGCAACGACCGGGGCGTTCCAGTTGCTTCCGTTGGTCGAGCTCTGCACCGCAACCAGTCCGTAGCTCCCGCCCCCGTAGTAGACGCCGGAGGCGTAAGCATTCCCTTTACTGTCGTAGCCGACCGAAGGTTCGCCAATTGCGATGTACCCTCGCTTGCCCAATTGAACGATCGGCATGCAACTGACGAGCGACCACGCCGAGCCGCCGTCGGTGGATAGGTGCGCCCCGACGCTTGAGTCACCGGTGCAGTTAAAATCCACGCTGCCCAGCAGAAGTTGCTCGAAGCGTACAGGGTTGGCCACGATCGGCGTGTCCGTCACCATGGCCCCGCCCTCCGAGGCCTGGGTCGGCGGAAGGACGCAGGGGGCCGGCGAGCACTGGAATGTGGCAGGCGTCCCTTTGGGCATGGGTGCTGGCTGCGCGGTCCGTGCTGATTGCCCGTGGGCAAAGATCCCCGCGTGCAACGCCAGGGCAAGGGCCGCCATTCGAAGGTGTCTCATCGCTCTTCCTCCTTGTTATCTAAGGCTTGCATGTCGAGTTGGGGTTTACGCTGCAGGGTCCGAAGACATCGACCTCCGCCGTGCCGATTTGTGTTTTCGGGGGTTGGGTTAGTTCCACCGCCGTCCCCATGAAAACGAGGCCATTGAAGATCACCGGCGGGAGGAATGGCACGGGCTTGCTGATTGGGGTGGTGCTTACGTTCTGGGTGCTGACGTAGAGCTGGGTCAGTGCCGTGCCTGTTCCTGTGCCGCCGCCGTTGCCGCAGGGGTTGCCGGTGTGGTTCACCGTTGTGGCGCAAAACGCGTGCAGCACCGCTATGTTGCTCGGGGTGCCGTCGCAATGCCTGGGATTGTGGCCGTTGGGGGTCTCGATCGCCCACACGATGCCGGACGAGTCGCTCGTGCCGTTTGAGGAGACTGAGGGGGTCGGGGCGAAGTTGCAGAACGCGACGTTTTCGTTCGGGCCCATGTTCGTCGTGGCGCTCGGCGATGCGGGGACGGGACCAGATGTGCCGATTGTTGCCAGCTGAAATCCGTACATCGGGATCGCGGGGTCGCTGGCGAGGGGGTCGGTTGCAGCGTAGAAGAGCCAGTCGATGCTGTCGGTGCCGTCATGCCAGTACGCTGGACTTGCCCAATAGCCCTGATAGTACTGCTGCTTTTGGTTACAGTTCGTGTACGGCGTTCCCGTCGGGGTAGGCGTCTGAATAACCTGGATGTTATTACCGCCATTGTTGTTCTGGCCGCCCAGGTTGGCCTGGTTGGCGACGTATATGTTGGACTGCTTGTCAGCGTTGATTACGACTTTGTTCCCGTTGTACTTGTAGAGGGCGGGCGCAACCAGTACTCCCCCGGAGCTAACGTCCATGTCGCAGGAACAGAGGCCATTGGTCGATCCGTTCCCGCACGCCATTGGCTTCGGGGGCGCGGTGTTGCCGCAGTATGTGTTC
>DASVWZ010000054.1:0-10922 GCA_036392935.1 Terriglobales bacterium | reverse complement strand
CCTTCGACGGTGAGCATGGTCTCCGATGTGTTGCTGCCTTCGTCGGCGAGCAACTTGGCAATGCCGAAATCGAGCAGCTTCACCTGGCCATCGTTGCGTACCAGGACGTTAGAAGGCTTGATGTCGCGATGAACGATCAGGTTGGCATGGGCCTCGGCGACTGCGCTCAACACGTCAAGGAACAGCGCGACGCGAGCGTCGATGCCGAGCTTGTGCTGGTCGCAATATTGGTCGATGGACAGGCCCTCGACGTATTCGAGGATAAGGTAGGGAGTGCCTTCGGCGGAGATGCCGGCGTCGAGCAGCTCGGCGATGTGGGGATGGGTGAGGCGACCGAGGATGCTGCCCTCGCGTTTGAAGCGTTCTTCGGTGACGCGGCTGGTGAGGGCGATGCTCACGAATTTGACCGCGGCCTGGCGCTCGAAGCGGCCGTCGCTGCGCTGGGCGAGCCAGACGCTTCCCATACCTCCCTGGGCGATTTGCGAGACGAGGGTGTAGGCGCCAATTTTCTGGCCGGCGAGTCCAGAGCCTATACGGAACGGAGATTTCTCAAGAAAGCCTTCTTCTTTTAGTTGTGCCTGTTCGTCCAACAAAGTGCGCACGATGGAGGCGAGATTCGCATCTCTTTGGCTGAGCGCAAACAGCCAGGCGGGGCGTTCTTCGGGGGTGAGATCCAGAACCTCATCGAGGTAAGGGCTTACTTCCTGCCATTGGTCGGGGGTGAGGGTAAGCATGGGGTTTTCACACGGGAAGGTTGGTGCGCAGACTGCGATGCAGATAAATGCGCGCCTTTTCCCACTTGCGCTGGATGGTACGTTCCGACACACCGGACATGTCGGCGATTTCGCCGAAGGAAAATCCGCAAAAGAATTTCAGGTCGACGATCTGGGACAAGGAGCTGTCGACCTGGGCCAACTCGTCGAGGGCCTGGCTCATGCGGCTGAGTTCCTGATCGTCGCCCGCGGCATCTGCGACGTTGGTGGTGAGGGAGGTCAGTTCGAAGTGGCCGCCACGCTTGATGGCGAGGCGGTTGCGAACGTGATCGATGATCAGTCCGCGCATAACCCGCGCGGCATAGGCCATGAAGCGGGCACGGTCGGGAAAAGAGTGGCCGTGTTGGGCTGCCATATCGAGGTAAGCCTCGTGAATGAGAGTGGTTGCGCTAAGGCTTATGTCACCCTGCCGGGCTAACTGGCGTTTGGCGAGGCGGTGAAGTTCCGTATACAGAAGAGTGAAGAGCCGGGCAGCGGAAGCTTCATCGCCCTGCTCCGCCAGGCTGATAAGCGCCGAAATGGTAGAGTTAGCCGTCTCCATGGGGTCTTAAACACGGCGCCCAGCGTCTCGCATTTCAGGGCAATAGTCAAGATGAATCGGGGGCAGGGTGCAAGGATTGCAAACCTATGATAGGAAGTGAGTTATGAGGCTGGTAGTGGGGTTCAGGAAGCGGCGGCACGGTGGGGTTTGAAGACAGCATCGACGACGCTGGTGATGTCCTCCATGGACCCGTCAATGTCCATGGTGAGGCGGGCCAGGTCCATGTTAGCAAGAGCGGGATGCTGTTCGGCTAATGTGGCCCAAGCGCGTTCTGCCGTAAGGTCGATGCCCATGGCTTCGTAGTATCCGTGATCAAGATCGCGCAGGCGGCAGAGGAGATCGCTGAGATAGACGGTTGCGACCAGCGGCGCGGCGACAGGCGCGGGGTTGGGATTGTGGTGAAATTCGATAACGGCGGTCAAATCGGGAGAAAATTTCCATTGTTCGGCCAGGATTTTTCCGCTTTGACAATGGTTGAATCCGAGGAACTGGTCTTCGATGATGTGGAGTGCCACCCGTTCGTCATGCGCTTTCTGCAAGCACTGGCGAAATTCGTCGGTGCAGGCGATCATGTTGACCAGGATGCCGAGGTCGTGCAATAAGCCGGCCAGGTAAGCTTTTTCGGGATCGGGATAGCCGATCAGCTTAGCCATTTTGCTGCTGACCAGGGCACATCCGAGAGAGTGGCGCCAGAAAACGACGGGGTCGAGGACCCACTTTTCGGGGGGAACGATACGATTCAGACAGCAGCCCATCACGATGGCCTCGATGCGCTTGATGCCAAGGGCCATGATGGCATTGCGGACGGTTTCCATGTTGCGCCGACCGAATAGGGGCGAGTTCGCCATGCGCAGGCATTGGGCGGCGATGGTGGAGTCGTAGGATACCAGCTCAACGACCTTTTCTATGGAAACTTCTTCGGCTGGCAGGCGCAGCATGTCGAGGAGCGGTTGAATGGTGGCGGGGATGGTCGGCATCGACTCGAGAGCTTTGATGCGAGGGCGGATTTCCTCTAGGGTGGTCATGGTTTTTTCGCTCCGCTAAATCCGGCAGGGGGCTTCCAGTATGAAATGGTGCCGGGGAAATGCACCAGATGGAAGCGGTCGTCGACCTGATACAAAGATTCGGCGTGGCCGAGAAACAGATACCCGCCGGGGATCAGATTGGCAAAAAAGTGCTGCATGACTTTGCGCTTTGAGGCGAGGTCGAAATAAATCAGCACGTTGCAGCAGAAGATCAGGTCGAGGCCTTTGAGGAAGATCATTTTGCTGTCGTCGTTGAGGTTGACGCGGTCGAAGCGAATGAGGGATTTTAGCTGGTCGGTGGCCTGAAGCCGCTTTTCGTCGTAGGGCTTGAAGTATTTTTTGCGCAGCGCCTCGCTGGTGCTGCGAAGGGCGTACTCACCGTAGATTCCCGCCTTGGCTGCGGCCAGCGAGTTGTCGTTGAGATCGCTGGCGAGAATTTCGTAGGTCCAGCCGGAGAGTAGTTTGTCGCTGTTTTCGAGCAGAAACATCGCCAGAGTGTAGGGTTCTTCGCCGGTGGAGCAGCCCGCGCTCCACAGGCGCAGACGCTTGAAGCCCATGCCGCCTTTGGCGGCGAGAATCTGCGGGAGGATGACGGTTCGTAGCGCCTCAAGCTGAGGAACGCTGCGGAACATGTAGGTTTCGCCGATAGTGATTTCGTTGAGCAGCAGCCGCAGTTCGGCGTCACGGTTGCCGCGCAGCGTGAGATGGTCGAGATATTCGGCGGGTGTGGTGGTTTTGGTGGCGTTCATGCGGCGGGTGCAGCGGGAAGCGAGAAGGTACAGCTTTTCGTCGGTCTGGTAGATGCCGGAGATCTGATAGATCATGTCGCGGATTTTCCGGTACGCGGGGTCTTTTAGGTCTTCCGTCTCCGGCTTTGCGACCGACTTGGCGACGCCTGTTTCCAACTGTGATCTCCCTTTCGATCTGCTGCGATTTGCTTACATCTTTGGTGCGGCGGCTGCGCCGGCGCGCGAACGGCTGGCGGTGACGCGACGGACGACTTCCGGGCCGATTTCCGCCAGCGGGAAAATACGATCCGCCGCGCCGGCAGCTACTACGGCACCGGGCATGCCCCACACCACCGAGGAAGCCTCATCCTGGACGAGAATAGTGCCGCCGGTTTCGTGAATCTCGGTGGCACCGCGGGCGCCGTCGGAACCCATGCCGGTCATGACAAGTGCCAGTGCGTTCGCGCCGTAGGTGTGGGCGACGGAGCGAAATAAAACGTCGACCGCTGGGCGGCAGGAGTTTTCTGGCGGAGCCTGGTTGAGATCGATGATCGCGGCAGTACCCTTGCGGGCCACGACCAAGTGATGGTTGCCGGGCGCGATCCATACGTAGCCGGGTTCGAGGGTTGTGCCGGCTGCGGCCTCTTGCACGGAGAGCGGGGAGCGGGTATCGAGGCGCTCGGCCAGCAGGCGAGTGAACAGCGGCGGCATGTGCTGGACTACGACAACGGGCACGGGGAAATCTGCGGGAAGCCGGGGGATCAATTCGGCCAGGGCATTGGGCCCGCCGGTGGAGGCGCCGATGGCAAGCAGGTGCACCGGTTGATCAGTCAATTTCTTTTTGGTTGCGGAGATAGGCTGATGACGAGGTGTGCCGTTGTGATTGCGGACGGCGAGAGTAAGTATTTTGTCGGTCAGCTCGCGCTGTACCTGCTCCATGGCGTTGGCCAGGCTTTCGCTGTTGGTGGGCTTGGTGACGTAATCGGAGGCACCGAGCGATAGGGCCTCAAGCGTGATCGCCGCCCCGCGCTCGGTCAGGGTGCTGAACATGATGACCGGGAGCTTGGGGTAGAGACGGCGGATTTCAATCAGAGTCTGGATGCCGTTGAGGCCGGGCATTTCGATGTCGAGGGTGACCACGTCGGGATTAAGCTGGGGCAACTTGGCGAGGGCGATAGCGCCGCTTGAGGCGGTGCCTGCCAGCTCAAGCTCGGGCCTTGCGGAAAGCGCCTGCGAGAGCAACTTCCGAACGACTACGGAATCATCAACGATCAGTACGCGTATCGGCGGCATAGCGGCCCTTGTGAGTTAGGGGTGGATGCCGGGTGATCCGACATCCACCGCCGAAGAAGGTGGCATCAGGCTCCGGAGTGCGCGCCTCTGGCTTTCGACGGTCCGCTGTGCGAGCCGGAGTCGATGGTGAACTGGCCCACCAGTTCGCGCAGTTCGGTCGACATTTTGGCCAGCGCCTGCGAAGCTTTGAGCGAGTCGTTGGCGCCGTGGGTGGTGCTCTTGGCGGCGTCGGCTACGCCGCTGATGTTGCGGGTAATTTCGCCCGAACCCTTGGCGGCTTCGCCGACGTTGCGCGCCATCTCGTTGGTGGTGGCGTTCTGCTCCTCGACCGCGGTGGCGATGGTGTTGGAGATGTCGTTGACCTGCTTGATGACGGCGCTGATCTGAGCGATGGCTCCGACGGCGCCTTTGGTGTCGCCCTGGATGGCTTCGATTTTGCGGCTGATGTCTTCGGTGGCTTTGGCGGTTTGCTTGGCCAGTTCCTTGACTTCGTTGGCGACTACGGCGAATCCCTTGCCGGCTTCGCCGGCGCGGGCGGCTTCGATGGTTGCGTTCAGGGCGAGCAGGTTGGTCTGCTGGGCGATCGAGGTAATGACCTTGATCACCTGTCCGATTTCGGTGGAGGATTCGCCCAGCTTGGTCACGATCTGGGTGGTGTCCTCGGCGACTTTGACGGCTTCGGTCGCAACTTTGGCCGATTCGTGAGCGTTCTTGGCGATCTCCTTGATGCTGGCGCCCATCTCTTCGGTGCCGGTGGCGACGGTTTGCAGGTTTTTGTCAACCTGCTCGGCGCTGGCCGAAACTACGTTGGCCTGGGCCGAGGTTTCTTCGGCGTTGGCGCTCATCTGCTGGCTGGTAGCGGTGAGCTCTTCGGAGGCGGTGGACAGGGAGGTAGCATTTTCGGCGATCGAACGCATGCTGCTGCCGAGCGCCTCGGTCATCGAGTTGATGTCGTTTTTGATATCGGCGTGATCGCCCTGATAGCTGCCGCTGACTTTGGCGGTAAGATCGCCGGCGGCGATGCGCTTCAGCACAGCCCCGGCTTCCTGCACCGGGCCGATGACGGCATCGAGGGTTTGGTTTACGCCTTCGACGATCTTGCGGTAGTCTCCCTGGTGTTTAGAGGCATCGGCGCGGGTGGAGAGTTTGCCTTCGACCGCAGCCTTCGACAGCGCGACGGCGTCCGCCACCAGGGCGTTGACCGCGCCGATGCAGTCGTTGAGGTTGTTCTTGATGACGTTGAAGTCGCCGTTGTAGTTGTCGGTGATTTTTGGCGGAATGACACCCTTGCTGATTTTGTCGACGTAGTCGGCGGAGACGTTCAGCGGGCCGATGACGGCATCGAGTGTGGCGTTAACGCCTTCGACGACTTTGCGGAAGTCTCCCTGGTGCTTGGTGAGGTCGGCGCGGGTGGAGAGTTTTCCTTCGACGGCGGCTTTCGACAGCATGGCCGCGTCGGCGAGCATGGCGTTCAGCGCCATTTTCTGCGCGGTAACGTCGGTCGAAAACTTGACCACCTTGAAGGGTTTGCCGTTCAGGTCGAAGATGGGGTTGTAGGAAGCCTGAATCCATACCTCCTTGCCGTTCTTGCCGATGCGCTTGAATTCGTCGGCCACGTAGTCGCCGCGATTCAGCTTGGCCCAGAACTCCTGGTATGCCGGACTGTTACGGTACGATTCTTCGACGAACATGCTGTGGTGTTTGCCCTTGATCTCGTCGAGGGTATAGCCGAGGGCTTTGAGGAAATTGTCGTTGGCGGTGATGATGGCACCGTCCATGCCGAACTCGATGACGGCTGACGCTCTGCGAATGGCTTCCAACTGGCCGGCCTGTTCTGCTGTCTTGAGATTTTCTTCGGTGACGTCGGTGGCAAACTTTACTACTTTGTAGTATTTGCCCCGGAGATCCTGAATCGGGTTGTAGATTGCGGAAAGCCATACCTCGCGGCCGCCCTTGGTCAATCGTTTGAAGGTCGCCGACTGGGCTTCCCCGCGATTGAGCGCCGCCCAGAATTCGCGGTATTCGGCGGTGTTGCGGGTGGTGTCGCCAACGAACATGCTGTGGTTCTTGCCTTTGATCTCGTCGATCGAGTAGCCCATCACGGCGAGAAAGTTGTGATTGGCGCCGAGAATCGTGCCGTCCATGGCGAACTCGATGACCGCCCGCGAGTTGCTAATGGCTTTGATCTGCCCGGCGTAGTCGTTGTCCCGCAACTTGCTTTCGGTGATCTCGGTCATGAACTGCATGACGCGGTATGCTTTTCCGGCGTGGTCGGGAATGGGATAGTAAGTGGTCGCGACCCAGAACTCGCGGTTATGCTTGCCCACCCGCGGATATTCGCCGGTCAGCGCCTGGCAGGCTTTGAACTTTTGCCAAAGGCCGGTGTTTTCCGGAAGATTACGGTCGGATTCGGGAACGAAGAAGCTGTGGTTCTTGCCCTGCACTTCCGCCAGGGTATAGCCGGTCAGAGCGAGAAAAAGTTCGTTGGCGCGAACTACGTTGCCCTCCATGTCGAACTCGACACAGGGACGGGAGCGGTAGATCGCATCCATTCCTTGCTGGAGCCGGTTCTTCTCGGTGACGACTTCCCACGCCGCCATGTAGCCGGCCAGGTTGTTCTTTTCGTCGTAGACCGCGTGAGCGGTAAGCTCAACCTTTTCGTTGCCCAGTTCGAAGGAGCCGTTGTGCGGCAGCCTTTTGGGATCGGAGAGGATGTTGCGCACGCGCTGCGGATTCTTATGGAAGGTGTCGATCGAAATGCCGATAATATCGTCGACCTTGACCGGCAGCAGATGCTGGATTTTTCGCAAGGTGTTCCATGAGGTCTGGTTCATGTTGCGAATGACGAAATCTTTATCCGCATAGATCAGGTTCGCGGGCGGCAACATTTCATAAACTTGCTTGAGAAAGTGGGGCTGCTCGAGGGCCGGCATCTCTTTGTTCTTCCCGCCGTCCCCGGGCGCATCATGGACCGAGTTTAGACTGTAACCGCTTGCAGCCGCCGCGGAGCGGCTACTTTTGTTGGATGGCTCGTGCTTCATGGTTTTGTGTTTCTCCCTTTTCTTTGTCCGCGGCTGGCGGACCTAAACTTTACCGACGATTTGCTTTCGCCGCTGCTGCGTGAGCGGTTCCACGACAGACATCGACGTCATCGACATCGACATCATCGACATCAGTGGACCTTCTGTGTTTCAAACTGGTCGCTGTTGACCGCCTGCTCGGTGTCGAGCACCAGCATCAAGCGGTCGTGCAGCTTGTAAACACCGCGCACCAGATCGCGCAATTGCCCGGGAACGGTGGCCGGTGGCGGTTCAAAGTCTTTTTCTTCCACTTCAAGCACATCGCCGATCTCGTCCACCAGAAAGCTGACGGCGCCGTCGGCGGTGAGCACGACGACGTTTAACGGCAGTTCGGATTCCGGCCGATCCTCGAGACCCAAGCGGCGGCGCAAGTCGACGGCCATGACAATCTGCCCGCGCAGGTTGATGAGCCCGCGGATGGTCGCTGGCACCAGGGGCACCCGGGTCATCTCCTGGTAGCGGATCACCTCCTGCACCTGCTGTACGGGCACGCCAAAGAACTCGTGCTTCACAAAGAAGGTGCAAAACTGCTGCGCGGCTCCCATTCGTTTCTCCTGACGTGCATCGAGCTTGTGTTCTTATGTCTCCATCCCGGCCAGTATCTCGACCCCATCGGCGGCAGCGATCAAACCGGGAACGTCGAGAATGTCGGTCACCCGTTTCTGAATCACCGCCGAGCCCAGCACGCCTTTGCGCCCTTTCTGGGGTTGCATGATGTAGGCTTCTTCGACGATGTCGAGGATGCGGTCTACCACCAGGCCCACACTCCGGCCCTGGTCGGAATAGACGAGGACCTGCAGGGACTCCTGGCTGCTGGCCGCTTGGGCGCACTCGCCCTTCAATACGTCGGAGACCCGGATAAGCGGCATGATATGGCCGCGGTATTGCACGACCTCCTGGTCGGAGGCGACTTCGACGGTGTCGCGCGAGAATTCTTCGAGACGCGCCACCACGGCCAGATCGACTGCCATGCGGCCGCTTTCTCCGTACTGGAAGAGCAAGACCGGGTTGCGGCGCTGGCCACCATCCGAGTCGGAGCCTTGAGCGTCTTTTTCAGTCACCGCCCGATCGCGAACTTCGGCCACCACGCTCGAGCGCTGTGCCAGTCCCATGACGTCGAGAATGAGAGCGACCTGGCCGTCGCCCATGATGGTGGCGCCGGCGTAAATGTTGATGCTCTTCAGAAGCTTGTTGAGCGGTTTGACCACGATCTCTTCGGTGTCGTTGATTTCGTCCACCACCAGGCCGAACTGGCGGTCATCGGCGCGCAAGATCACGATGTTGACGCTCAGGTTGTCGCTGGAGTCAGCGGCACGGAGCGCGGCGTCTTTAGTGTGGGCCTTGGCTTTGGTTCCGGCCTCGACTTCGGTTTCAGCTTCGACTTTCAGTTCGCGATTCAGATACACCAATGGAAGCAGGTTGCCGCGCAAACGGTAGACAGGCGCGCCGCTGACCAGTTCAATGCCTTTGCGGGCCTGTTCGCCCTCGAGGCGAACCAACTCGAGCAGGCTGACCTGCGGAATGGCGTAGCGGTCACCGGCCGTGGTCACGATGAGCGCGGGAATAATGGCCAAAGTCAGCGGTATTTTCATGCGCACCGTCGATCCGTGTCCGGGCCGGGATTGCACATCGACGGTGCCGCCGATTTTTTCGATGTTGGTTTTGACCACATCCATGCCGACGCCACGGCCGGAGACGTTGGTTACTTTTTCGGCAGTAGAAAAGCCGGGCAACCAGACCAGGTTGGTAATTTCCCGCTCCGTCATCCGCGCGGCCTGATCGGCGGTGACCAGCGCCTTCTGCACGGCTTTGTTGCGGATCTTCTCGAAGTCGAGGCCGGCGCCATCGTCGGTGATCTCGATGTTGACCTGACCGCCCTCGTGAAACGCCCGCAGGAACAGCAATCCTTCGGGATGCTTGCCGGCGGCGCGCCGCACCTCGGGAGGCTCAATGCCGTGATCCACGGCGTTGCGCACCAGATGGGTGAGCGGGTCCTTGATGGCCTCGATGATGGTCTTGTCGAGTTCGGTCTCCTTGCCCTCCATTTCAATGCGCACCTGTTTGCCGCATCCCAGCGCGACATCGCGCACGGTGCGGGGGAACTTGCTCCAGATGTTGCCGATCGGCTGCATGCGCGTCTTCATGACGCCTTCCTGCAACTCGGTGGTCAGCAGATTCAGCCGCTGGCTGGTCCCCTGCAGTTCGCTGTCCTCGGTGGAATTGCTGTACTGCACGATCTGATTGCGCAGCAGCACCAGCTCGCTCATGCCATTCATCAGCCGGTCGAGCTGCGCGACATCCACGCGGATGGTGCTGTCGCTGGCGCTTTGCCCGCGCGCCGGTTGCTGCGGGTTCAGTCCTTCGGCGGCTTCCTGCGATTTAACCGCGGCTTTTTCCGGAAGACTCTCATCTGTCTGTCGCGGCTCGACCGGTGGCGGATTGCTCAACGGCAGGTTGCCGACGTTGGCTTCGGGCACGGGCGACGGCGATAGGTGAGTGTCCTGTCCCGCCTGCGCTGCCGGTGATGGGTTGCCAACTTCAGGCTTGGCCTCGAGGAGCTGAGTCAGGCGATCAATCAACTCCCTATCGTTGCGTTCCCCTTCGTGACCGGTGGATTCGATTTTCGTGAGCATCTGGCGCACTGCATCCACCATGGCCAGGAGTGCGGTGGTGATTTCCGGAGTCAGCTGGAGCAGCCCGTCGCGCAAACGCGCCAGCAGGTTTTCTCCCACGTGGGTGACAGCCTCGAGCTGGTTGAACGCCAGAAAGCCGGAGGTGCCTTTAATGGTATGGATGGTGCGGAAGATGCTAGCGAGAGTTTCGCGGTTGGCGGGGTCTTTTTCGAGCGCGACCAGATCGTGATCGAGCCGGTCGAGATTCTCGTAGCTCTCTACCAAAAATTCTTTAATGATCTCCGCGTCATCGCTCATGCTGCGAATCCCTTCTCACGGTCCGAGACTTCTCCGAGATGAAACTCAGGGCCGCCGTCCCCGCCAGGTTCCGGATATCCCTTACCGTCTATCGGTCTCTAAGGTTCGAACTTTAGGCAGGTTCCGTACACCCATGGCCCTGAACCAGGCTCGGATTTTCGGGGACGACTTCGAATCGTCAGCCGATCATTCGAGGATTAGAAATTCTTCAGAGCACAGCCTAAGTTCGATTTGACGTATGCAGCTTGGCTGCCAGGAAGAAGCTGGGGCCGGTTACAGAATGGCGCGTCCAGTGGTGTGCCCTGGAGAGGCACAAATCGGTGGTTTTGCGGCCCTTTTAGGGGTGTGATGACCGTCACATGCGCATGTGACAACCGATGCGGATGGGGTTTCCGCACACGCTTAATCTAGGGTCAGCTGGGGTTCACAAGAAGCCCAACTGGAATGCAGCCGTTGAAAACGGCTGCTAGTGTGGAGGCGGCAAAATGGCAGACGAAATCGAGTCCGGTTCAGCTTCGGGTTGGTCGTCAATCCAGGTGTATATTATGGGCG
>DASVWZ010000053.1:0-25902 GCA_036392935.1 Terriglobales bacterium | reverse complement strand
CGCGTAGTCTTTCTTTTCGATGGCATCTTCAGCTTGGGTGAGTTCGGCGGGAACTTCGGTGGTTTCCGCAACGCGATGGTGCCGTACGGTTTGTCCGGAATACTGCGCGGGGGCGGCTGCGGTCATGAACAGCGCGATGGGCAAGGCCAGCAGCGCTTTATTTGTGTCCATTTCGCGAAGCCCCGTTTCCATTCAATACCTGCGCCAGAAACTTGCCGGTGTAGGAGTTCGGCAGTTTCGCAATCGCTTCCGGCGGGCCAGCGCCCACGATATAGCCGCCTCGCTCGCCGCCCTCCGGTCCAAGATCGATGACCCAATCCGCGGTCTTGATTACGTCGAGATTGTGTTCGATCACCAGAATCGAACCACCTGCATCAATTAGACGCCGGAAGGCTGCCAGTAGTTTGCCGATGTCATCAAAATGCAGGCCGGTGGTGGGTTCGTCGAAGATGTAGAGAACATGGCGCTTGCGGCGGCCTTCTTCCGACGAACTGGCCGAGAAATCGCGCGATGGCTGAAGATGCGCGGCCAGCTTCATGCGCTGCGCTTCACCGCCGGAAAGCGTAGTCGCCGATTGGCCAAGCCGCAGGTATCCGAGCCCGACTTCTTCCAGCACCCGCAGTTTGTCGACGATCTTGGGAACGCCCGAAAAAAATTGCAGCGATTCTTTGACCGTGAGGTTCAGCGCTTCCTGAATGTTCTTGCCGCGGTAGCGGATATCCAGGACTTCCGGCTTGTAACGCGTGCCTTTGCACTCTTCGCAAATCAGTTCGACGTCTGCCAGGAACTGCATTTCGACTGTGACCGTGCCATTGCCCTGGCAGGTTTCGCAGCGCCCGCCGGGGATGTTGAAGGAAAAGTGGCCGGCGGAGAAGCCGCGTTTCTTCGCTTCGGGCAGGGAAGCATAAAGTTCGCGGATGCCGTCGAAGGCTTTGATGTAGGTCACGGGATTGGAGCGGGGCGTTCGCCCGATCGGCGACTGATCGACGAGGACGACTTCATCGATGAACTCGGCGCCCTCGATTGAATCCCAGGCGGGGCTGGTGGGTGTAGACGTATCGGGCTGCTTTTTAGCCGCCGCCAGAGCCTGATAAAGCACGTCATGGAGCAGGGTCGATTTGCCCGAGCCGGAGACGCCGGTGATGGCGACGAGCATCCGCAAAGGAACGGCGATGTTGACTTTCTTCAAATTATGCGCCCGCGCACCGTAGATTTTTATCTGCTGAGTGCCGGGCTTGCGGCGTGTGCCCGGCATGGCGATGCGGAGTTCGTCCGCCAGATAGCGACCGGTCAGCGATGCCGGCATGGTTTTGAGCTGATCGTAGGTCCCGGTGGCGATGACCTTGCCGCCGTTTTCGCCGGCTCCCGGACCGAGGTCGAGAATCGTGTCGGATGCGCGCATGACTTCGGGATCATGCTCGACCACCAGGATGGTATTTCCGAGATCACGCAGACCTTTCAAGATGGTAATCAATCGCTGTGTGTCGCGCGGGTGCAGGCCGATCGAGGGTTCGTCCAGAACGTATAGAGTTCCCACTAGCCGCGAGCCCAGAGATGTGGCTAGCTGTATGCGCTGTGCTTCGCCGCCAGAAAGTGTCGATGACAGGCGGTCGAGCGTGAGATATTCCAAGCCCACTTCGTTCAGAAATCGCAACCGCTCGCGAATTTCTTCCATCAGCCGCTCCGCGATGCCGGCTTCCTGATCGGTGAGTTCGAGTGAATCAAAGAATTCAGACGCTTGCTCGATGGTCATGGAGCAAACATCACAGATATTCTTGTCTTTGATTTTTACCTGGCGAGCTTCAACCCGCAGGCGCGCGCCATCGCACGCGGAGCATAGCGAATAACCGCGATAGCGGCTGAGAAACACGCGCACATGCAGCTTGTATTTTTTTCGCTCCAGGTGATTGAAAAATCCGCGCACGCCGGGAAAACGGCCTTCGCCGTGAATGATGACGCTCTGCTGCTCGGGATCGAGTTCGGCCCAGGGAACATCCATCGGAATCTTTTCCTGACGGGCGAAGCGCTTCAGTTCGGTAAACAATGGCCGATATTTCGGCTTGGTCCAGGGCTCGATCGCGCCTTCGTTTAACGATTTCGTTTTGTCGGGAATAACCAAGTCGAGATCGAAGTCAATGGTGTTGCCGAATCCCTGGCAGCGCGGGCATGCACCGTAGGGATTGTTGAACGAAAAAAGTCGCGGCTCCGGTTCTTCATAGCGCGTGCCGCAGGTCTTGCAGTCGAAGCGCTGGGAAAAGCGCAGTCGTTCAGCTTTTCCTCCGTCGCGCGGCGCGGTTTCGAAGATGACCTCGCCGGCCTCGCGGTAAGCGATTTCGGCGGCGTCGACTATCCTCGAGCGGGAATCAGGCGTGATGACGATGCGATCGACCAGAACGAACAGCGGCTCGGAAAAGTTGATGTCGAGCAAGGACTCGGGGGTAGAGAACTCGTAGATTTGTCCTGACTGATGCAGCCGATTGAAGCCGCGCGTACGCAAATCAAGCAATCGAGTTTTCAGAGCATCGGAAGGCGCCTTGGATTGCCCTTTCGCCTTTTTTGCACCGCGGCCGCGCGCTGGCGGCTTGGCCTCGGCTGGCGATTCGGTGCGCAGCGGAAACAAAACATTCAGCCGCGTGCCTTCTGGCAAAGCAAGAATCGATGCGGCAATGTCGTCGACGGTATCTTTCTTTACCTCGCGTCCGCATCGCAGGCAATAGGTGCGGCCGATGCGGGCAAAAAGCAGGCGCAGGTAGTCGTAGATTTCGGTCGCGGTGCCAACGGTCGAGCGCGGGTTGCGCGTGGAATTCTTCTGCCGGATGGCAACCGCGGGGGCGATGCCGTCGATCACATCGGCGTCAGGTTTTTCAATGCGCTCGAGAAACTGCCGCGCATAGGCAGAAAGTGACTCAACATAGCGGCGCTGGCCCTCGGCGTAAATCGTGTCGAAAGCGAGCGACGACTTGCCCGATCCCGAAACTCCCGTGACCACGGTCAGGGAGTTGTGCGGAATCTCAAAGTCAATGTTCTTTAAATTGTGAACGCGTGCGCCGCGAACAGTAATGGTTTCTGTCGACATCGATACCCGGGATCTGCCCTCGAATCCACCAAGTTTTGAGCGTGTCGCTCCTCTGGAGGCTTCAGGAGGGTGACTGAATCTTTCTATTATAAAGCAGAGGGCGAAGTTGGCATCCGGATGATGCCGCGTGTGGCTGATCGATTTCGACCCGCGCAGGGTGAGCCTCGTCACAGACAGACCAAGCGGCGGTTAGGATAGCATTCGAGCGGAGGGACCTATGAACTCGTCTTCGCGTCCATCGAGAACGCCTTCCAAACTTTCTGATTCACTTCACCATCGACTGAACATGTACGCGCTTGCTGCCAGTGCCGCGGGAGCCAGTGCGTTGGCGCTCGCTCCACCGGCCTCGGCCGAGGTGGTCTTTACCCCAGGGGCGGTGCCGGTTCGAATCGGCGGGTCGGTCGAGGTCGATCTCAATCATGATGGAATCCCAGATTTTCTTCTGTGGTTGAACACGCCGTCCTCCTGGGGGCGTGTCAGACCGATGGAAGGGTCTAACCACCCGCTGGACTTGAACATTTATCCGCTGCAGTCCACGAACCGAGTCTGGGAGGTAAAGAGCAACGGGTATCCTTGTGCGGCCGCTCTGCCCAAAGGAACTCGGGTCGACAAGAACAGTCCCTTCGAGGCCACGCAGCAGCCTCTGTATATGTACCGGGTTTATTACTTTCCCGGGCCCAATACCCAGCGCTTATGTTCTTGGAAAAGCGGAGTCCAAGCCTATCTCGGGCTGAAGTTTGTTATCAGCGGCCAGGTGCACTACGGGTGGATTCGGCTGCGCTCTCATGGACTCCACAACGCATACATCCACGGATACGCCTATGAGACCATCCCGAACAAGGCGATCAACACCGGGGATGAAGTTGGTATTGACGATGGCCTGAAGCAGGGGGCCACGCTAGGCAAGCTTGCCCAGGGCAGGAAGTAGCGCCCGCAGGTCGGGGCGGAAGGATTCCGCGGCCTCTAGCGGAGCCGCGCTGCGCATTTCAAAGCCGAAGCATTTTCCGTAAAGCAGGCGGCCGAGCGAAGGTCGGACGACCGCCTGATCCGCCTGAGCATCCAACCCGCGAACGCGGTATTATCAGACCTTCATGTTTCGCTTGAAGCGAAGATTCGCAATGCTCTTAGGGCTGGCCTGCTGATGGCACTGACCGCCGCCATCCGCCTGAGCCGCCAGCTTTTTACCGCGGGCATCGTGTCTGTGCAATCGCTGCTGGTTGCATTCCAATTCTCCGACTTCGATCTCGACGACAAAAAATCCCACGTCTACAACATGCTGTGGGTGCTGGTGTTCGGCTTTGCCACGCTGAACATTCTGGGGCTGGTCTTCCGGCGCATGGAGCCGCGCAAAGGCGGTCTGAGCTTCGGTGAAATCATCGCCGTCGCCGTGGTCTGCGTCTCGGTGATTCTGCTGGCGTGGGAGCTGCTTTATCTCTTCCACATTTTGCCCATCAAACTGGAGCCGCGCTGATTCCCAGTCCCCACCCTAAACGCAAAGAACGCGCTTAGGATGGGCCACCCGGTTTGCGGTATCATTCCGGCATGGCGAAAAAAGCCCCAGCCTTCGAAGTCACCTGTCCGATCTGCCACGGCGTGCTAAAGATCGATCCCGAAACGCAAGCTGTGATCGCACACACCGCCGCAGTGGTGCCGAAGACCTTCGAAGACATGGAAGCCGCGGCCCGCGCCATGCGCGAGCAGGACAGCCGGCGCGAATCAATTTTTCGCCAGTCGGTTGAAGCGCAGAAACATGCGTCAGATCTGCTGGAGAAAAAATTCCAGGAAGCAGTCCGCAAAGCCAAAGAAACGCCTGACACGGGCAAGCCGATCCGCGACTTCGACCTCGACTAACGCCGTCGCGTGTTGCCTCTTCAGTCACCCTCATATAAAGTGGATGCGCCCCTAGGGCACATGTGAACAAATCTCCCACCACTGGCGAGCGATTTGAACGCGCGGTCTCCATCATGGCCAGGCTGCGCGCGCCCGGCGGTTGCCCGTGGGACCGCGAGCAGACCTTCGACTCCATCAAGCCTTACACTCTTGAGGAAACCTACGAGGTCCTCGAAGCCATCGATAACCGCGACTGGCCTGAACTGAAAGCCGAGCTGGGCGACCTGCTGCTACAAGTGCTGTTTTATTCCGAGATGGCGCAGGAGCAGGGAAGTTTTTCCATCGACGATGTACTGGATCGATTGTCCAAAAAGCTGATCGATCGGCATCCGCATGTGTTCGGGGATGTGAAAGCCGACACGCCCGCCGAAGTGCTGAAAAACTGGGAAGCGCTAAAGGCGGAAGAAAAGAAAAAGGCTGCGTCCGAGTCTGCGAAAGATGACCGTCGGCAACCCATTCTCGCGGGAATCTCATCCGCCATGCCTGCCCTGCTCGAAGCTTCGAAAATCAGTTCGCGCGCGGCTCAAACCGGATTCGACTGGCCGAACATCGATGGCCTGTTCGACAAGCTGACCGAAGAAACCAATGAACTGAAAGCGGAACTCAAGCAGTTTCCCGCGCCGGGTCCGCAGCCGCAGGCACGCGGTGTGGCCGGATCGAGCACGGTTAAGATCGGCGAGGAACTCCGCCATCGGTTGGAAGACGAAGTCGGCGATCTGTTTTTCGTGCTGGTCAATATTGCGCGTTTTTTATCGCTCGATCCCGAGTCAGCCCTGAGAAAAACCAATCGCAAATTCCGCCGGCGCTTTCAGTGGATGGAAGAGCAACTCGCCAGCCATGGCCGCACGCCGGGACAGGCCAACATGGAAGAGCTCGAGTCGCTGTGGCAGCAATCGAAGTTGCAGGAGCAACCGGCCCGGTGAATCGCGACGACATCGTGATCCGCAAGTGCCATGAACTGGGCGAAATGCGAGCCTGCCTCGAACTGCAAAAAGAAGTCTGGAACTTCACCGACATTGAATTGGTGCCGCTGCGCATGTTCGTGCTGGCCGCGAAGATCGGCGGCCAGGTGATTGGCGCCTTCGAATCGGGTGAGTTGATCGCTTTTGTTCTGGCGATTCCCGGCGCCTACGGCGGCCATTCTTACCTGCATTCGCACATGCTGGCGGTGCGCGAAGAGTACCGCAACGGCGGGCTCGGCCGCCGCATGAAACTATTCCAGCGCGAAGACGCGCTGGCTCGCAGCTTCGATCTGATCGAGTGGACCTTCGATCCGCTGGAAATCAAGAACGCGTATCTCAACATTGAAAAGCTCGGCGCCATCGCGCGGCGTTATCATGTCAATCAGTACGGCATCACGTCGTCGCCTCTGCAGGGAGGCTTGCCCAGCGACCGGCTGGTTGCCGAGTGGTGGCTGAAATCCACCCGGGTGGAAAGCCTGCTGCAAGCCGGCAGCTACCCGGCCTTTGAAACAGCCACAACGATTTCGGTGCCGGCGCAGATTTACGAGTGGAAGACGTCTGCCGCAACGCGCAAGAACGCGGCGCAAGTGCAGAGCGAAAATCGCGAGAAATTTGTAAAAGCATTCCGCGACGGATTAACCGTGCTCGGGTATGAGCGGGATGCTGCACGAAACGGCACATTTCTGTTGGGCCGTTATCCGGAGCCGTGGCTGCATATTCCGGGCGCAAACTAAATAAACATGAAAATCGAATCGATTACCCTGCGGGAATTGCACATGCCGCTCGTCCATTTTTTCGAGACGAGCTTCGGACGCATTTACGACCGGCGCATTCTGCTGGTCTCCATGCAATGCGACGGCGTCGAGGGCTGGGGAGAGTGTGTGGCCGGCGACGCTCCGTTTTACAGTTCCGAATGGATTGACTCGGCCTGGATCACCATCCAGCGATACCTCGCGCCCATGGTACTCGGCCAAACTATCTCGGCCGCGGGCGACGTCGGCCATCTCATGGCTCAAGTTCGCGATCATCGCATGGCCAAAGCCGCCATCGAAAATGCCCTATGGGATGCCGAAGCTCACCAGAAGAATAAGCCACTCTGGAAGCTGCTGGGTGGAACCCGAAAAGAAATTCCATGTGGCGTTTCCATCGGCATTCAGGATTCTCCCGAGCAATTACTCGACAAGATACAGACCGAACTGAGCGCCGGCTATGGCCGCATTAAGATCAAGGTCAAACCCGGCTGGGATCTCAAGATCCTCGAAAAAATACGCTCGCGCTGGGCCGATATCACTCTCAGTTGCGACGCCAATTCCGCCTACAAACTCGACGACGCCGAGCATCTGCGCAAATTCGACCAGTTCAACCTCTTGATGATCGAACAGCCCCTATGGGACGATGACATCTATTATCATGCCCGACTGCAAAAACAGCTGCGAACCGCCATTTGCCTCGATGAATCCATCCACAACGCGCGCAACGCGGCCGAGGCCATCGAAAGCGGCGCCTGCAGGATTATCAACATTAAAGTCGGACGCGTCGGTGGCTTCAGTGAGGCAAAGAAAGTCCATGATGTCTGCGCTGCGAGCAAAATACCCGTGTGGTGCGGCGGAATGCTCGAATCCGGCGTCGGCCGCTCGCATAACATCGCGCTCTCAACCCTCGAAAATTTCTCGCTTCCCGGCGACGTCTCCGCCTCCAAGCGTTATTGGAAGGAAGACATCATCAATCCGGAAGTTGAAGTCACGCCGCAGGGAACCATCGTGATTCGAGACGAGCCGGGCACGGGCTACAAGATTCGCGAAGATTTGGTGAAAAAATTTACCCGGCGCGAAGAGGTCATTAAACCGAAGTCATAAATTGGCCCTGCGCGGTGCGTTACCCAGCCGAATGATTTAGAATCCACTATTCCCGCTAAATAACGCGCGCGCGGCGGGCTGGAGGCTTTAACCATGGATGCGGCAAAAACTGATGGCTTTGCTCACATCGGCAAATCGGTGGTGATCAAAGGCGAACTTTCCGGCAGCGAAGACTTGTTTGTCGACGGAACTGTGGAAGGAACGGTTGAACTTCCGGCCAACGCGCTGGTCATTGGCCCTAACGGGCAGGCGCGCGCCAGCCTGCACGCCAAAAGCGTGACCGTGCAAGGAAGAGTCGAAGGCAATGTTCGCGCCACTGAGCGAGTGGAACTGCGCAAGTCGGCCGTGGTCATCGGCGATATCGCCGCCCAGCGCATTGCCATTGAAGAAGGAGCGTTTTTTAAAGGCAAGGTCGAAATGCAGGAAGCGGCGAAGGCGGGAAAACAAGGCGCATAACGTTTAAAATGGCAAGAGAAACCTCGCTCCGCAAACCATCAAAGTTATGTCAGCAGTCGCACAGAATCTCATGAAGCTTTTTCGCGGCCCATCGGATCCCCGGCAACCCGGCCAATCCTTGCCCAAGGGAGAGCGGCTTACCCGGCGCTCTAATGGGCTGGCGGAAATTTCGCGTCTCTTTGACGCCGACGAACAGCTCTGCATCCTCGATATCGGTTCCACTTCAGCCTCCAACATCCGCTATTTAACCGAACGCAACCATCGCCTCTACAGCGAGGATTTGCTCGACGCCTCGACCGATTCTGCGCTCGAAACTCGCGATGACGATGGCAAGCCCACACTCGATAGCAAGCGGTTCCTCGCCGACAATCTGGTCTTCTCGAACGCCCACTTTGACATTGTTCTGTGCTGGAATCTGGCCGACTATCTCGACGAAAGCCTGGTCAAGCCCGTCGTCGCGCGTCTGTGGTCAACCATGAAGCCGGGCGCGGTTCTACTGGCCTTCTTTCATATGCAGGAGGCCGGGCCCGACGCACCCTGCTACCGCTATCACATTCTCGATAAAGATACGCTGGAGATGCAGCACATTATCGCCCGCCGCGATATGCGCAAAGGCCCGACCGGCGTGGTTCATACGCCCATCGAAAGGTCGTTCCGGCTGCAGCGCGTTTTCAACAACCGGCACATCGAAAATCTGTTTCGCGATTTCAGCTCGATCAAATTCTTCCTGACGCGCGACAATATTCGCGAAGTCGTCGTCGTGCGCTGAGATACAGCCAGAGAATTGGGCAGGGAAGTGCGCTCTACACTTCCGCCAACTCTTCTTCCAATAGCTGCTTGTTATGGAGTTCTGTGTAGTATCCGTTTTTCTCGATCAGTTCGTTGTGCGTGCCCATCTCCACGATGCGGCCGCCGTGCAGCACGGCAATCATGTCCGCATTGCGGACGGTGGAAACGCGGTGCGAAATAAAAATCGTCGTCCGTCCGCGCATCACCTCGCGCAAGTGATTCAGAATTTTGTCCTCAGTCTGCGTGTCGACACTCGACAGCGCATCATCCAGCACCAGGATTCTCGGATCGCGAATCAACGCCCGCGCAATGGCCGTTCGCTGCTTTTGTCCGCCGGAAAGCGTTAACCCACGCTCGCCGACGATCGTCCGATATTTCTCCGGGAACGACTCAATGTCATCGGCGATATTCGCCGCCTGCGCCGAGCGGCGTATTTCCTCGTCCGTGGCGTGGTCGACGCCGAATGCAATATTCTCGCGAATGCTCTCGCTGAACAGAAATGTCTCCTGCGGGACGAAACCGATGTTGTAGCGCAGCATCGCCAGTGGAAATTCGCGGATGGGACGGCCATCAATCAGCACGCTTCCCGGCGCCGCGTCATATATGCGCGGAATAAGGCTGACCAGTGTGGTCTTGCCCGATCCCGTCGGCCCGACGATCGCCAAACTGCTGCCAGCTGGAATGCGCAGATTGACATCATGCAGCACCGGGACGCCGTTGTAGTCGAAGTTCAAATTGCGGAACTCAATCTCCCCGGCGATCTCCTTCACTTCGTGAGCAATCAGAGCCTTGTTGTCCGCGATCCCCGGTTTCGCCGTCAGGATTTCGTTGAACCGGCCCATCGACGCCGTTCCGCGCTGAAAGATGTTAATGACCCAGCCCAACGCGATCACCGGCCAGGTGAGTTGCACCATGTAAGTATTAAAAGCCACGAAATCGCCGACTGTAATGCGGTGCGAGACCACCTCCCGCCCGCCCAGCCACAGCACCAGCACAATGGCGAAGCCAAGCATGATCTCGAGCGTTGGCCACAGCATGCCCATCAGCCGAACCAGTTTCAAGCTCCGCGCAATGTACTCGCGATTCGACGCTTCAAATGACGCGATCTCCGGCTCTTCCTGTACGTACGCGCGGATCACCCGCGCTCCCGAAAAATTCTCCTGGGCGCGGGCTGAAATTTCCGAAAACATCGCCTGGATGCGCTCGAATCTTTCGTGAATCTGCCGCCCAAAATACTGCACCGTCACACTCACCGCAGGCAACGGCAAGAAAGCATACATCGTCAGCTTCGGGCTGATCGACATCATGAAAATCAGCGCACCCGCCGTGAACACAATCGTATTCGCCGAATACATAATTGCTGGCCCAAGCAGCTGCCGCACTGCATTTAGGTCGTTGGTTGCGCGTGCCATGATGTCGCCGGTGCGCGTCCGCTGATAAAACGAATAGGACAAGGTCTCCAGACGGCGGAACAAATCGTTTCGCAGGTCGAATTCAATCTCGCGCGAAATCCCGATCACAATCCATCGCGTCAGAAATTGAAAAATAGCCTTGGTTCCGGCGACCGCCAGAAGCAGCAGGGTATAAATCAGCAGGCGATGCGGCGTGATTCCAGCCCGCAGCCCATCCACCGCCCGGCGAATCACCTGCGGAAACAGTATCCAGACGCCGTTATTGCAAAAAATGCAGAGGGTTCCCACCGCGTAGGCCACGCGGTGTTTCTTCATGTAGGGAAATAAAGGGCGCAGATTTTTGAATAGCATGTCCCGTCAACTGATGAAATTTTATCAGGACAGGCTTCAGATTTCGCCGCTAACGCGGACGATGAAGAGACTGGGCCGCCGCCGAAGCCGCCGGACTGTAGCGAAACGCCCAGACGCCCGCTCCCACCAGCACTACGAGCCAGCCAATCAGAAAAAACCAGGTCGAATCCATCAGGCAGGAATAAACAAAGTCAGAGTCCATCTTACGGTCTCCTAACTGTCGTGGCGGATGATGCCGTCCAGGGAAGCTTTTCCGGTAAGAGTCTTGTACTGCTGCAGAATGTCTTCGACGGCGTGCAGCCTTCCCATCGTGGTCAATCGGGTGTCGCTAAGGGCGCGGTCTATTTCCGCCATCCAGCATTCGAGCGAACGCTCAACTGCAGCATTCATCTCGGAAGCAATCAAACCTACGAAACTGGCTTCTGATGTCCAGATTGCCATGAGTCCCTCATACAGAATGCAGAATGAAAGTGCGTGAAGGCTCGATGCCCTCACGCACTTGCACTAAAACTTACTGACTGTCCGGCGGCGCCTGATGCTCCCCGCGCTCCTGCATATGCTCCTGCATGCGCTGCTCCTGCTTCGCCAAAAACTCGCTCAGCTTGGTTTTCTGGTCCGGCGTCAAAAGCTGGTAAGCCTGCTGCGCGGCTTTGGCGTGCGCCAGTTCGATCTGCTCATGGATCGACGCCGACTGCTGTGCCAGTGTCTGCGCCTTGGCCTCATCGAAGCTGTTGCTCATGATCAGCTGCATCATCGCCTTGTGGTTTTGCATCTCCTGCTGGAACAGCGGCTCCATCGCCGGTTTTACCGAGTGCATGATTTGTTTGATCTGCGTCTGTTGCGCATCCGAAAGGTTCAGGTAGTCCGACATCATGTCGAACATCGGGCCGCCGAAAAGCCCACCCCCCTCGCGTCCAGCGCCGTGTGGGCCCTGCGCCAATGCCACCGATCCCAACAGCGCAACTGCCATGCAAATCGCCAAAATCTTCGAACCAACAAACTTCATATACATCTCCTTTTCGGTTTCCCCCGAGGTTGTCATTTATAAGAACACTTTTCCTTGGGCCAGGGGATAAAAATACAGTCAACCGGAGTAAAGATTTGTAAAACGAACCAATTGAAGACACTGGCTTTAAGTGCAACATTAACTGCATGGCTAACAATCCGTTGCCGCCACCGCCCTGCGCAAACCCGCTCCCCATTTGCAGACTTTCGCAAAAAATCCCTCCCTGCTTTGACAAATTTTTACGCCTTCATCCGGCCGCATGTTGTAGAACTGATAATAGATGGAACAGATTCTGGTCATCGACGACGACGCCGAGCTATCCAGCCTCGTCACCGAATATCTTGAGCCTGAAGGCTTTCAGGTGGAAGCGGTCAACGACGGCATTCGCGGACTCGAGCGCGCTCAAGCCGGCGAGCATCTTTTGGTTGTGTTGGACATCATGCTGCCCGGCCTGAACGGCCTCGAGGTTCTGCGCCGCCTGCGGGCAAGTTCACGCATCCCGGTTCTCCTGCTTACAGCCCGCGGAGAAGATGTCGACCGCATCGTCGGCCTCGAAATCGGCGCCGATGATTATCTGCCCAAGCCATTCAACCCGCGCGAACTGGTGGCACGCATCCGCGCCGTACTTCGCCGCACCAAAGGCTCGCCTGGGGAAGCTGTTCCCGCATCCATCAAAGTGGGGGAAATTGAACTCGATCCCGCAACCCGCTCTGTCACTCACCACGGCAAGCCGGTCGAGCTGACCTCGGTAGAATTCAATCTGCTTCACGTGCTCCTCGGCGAAGCCGGCCGCGTGGTCACTCGTGAGCACCTGGTCGACGCCGTGCTTGGCCGCAAGTTCTCTCCCTTCGATCGCAGCATCGACATGCACGTGAGCAAAGTGCGCAAAAAGCTCGGCGACTCCGATAGCACCACCGACTACATCAAGACCGTACGCGGCGTCGGCTACATTTTCGCTCGGCCCCGCAATCACGCCGGGAGCGCCCACGAATGAAGAGCTTGTTCGTCCGCATCTTCCTTTCCTTCTGGATCGCGGGGGCACTCATCGTGGTGCTGGCAATTCTGGTCACCATTACTTCGCGCACCCCTGCTGACGTCACCGCGATTGAAGCCCAGCAATCGAAAATCCTGATGGAAGCGGTCGCCGCCCACAACGAAGGCGGCGAACAGGGACTCTGGAAATACCTGCGGTCCGTGCACGAGTCGCGCGGTGTACGACTCTATCTCTTTGACGCCCAGAATCACGACCTGCTCGGTCGTCATCTCCCTCCGCCGGTGATGGATGCCGCCATTGGCAATCGTCATCCCGCCGATACCCTGCTCGGCCGCTTCAGCCCGATGCCGTTTCTCCGCGAAGTCGGCACTGGCCCCGATGGCCAGCGTTACACCTTGATCGTTGAGTTGCCCGACCACCACGGTCCCTTTGGCCCGCACGGCGTGCCGGGTCTCGGCATTTTGATCGCCGTACTTTCTTCCGGCCTGGTCTGCTACATTCTTGCGCGATCCTTAACTGCGCCGATTGTGCGCCTGCGTGCCGCCACCCAAAAGCTCGCATCCGGAGATCTCAGCGCCCGCGCCGGCATGCCTTCGCCCAACCGCCATGATGAGATTGCCGAACTGACCCGCGATTTCGATGGCATGGCCGAACGCATCCAGACTCTGGTGCAGGCGCAAAAACGTTTGCTGACTGATATCTCGCACGAACTCCGTTCGCCGCTCGCTCGCCTCAGCGTCGCCCTTGAGCTCGCGCGTCAGCGCAGCGGCATTGAAGCCAGCAGTTCCCTCGACCGCATTGAGCGCGAATCCAATCGCCTCAACGAGCTCATCCAGCATGTGCTCACGCTCTCGCGCCTTGAGGCCAACGCCGAGCCCGTGCTCCAGTCGTCCGTCGACTTGACTGAGCTCATCGGCGAAGTTGCCCGCGACGCCGCTTACGAAGCCCAGAGCCGCCGCTGTGGCGTGGAAGTTGCGGTAATCGATCCCTGTGAGGTTTTCGGCAACCCGACCCTGCTTCACAGCGCCATCGAAAATGTCGTTCGCAATGCCATCCGTTACACTGCCGAAGGCACCGCCGTCTCCATTCGCATGGAAGCCGCTCAGAACGCAGAGGACCCGCAAGCAGTCATTAGCATTGCCGACTTCGGCCCCGGCGTTCCAGAAAGTTCGCTGGAGAAACTTTTCCAGCCCTTTTACCGCATCGACGACGCACGCGAGCGAGGCACCGGCGGAGTTGGGCTCGGTCTCGCCATTGCCGACCGCGCCGTCCGCCTCCACGGCGGCACGGTGAGCGCGCGCAATCGCAATGAAGGTGGTTTGATCGTTGAAATCCGTATTCCGCTTGGCCAAACTTCGCGCGAGCCAATCTCAGAGCCACAACCTGCCGGCGTCTCCTAGTAAACCCTACAAACGGAACTCCAAAAAATCCCCAAGCAACCGTCTCTGTTCTCCCACCACCCCGCTTGAGGACTTTCGACTTCCCGGTTATCCTTGATGCATCATTGAAATGCTGGATCGTTGAAATTGCACCCGGGTTTCTATCGATACCCTGCGGCAGGGACTTCGTCCCGCAGGCATTCGATTCGACAACAGGAGATGAATTGGAATGAAGTTTCGCGCCCTCGCCGCGGTGACCGTGATCACGCTCGGCATCCTTGCCCTTTCTTGCAGTTCCGGCAACGGCACCACCGCCTCCGGCACCGGATACTTGTTTGTCTCCACGCAGGGTAACTCCACTCTTACCAGCTATGGCATCGCGCTCAGCTCGGGAGCCATCTCCGGCATCACCGCCATCCAGACCGGCCTGAATCCGGCCAGCATCGCCATCAATCCCGATTTCACTACCATCTTTGTTTCGAACTCTGGCGGAAATTTCGTCACCACCTACGCCGTCAACACCGACGGCTCTCTCTCCGTCGGGAACAATTTCCGCACCGGCACCACCCCCATGGGTTTGGCCGTCGATCCCTCCGGCAAATTCCTCTTCGTCGCCAATCAGAAAAGTAACGACGTCTCCGTGTTCACCATCAACGGCACCGACCTCGCTCCAGTTGCCGGTTCCCCGTTTACCACCATCCCCAAAGGAACTGAAAACGTCCCCACCGGCCCCATCGCCGTCGCCGTTCCCCCGGCAGGGAACTACATCTACGTTGCCAACCAGTTCACCAATACAGTTTTCCCTTTTCGCTATAACGCTGCCACCGGCGCCCTGACCCCGCTTCTCACGACGCCCTACCCCGCCTGCGCGCAGCCCGGCGTCTGCATCGCTCCCGCTGCGCTCGGCATTTCCAACAACGGAAATTTTCTCTTCGTGGTCAACCAGGGATCCAACAACGTCACCAGCTACGCTCTCTGCGTGGTGGTCTCCGCCACTTGTCCCACGCCGAACGGCCAGTTGACCCAGGTCGGCCCTCCCGTCGCTGCCGGACAAGGCCCCATCTCCATCGCGAGCGATCCCTTCTGGAATTTCGTCTACGTCGCCGATTTCGCCTCCAATCAGATTTCCCAATACCTATTCAGTCCGGGAAGCGGCGTCCTGACTCCACTTTCGAACCCTGCCATCTCCACCGGCACCAGTCCCGTCTCCATCACCGTCATCTCCGGACAAACGGGCACCTACGTCGGCAGCACGGTTTACAACCTCACCGATTACGCTTACGTGGCCAACAACGGCGGTACTTCGATTTCGATTTACACCCTCAACACGCAGTCCGGACAGTTGACTAACTACGGAGCGCCCTACATTTTGCAAGGCGGCCAGCCGTCATCGGTGGTAGCGAGATAATAGCTGCAAGATAAGCAGCCGCGAGGGTCAGAAGCGGCAAGGTAGGAAACCGCCGGTTTACGTCGGCACCTTCAAAATCAAATACCCGCCCAGCAGCGCAAAGATCACATCCGGGGACCACGCCGCCAGCACCGGCGGCAACTGGCTGATGTTGCCCATCGCCTCGAGCAATCCGGACATCATCCAGTACACCACGGCAATCCCTACGGCAGTCGCCACGCCGGCCACCGTGCTCCGCCGACCCGCTGACATCGCAAACGGGATTGCCAGCACCGCCATCACAATGGCAATCGCGGGAAACGCAAATTTCTTCGCCAACTGCACCTTCAGCCGCACTACATCAAACCCGCTCCGCTGCAGATCGAAAATATACCGGCGCAGCTCCTCGTAATTCATCTCCGAAGACTGCTTCACTTCTTTCTTGAAGTATGCCGGCGGCTCGCTCACCGCGCCGAACGAATCCACCAGAAATGTCTTATAGTCTTCAATCGCCGAACCTCGCAGGTTCCGCACCCATCCCCGCGTCAGCACCCAGCGCTGCACATCGTCATCCCACTGCGCCCGGTCGGCGTATATGCGCTTGGTCAACTGCAAGCTGGCCGGATCAAACTGAAACACCGAAAGCCGGCCGAACTGGTTTTTGTCCGAATCGAACAGTTGATAGTAGTAAATATTCGAGTGCTCGCCAAAAATCCACTTTCGGTCAGGATTCAAATACGTCTGCGTCGGCTTCCCCTTGATGGTGTTGCGCAACTCATCCTGCCGTTTGTTGGCGTGTGGCAAATAAAACTGATCGAAGCCAAAAAGCCCCGCCGCCAGCACCACCGTCGCCAGCAGCACCGGAATAATAATCCGGTAAATGCTGATGCCCGTCGCCTTCATCGCCGTAATTTCATTGGTTCGCTGCATCACTCCAAACGTAATCAGAACCGCCAGCAGAATGCTCAGCGGCGTAATGTTGTAAAGAAAATATGGCGTGACGTTGAGTAAATATTCGCTTACCACCACCGGCGATACGCCGTTCCGCAGAATATCTCCCAGCAGTTCGAACAGTGTGAACACCAGCAACAGCATCAAGAACGTTGTGATCACCATCGCCAGGTTCACAAAAAAATCGCGCAGGACATAATCGTCCAGAATCATCGGGAAGCGCATGCCGAATGGCCTCCACGACGACCGCTCCCGCGCGCTTTCCACCAATTGGGCCGGCAGCCGCAAGGGCCTGATGCCGGCTTCAGGCCGCACTTTTCGCAATCCAAAAAGGCCGCTGATCTCGAACGGTCGCCGCTCCGCCCGCCACAACAAAAAAGCGCCGGCCACAAAAAAAACAATGTCTGCCAACCACACTCCCAGCCCTGGCGAAACCTTTCCTTGCCGCGCCAGCGACACTCCCACCAGCGACGCAAAGTAGTACGCGAACACCAGCAGGATCGTCAGCACAAACCCGCTCGACTTCCCGCCTTTTTTTGACGACAGCCCCAGCGGGATCCCAACCAGCGCCAGCACCAGGCACGCCGTCGCCAGCGCAATCCTGCGATGAAATTCAATCAGCGCCCATCGCCCCGCCGCCGTATTCGCCGCCGCATTGCCTTCTCTCCACAGCTCCATCGTGCTCAACTGCGTCACCGGCGCCGCTTCCTGCTCTTTCGCCTGATTCGCGGCTGGCGCGGCAATCGGAATATCCGTCTGCTCGAATGTCGAAATCGAATATTTGCTCGGATCCTTCGGATCCAGCTCATGCGTCGATCCGTTGATCAAATGCAGATGCAGCGTCTCCGGTCCTTCACTCACCAGAATGCCTTGCTGCGCCAGCGTGATCCGCGGAAACTGCGGATTGCTCGTATCCGCAATAAACACGCCCTTCCACAATGCCGCCTTTTCCGCGCCCTTCACGCTCTCCACGTAAAGCACAAGTTGCGGAAATCCCTCGTAAAAAACCCGCGGCTGCACTTCAAAAGACACTTGTGACGCCTTCAGCCTGTCCTCAAGTCGCGCCATCGCCGCCTGCGCTTGCGGCGCCAGATAAATCCCATTCGCCAGCGACAGAATCCACGCCGCAAAAGCAAAAATCGAAATTACGCGCAGGAATGTCCAGACTCCGATCCCGCTGGCCCGCATCGCCGTGATTTCGCTGTCCGCCGCGAGTCGGCTCAGCCCGATGAGAATCCCCACCAGCACCCCGGCAGGCAGGCTGATGGTCAACGTAACCGGCAAAATGTATAGGAAAATTTCCGCCACGCTCGGCAGCGGCGCGCTGTTGCGGACAACCAGTTCCAGCAGTTGACCCAAATCTTTGGTGAATAGGACAAACGTGAACACCGCCACGCCAATAAGCGCGTGCGACGTGACTTCGCGCAGGATGTAGCGGGTCAGAATCCGCATGGCTACCGCTTAGACCGAGCATAACACGGGGAAGAGAAACGCTGCGGACGGCGCCGCTTGCCGGAAGGACACGACTTCAGTGGTGCCGTAACCGTTCCCCCACTATCGTCATTCCGAAGAGCCTCAGCCGCGAGGAATCTGCCGCTAATGCGTGAGGGACCTACCCTGCTTCCCCACAACCACCCCCCGAACATTCATCCCGAGCAAGGATGATCGCTCGCCGCGCGGGCGATCACCGCAGTCGAGGGACCTTGCGTTTCATGCCACTTCGCCTACGCTCGTCCTCCCACCGCTTTTATCGTGAGCGAAGCCGCACCGCGGCAGCGCGCAGGTGCGGCGCAGTCGTCTTCTTTTTGAACCACCCACCCACCTCCGCTTCGAACTGCTAAACTCAAATCAACAGATTGCATTTTGCGGTTATTCCTCGACGAACCCGCTTGCAAATCTCGACCGTGAGCGCGATGAACATAAGGTATCGCGGGCTTGCTATCGTCGTTCTCATCGTGGGGCGGCTGGCATCGGCGCAAACGCCGGACTCAAACACCCCAGCACCCAAGCCTGCCGCTGAGGCTAAGGGAATCGACTACCTCTTCAATTACCTGAACATGGCAGGCACACTGAAGGCCAGCGATTTCCGCCCCCTGACCCAACGGGAGCGAACCCATCTCTATTTGAAGACGATGTCCAACCCACTCGGCTACATCAAGGCTGGCTTTTCAGCGGGAATTGATCAATGGAATGACAAGCCTGAAGAATGGGAACAGGGAGCTTCCGGCTACGGGAAGAGATTCGCAAACATCCTGGGTCAGTACACAATTCAGCGCACTGTAACATTTGGCATCGCCAGCGTTTTGCGCGAGGACAACCGCTACTTCAACTCCGGCAAGAAGAACCTTTGGCCACGCCTCGGCTATGCGACGGCCAGCGGCATATTGGCGCGGCACGATAACGGAAGCCTGCATATCTCGGTGTCCCAACTGGGTGGGGTGGCTGCCGGTGCTTTCTTGTCGCGCCTTTGGCAGCCTCCCAGCACGCGCTCTGCAGGAGACGGAGCCGTGAGCTTCGGCATCACCATGGCCAGCAACATGGGGTTTGGTGTGGTGAAAGAATTCCTGCCCGATCTCGGCCGCGCCATCGCCAATAGACATAAAAAGCGACCGGACGCTCGCGATTCTGGGGAATAAACCGCGAAGTATGTTAAGACGGGCCCTGAATTTCCGCACCTGTGCGGTTACGACCTCATTCTTGCTTGCTTCGGCAACGCACACGCTCAAGACAGTTACGAAATCCGTGGCCTGGGTTCTGCTCTGAAGAAGTCCCCGGCGCTAGAATGAGTCCATGCGTTATCTAGTAAGAGCCAAGATCAAATCCGGCCGCGAACAGCACCTGTTAGAGGCGATCGAAAACCAATCCCTGGGCCGTGGCTCCGTCGCCGAAGGCGAATACCTCCGCAACATGAAAGACGCGCGCCAATGCGCCGACGGAACCACCCGTTGGGTCGAGGTCTGCTACTGTCCAACCCCTCTCCAAGAAGAAAAGCCGTACTGGGAAGAATTTTTCGAGCTGACAAAAATTCAGGACGCCCACGACCGCCGCCGCTGCCGCGATCAAAACGGCACCGAGCCTTGGGCCTGCGGCAACTGCGACTGCACTGAGCGCCTGGAAGCAAAGCTGCAAACGCAAGGGGACGGTTTTCTGAAAACTCTGCGCAATGGCGCCGAGCTTTCGAAAGAAAAACGCTAGGCCGGCAACCGGCTACTGCGACCCGGTTTTGTCCTGTACTTTCTGCGCGCCCTTCTTGGTTGTGTCAGCAGTTTTGTTCGCGGCTTTTTTCGTTCCGCTCTTCACATCGTGCCCCGTGGTAGTCGCGGCTTTTTTTGTGTCGTGACCGGCGGTCTGGGCGGCGCTCTTGGTTGCGTGACCGGTATCTTTTGCCGCTTGCTTGGTTGAGTGGCCTGCGTTCTTCATGTCCTGCGACGCGTCTTGTGCGCGCGCGGGCGCCACGCAGAAAGCTGCCACGAACATTGCAATCACAACCGTCCATACATAATGATGCTTAAACATTTTTCGCTCTCTCCTGATTTAGTTGGATTAACGTGTAGAACGATTTTCGTGGGAAATATGAAATCGAACAATACCGTCATCGCTGTAGCAGGCAGGAATGCTCGGTAATCCTACTGTTTAGATGGACTCTTGTCGTCGGCGTTCTGTGGCTTCGCCGTAGCTGGCTCTTTGGACTCGCCATCATCTTTGTGGGTCATTTTGTTCCAGATGTGTTTCATATCATGTCCTGTAGCGTTCGCGGCCTTCTTGGTATCTTCGCCAGCGGTCGTCGCGGCTTTCTTGGTGTCGTGTCCAGCGGCTTCGGCTGCCTTTTTGGTTGCGTGACCGGTGTCTTCGGCCGCCTGTTTTGTCGAGTGCCCAGCGTCCTTCATGTCCGCTGAAGCGCCTTTGCTCTGGTCAGCGCTCTTGTCCTGCGGAGCGCTTTTATCTTGAGGAGCAGCGGTTTTGTCCTGGGAAACAGTAGTTTGCGATCCGCTCTGTCCCTGCGCGGGACTTTGTGTCCACGCAGACGTGGCGCAGCAGACTGTTATGAAGACTGAAATCAGAGCTATGAATACATGATGACGATACATTTCACCCTCACGCACTTACTTCGAACACCCCTTCTGTGCACAAGTTTCTCAGCCAATAGGAGGTTAGGACAATATCTTTATCGCTGCAATGGGCTAGAACCGTTGGCGCCGGTTCGGCGCCTTTTCGCCCGGGGCGAAGATCCACCCTTGTCGAACAAACTCTCCGGCGTTGTGGTTAGCAAAACAACGTCTCCCGAATCTCCTTTAGCTGCGTCGATTGCCCTTGCAACATCCGCCCACAATGCATCCTTTTCGGCCCCAACGTACGCGAATGATCCAGCGTCGCGCGTGCGCCGGGTCCGAATCGCCGCTTCCAGTTCACTCCACGCTGTCTTGGCCGAATCGACATATGCTTCGGCGCGTCCACGGTCGCTGCACACGACCGCGATGAACGGGCCTGACGGAGGACGGCCTTCTCCGATCGCACCTACCTTCACTAACCCGACCTCCAGACCGACCGGACCGCTGCTGAACGACGCAAATGTCAAACTCGTTAAAAGCATCATCGAAAGTACTGGAACTGCCACGAGCCCGAACGCCGGCATTCTCATGGCACGTTTTCCAGGCAACGATCCGTGTGACGGCCAAGCCGTCCCCAACCTTTCGATCTCCAGCGACTCGATTCGCGCAACTAGGTAATTGTGGGAACAAACAGATAGAACTGCCGCCAATATTCCAGCCGCAGTTGGAATGAGTGCAGCAGTCAAGATCGACGCCAGCATGACCTGAGCGGCGTGCCGTTCCATGTCGAAGCCCCTGAACGTCTCCAAGATGCCGGCGCACGCTCCAACTAGCCCGAAGTACGGCGCCGCTGAGCCGATGGCATTAACGTTACGCGTCCACCTGCTCAGTTGTGCAGCGAGCCGAATTCTGCCAGCATCATTTGCTGTCGATCGAACGCAACGGCAGCGATGCGAAGTGCGGACAACGATATAAAGAACGTACCCAACCAGGAGCCCGAGCAGGTAGACGTCGGCTCGCTCAATCGGATCTGTCCAGTGCCATAGATACTCCAAATTCCATGCGTTCGGATTGAGAGCGAGCCCAGGCATCGGAGAAAGGACCGTTGCGTCAGCGCAAAGGATGAGACACCATGCAGTCAAGATAGGTTCCCTATGTGTGGGTTTTGAACTGCCGAGATGCCGCGAGTGAAGCGAGAGAATTGGCCTGTGCGCTTATTCGCCCTTCAAATAGACCGCTCCCAGCGGCGGCAATGTCACCGTCACCGAGTGCGATCGTCCGTGCATCGGCTCTTCCGCCGCATGAACTCCGCCCATGTTGCCCATGCCGGTTCCGTTGTAATCGGCAGCGTCGCTGTTCAATATCTCGCGCCAGAATCCGCCGTGCGGAACGCCCAGCTTATATCCCATTCGCGGCACCGGAGTGAAATTGCACACCACCACCACATCGTCTTTCCCCGACTTGCTCTTCCTCACCAGCGAAATCGTCGACGTCTCATGGTCATTGCAATCGATCCACTCAAATCCCGACTGCTGATTATCCAGCTCATGCAGCGCCGGGTTCTCGCGATACACCCGGTTCAAATCCCGCACCCAATTCTGCAGCCCATGATGCGTGCCAAACTGCAGCACGTACCACTCGAGCGCCAGATCGTGTCCCCACTCCCGCATCTGCCCGAATTCGCCGCCCATGAACAGCAGCTTCTTTCCCGGCTGCGCAAACATATATCCGAAAAGCACCCGCAGGTTGGCGAACTTCTGCCACTCATCGCCCGGCATCTTCCCAATCAGCGACCCCTTGCCATGCACCACTTCATCGTGCGAAAGCGGCAGCACAAAGTTCTCCGTGAACCCGTACAGCATTCGGAACGTCAGCTTTTGGTGGTGATACTTCCTGTGTATCGGATCCTGTTCGAAATACTTCAGCGTGTCGTGCATCCATCCCATGTCCCACTTGAGCCCGAATCCCAAGCCGCCCACATAAACCGGCCGCGAAACCATCGGCCACGCCGTCGATTCTTCCGCATACGTCTGAATATCCGGATGCTGCTGATACGCCTCCAGATTGAATTGCCGCAGAAAGTCAATCGCCTCCAGGTTCTCGCGCCCGCCATGCTGGTTCGGCAGCCATTCGCCTTCCTTACGCGAATAATCCAGATACAGCATCGACGCGACCGCATCCACTCGCAGCCCGTCGGCGTGATACTTGTCCAGCCAGAACATCCCGCTCGACATCAGAAAACTGCGCACCTCATTCCGCCCGTAATTGAAGATGTATGTCTTCCAGTCGGGATGAAATCCCTGCCGCATATCCGAGTGCTCGAACAAGTGCGTCCCATCGAAATACGACAAGCCATGTCCGTCAGAAGGGAAGTGCGATGGCACCCAATCGAGAATCACGCCAATCCCATGCTGATGCATGTGGTCGATGAAGTGCATGAAATCCTGCGGCGTTCCATAGCGCGCCGTCGGCGCAAAATACCCGGTCGTCTGGTATCCCCACGAGCCGTAAAACGGATGCTCCATCACCGGCAGAAGCTCAATGTGCGTAAAGCCCATCTGGTTCACATATTCCGCCAGCTTCGGTGCAATCTCGCGATACGTCATCGAACGGTTGTGATCGTCGAACACCCGCATCCACGATCCCAGATGCACCTCGTAGATCGAAATCGGCGCCGTCAGCGAATTCTTGCCTCTGCGCCTGCGCATCCACTCATCGTCGTTCCACTCGTAATCCAGATCCCACACCACCGAAGCCGTCCGCGGCGGCCGCTCATGCAGAATCCCAAACGGATCGGCGCGGTCGCTCACATATCCCAAATGCCGCGACCGTATATGAAACTTGTACAGATCGCCGTGCCGCACGCCGGGCACAAATCCCTCCCAAATGCCCGAGTTGCCGCGCGGAAACAGCGGATTCGCCGTGCGCTCCCAACGGTTGAAGCTGCCGACCACGCTCACCTCTTCCGCATTCGGCGCCCACACGCTGAAGCACACTCCCGGCTCGTCGCCATCGGCGATCAAATGCGCGCCCAGCTTCTGGTACGCGCGGTAATGCCGGCCTTCATTGAACAGGTGCAGGTCTTCGGGAGAAAGCAGCGAAACGTCCGATCGGGAAGCGGTTGGAGCTTGCGTCTCTTGGGTCATAGTCAACGTTAGATGAGATTTTATTCTACCGGACACGCCCCCCAGAACCGAACGCAGGTCATCCCGCTCCAACCCTACCCTTGTCATTCCGAATCCGCTTCTGCGGTGAGCAATCTGGCGCCCAAATACCTCGCCATACATGGTTTCCTGTATTGTCCTGTCTTGCGATCCACGCCTACGCTACTTGCGATTCCAAAGGCATCGACATCAGCGCACAGCGTAATAATCATTACTGCTGATTTCAGCCCACCTCCGCACCTCAGAAAGAGGACCCACCCATGAAGCACCTCTCTTTGTTCCTGGTCGCAGTCGCATTCGTGATCGCACTCTCCACCTTCATCGCCCCATCAGCCGGAGGCGCAGACGCAGCAACCGCAGCCCCCTACGTCACCGAAATGCCCCAAGGATACCGCGACTGGCAATGGGTTTCCTCCGCCCATGAAGCCGGCAAACTCAACAGTCTGGGCGCCCTCCTGGCCAACGATGTCGGCATCAAAGCCTTCCGCTCAGGCAAGCTTCCATATCCTGACGGCACGATCCTCGCCGCGCTGCACTACAAGAACGTTCCCTCGGATGAGAACAACAAAGTCTTCGGCCAAGTCCAATCTTTCGTTCCCGGCGCGCCCACCAACATTCAGTTCATGATCAAAGACTCGACCAAATACGCTGCCACCGGCGGATGGGGCTTCGGCCACTTCAGCCCCGACGGCAAACCCGCAGACCCGGCCTTTATGAAACCCTGCTTTCCTTGCCACCAAGCGGCCAAAGCCACTGATCTTGTCTTTACGCATTACACGCCGTAGGGCTGAAAGCCCCGAACGACAGCAATGACATAATGGCCACTACGGCCAAGCGGGCTGGTGCGTCTGAAATCGTTGGCGTCGAATCTGCCCGATGACAAGTCGATTCCGATAAACGCGGGAGCAAGAAGGAGAGACACAATGAAAGCGACGGCTTTCGTGAGTGCGGTTGTACTGCTGACCGGTGTGCTCTTTTACCTGGCCCGTGCATCTGGACACGCCGAGCCACAAGCCGACCCGCTCTTCGGAATCAGCATCCCCGACGGATACCGCGACTGGAAATTGATCTCGGTGGCTCACGAGGCCGGCAACAACAATGATCTTCGCGCCGTTCTGGGCAATGACACAGCGATAAAAGCGTATCGGGAACACACGCTGCCGTTCCCCGACGGCGCAATCATTGCCCGGCTGGCGTGGCAATACCTCCCGTCGGAGGAGAACGACAAAGTCTTTGGCCGCGCCCAGTCTTTCGTTGCTGGCCCTCCCATCAACCTGCAATTCATGGTCAAGGACTCAAAGAAATACGCCGCCACCGGCGGCTGGGGCTTCGCGCAGTTTAGTATGGATGGCAAACCCGCCGGTGAGGCTCTGCTCAAAACCTGTTTTCCCTGTCACCAGCCCGTCCAAAAGCGCGACTTCGTCTACACCCGCTACGCGCCCTGAGGCCCGCAATCTGAACGCCGGGTGGTCCGGCCTTCAACCTGCCGGCACTACTACACCTGAGGGTGCCCCGTCCTCGCGTTTTTTGCGAGAGCCTGCCCTGAGCCTGCCGAAGGGGCGGGAACGACGCACTACTATAACCGTGGGTGCCCCGTCCTTGCGCTTTTTGCAAGGGCGGGAACGACGAACCCATGCAGCCCGGCTTTCGCGCGACGACTCAGGCGACGCGATCGCGAAACGAAATCTTCCCCCAGCCTACATTCACCTGCACAGGCCCAGATTCACCGAGGAAATAGTGGCGATAACTGCTCCATCGCCATTGCTCGGGCACCTTCACCAATCCGCGCTTCACCGGATTCTCATGCATATAGCGTAGCTTCTCGACTCGCTTCTTTTCGCTCCACACGTTGAAATCGTAAAAACGCGCCTGCCAGAAAGCGCGCCGTGGCTCCTCGTCGAACAATGGTCGCTGTCGTGGGTCCCGGGGTTTGCGCTTCGGCAACAGGGCATGGGCCGTGCGCTGTTTCAGCACCTGCATGACCGTCGCAGGGCTGCCGACCTCTGGCTCGGTGAGAAGAAGGTGAATATGCTCGGGCATCACCACGTAGCCGACGACCACGAAGCGATACTTCACACGCGTCTGTTCAAGGATGGAAAGGAAACGGTCACGGGCACGAGCGGAGCCGAGAAACGGCTGCCGACGATAGCACGAATTAGTGATAAAGTGCAGATGATGCG
>DASVWZ010000052.1:0-34710 GCA_036392935.1 Terriglobales bacterium | reverse complement strand
GACTGAAGCCGTGCCCTTCCCGACAAGATTGAAACGGATTAGCTGCCGGCGGCGAAGCCGCCACTGTGCGCCATGGTCAGGCGCAGGAACTTATAGGGATTGACCGGCGTGTCATTGATGCGGACTTCGTAGTGAAGATGCGGGCCGGTGCTGCGACCGCTGAGGCCGACGTATCCGATGACGTCACCACGGCGGACTTGCTGACCGGAGACGACGGCGAAGCTGGCGAGATGGCCGTAACGGGTGCTGATGCCGTGTCCGTGGTCAATGGTTATGGTGCGACCGTAGCCGCTGACCTGATCGGCGAATACGACCAATCCTTCAGCTGGAGCGATCACGGGCTGGCCAATGGAAGAAGAAATATCCACGCCACAATGAAATGCGCCTTCCCCGTTGAAGGGGTCGGTGCGCTCGCCGAAGGGTCCGGTAATGGGGCCTTCGACGGGCCATAGATTGGGCACAGAGCTGGCGCGAGCCCAGTCAGCGGGACTGGCGTTGTGGGTGAGGCCGAGCGAAATGCCGATGGTGGCGGCGCCGCTGAGAGCGGTGTTGCGCAGGGTGTAAAAACGGTCGAGCGAAGAGCGAACATCGTCGTTGGCGACGGAAGAGCCGGCCGGATCGGGAGCCAGGATGGGCTCCGACTTCAGGCCGTACATGGAAGAAACTTCGCTGGCCAGCGAGCCGAGCGAGGCCACCTGAATGTCGCGCTCCTGGGCTTCCTGCTCGAGGCGGGAATAATTGTCTTTGAGCTGGTCTTTCTGGGCGCGGAGTTCGTTGTAGTGAGAGACCTTCAGGAGCATCCGCAAATAGGAACTGGCGATGCCAGTGAGGCTGAAAACGCCGACTACCGCGGCCACTGCCAACACATACAGATAACGGGTGGGAATGCGAACTTTGCGGAGTTGCCCGTCTTCTCCGCGGGCCACGAACAGGATGTAGAATCGCTTCGACAAAAGTAAAAGTCCTCAGTGACTTAGAAAGCGTGCCGGCAGGATGGGATGAAGTGCCGCTAAATCCTGCTGGTTCGCGCAATTCCCGGTTAAAACTGGCATTTAGCCTCTACCACCAGAGCCGGGCGAGTTAAAAATAGTGCCGAAAGGCTGCAATCCCCGTGGGACGACAGCACTTAGGTGCGTTCAGTTGTAAGAATATATGGCTTCGTCAACGTAACAAACATGGTTCGGGGCTGTCAACGACGGGGATCACGCATTTACGTTACTGAAGACACTGGAATTGGCCGATTTTCGGCCTTAAGGTCGCCACCCTAAGCACATTTACGGGGCGCGAAGAGACTACCCGGAAGGGTGTACGGATTCGCGTGAGGGGGTGGTTGGTGCCAGTGGGATGGTTCCTGAGGGAGAGGATTTGGCATTCACGGAAAAGTCGCTGATTGAGCGGGTGCGGGCGCGGGCTGGCCGGGGCAAGGGCGTGGTCCTCGGCATGGGCGACGATTGCGCGATTTTGAAAGTGCCTGCGGGGCAGGAGATGCTGGTCACGACGGATTTCTCGCTCGAGGGTGTGCATTTTCGGCGGGAGTGGCATGCGCCGGAGGTGGTTGGCTGGCGCTGTTTGACGCGGGGGCTGAGTGACATTGCGGCGATGGGTGGGGAGCCGGTGGCGGCGTTTCTGTCGTTGGGGTTACCGCGGGAAATTGCGGAGGGTTGGGTGGATCGGTTTTTCGCTGGGTTTTTAGAGTTGGCTGCCGAATTCAATGTCACGCTGGCCGGCGGCGATACGGCGGAATCAGAGCACGGGATTCTGGCGGATATCGTGGTGGTGGGATCGGCGCCGAAAGGGAAGGCGATCCGAAGGTCGGGCGCACGGGTGGGGGATCGGATTTATGTGACGGGGGAGTTGGGTGGATCGGCGGCGATGGTGGAGCGTTTGTATGCGGGACGGCGAGTGAAGAGTGCGGGCTACTCGCGGTATTTCAAGCCCGTTCCCAGGGTTGCCGTGGGAAGGTGGCTGCGCGAGCGGGGCGCGGCGTCGGCGATGATTGATACGAGCGATGGGCTGTCGACCGATCTGGGGCATATTTGCGAAGAGAGTGGAGTCGGGGCCGAGTTGAATGCGGAGTTGATTCCGCGGGCGGTGATTGCGAAGGCTGGCGGCGAAGTGGATTTGAGGCTGGCGCTGCATGGCGGGGAAGATTACGAATTGCTGTTTACGGTACGGAAGAATAAACGGGTTCCGGAGCGGATTGCAGGCGTGCGGATTACGGAGATTGGCAGGATTGTGAGGGAATCGGGGATGCAGTTGGCAGAAGGTGGGGTTCGGCGACGGCTTGAGCCCGGGGGATGGGAGCACTTCAAACGGAACAGCTAGTGACTTTCGTGCTGTCCTGTATCTTCTTTCTTATATCCTGCGGCGCGACATTCGCTTTAAATTACGAGTATGTCGGGCCGAGTTTCGCTTCTCCTCGTGAGTTTGATTTCGATTTCTGTCGCGACGACTGCTGTTGCGGTAGATCAGCAGGCGCCCCAGCCGGTTGCCACTTCCCAAAGCGCCTTTCAGGTTGACAATGCCTTTGTGCAGAAACAGTTTGGGGCGAATTGCTCGCTACTCAATCTGAAGCCGGTGATGGGCGATCTGGATGGAGACGGCGTGGAGGACATCGTGATTCCGGCGCGATGCACCAAGCCGATGCTGGACGAGGCGGAATTTCGCTACACGGTGATCGATCCATTCTTTGCGTTCTATGGATATGGCAATCCGGCCATCACCACGCAGTACTCGACCGAGGATCCGCAGCGCAAGGGATATTGTTTGCTGATTATTCACGGCGCCGGCGCCGATGCGTGGCACGCCGACCAGCCCAAGGCAAAGTTTCTGGTCGTGAACCTGGAATACGATCAGCTGATGATCAGGAAGCTGGCGAAAAAGAAGAAGACGACGATGGCGCTTTACGTTGAGGAAGCGGGTTCGGCGGGGCTGGTTTCGGCGATCTACTGGGACGGAAAGAAGTACAAGTACGAGCCGATGGGGTCGAGTTTGGAGTAGCGGCTGCTCTAGTCGCTGATGGCGCGGACGCGGCTCAGGGTGACGGGGACCTGACCGACGATCTCGATATCGAATCCTTCGAGCGCGGGAACCTTTCTGGGGTGATTCGTCAGCAGACGAATGCGGCGCAGGTTCAGGTCTGACAAGATCTGGGCGCCGATGCCGATGTCGCGTTGCGTCTTGCGTTCACTCTCCGGCAACGCGGGAAGACGCTTGTCGCGATGGAAGGTCAGAACCGGGCGGTCGCCGATGCGGTCGACGGAGAATCCCTTGGAAGTCTGGTGAAGATAAATCAATGCGCCGCGGCCTTCGTGGGCGATGGCTTCGAGCGCGCCGCCGATGGTGGCGTGGCAGTCGCAAGCCGTGGAACCGAAGACGTCACCGAGCAGGCAGTGGGAGTGCATGCGGACCAGGACGGGGTCGGCGCCGGATTCAATCTGGCCGCGGATCAAAGCGATGTGGGATTCGCCGCCGTTGACTTCACTCTCGTAGGCGATCAGGCGGAACTCGCCGTAAGGCGTGCCGATAAGGGCTTCGCCAACGCGATGCACGTAGCGCTCGTGCTGCATGCGATAACGGATGAGTTCGGCGACGGTCAGCATCTTCATGCCGTGGACGCGGCAGAACTCGATCAGGTCGGGAACGCGAGCCATGGTGCCATCTTCGCGCATGATTTCGCAGATGATGCCGGCGGGAATGAGGCCAGCCATGCGGGCGAGGTCGACGGAGGCTTCGGTTTGTCCGGCACGCACCAGGACGCCGCCTTTGCGGGCGCGAAGAGGAAAGACGTGGCCGGGACGGGCGAGGTCGGCGGGACGGGTAGCGGGATCGATTGCGACTTTTATGGTATGGGCGCGGTCGTAAGCGGAGATGCCGGTGGTGACGCCGTCGCGGGCATCGATGGCTTCGCAGAATGCGGTCCCGTAGTTGGAGGTATTCTCGGCGGTCATGGGGCCGATGCGGAGGTGATCGAGACGCTCTTCGGTCATGGCAAGGCAAACCAGGCCGCGGCCGTGGGTGGCCATGAAGTTGATGGCTTCGGGAGTGACTTTCTCCGCGGCGAGGGTCAGGTCGCCTTCGTTCTCGCGGTCTTCATCGTCGACCACCACGATCATGCGCCCGTCGCGAATCTCTTCGAGCGCGGTCTTCACGTCGGTAAAGTGAGAGTCAGTCATGGGATGCTACGGGGATTTTAGCAAAATGCGAAAGCCCTGCCGCATGCGTAGGTTCGCTGGGGCAGGGCTCGTATCTCGAGAGCAGCTATAGCTATTTCTTTTTGTTGGCGTTGGCGGATTCGGCGGCCTGTTTGATTTCGACGTAGGCCTGGTCCAGCAGTTCTTTGGCTTTTGAGGCGTGTCCGCCCATGTCGTATTCATTGGCTTTCTGGGCGGCATCCAATTTGTCGCGGGCCGCTTCGATGTGGTGCTGGGCCGCTTCCAGGTTGGGATGATGCTGGCCGACCGCATTTCCTTTGTTCATGCCGCCGTTGGCGCCCATCTGTCCCTGTGGCTGCGCCTGTGCCAATCCAGCAAAAAACAGGGCCATCAGCAACGCGCAGCCCAATAATGCTTGCTTCATGTCTCTCCTCCTCGAAGTTTGGTTAGTGTGAAGTTTTCAACTGCCCTGTGCTTGAACACAAGGAGCCTGCTGAAGTTGCGGTTACCGGAACCACAAAATGCTATCACAGCCAATCGTTGGTTCCAGTTAAGATGTTGATTCATCTCGCCGCAGGGGGGCGGAACAGTTCGCGATCCCCAACCGGCTGAACCCTCAGTTGGGGAGTGCAAGAATTGGGCTGAATTAGAGCGTTGACTCGATTTCGAAACCCCAAGCTTCCAGAAGTGGTTCGGGAATGTACTTGGAGTTTTTGTTGCGCCGGGCCCACTCGCGCAGGCGGGTGGAACGCAGGTATTGGTCGGGAGTGAGTTTGTACTCCTTTACGACCTGCTCAAATTCGGTAACAGTAGGGACAATTGGGCCGATCGGCTCCGGCTTGCCCCAGTTTGGATTGCCACGTCTTTTTGCCATGAAAAATTACGCCTCTAATATTTTGTAACTGACAGATTAGATTCGCACTTCACGCTTTGGGATTCGATCCCAAAGCGGCTTTCTACCTATATCTGACCGGAAGAAGTGCAATCTACACGATTTGAGAACGGGCGTCAATCAAAAAATGGGGAAATGTCCGGTATCTTGTTAAAAACAATAACTTAACGCCACGACCTTTCGGCGAACAAATTGGGAAACAACGAGTGATGTGGGCGGGTGGAAAGTCCCAGTGTCCGATTACGCCCGTAACCGGGCGGTCCGGCCAGTTCATTGACGCCTACCGGCGGCCAACCTAGAGTGCAATCAGGAGTTTAAACGTGAAGGACATACATGAAGTGATCCGCCGGAAGCAGGCTGAGCAGGCGCAGCTGGGCAAGCAGATCGAGGCCCTGCAGAACGCCGCCGAGATGCTGCGGGGAGTAGCCCACTTGTTGAACGAGGAAGATAACAACAACAAGGCGGCTGCGGCCGGCAGCCAGTAGCCGGAGAGAAAGTTCCCGAGTCATGAGCCTGCGAGCGTTGGTGTTGTGCTCCGATGACAAGATCCTGCGCGTTTTGCGGCGCGTATTGAGCGATCTTGAAATCGACGCCGAGCTGTGCGCTAACTCCGACGCTGCCGCAAGGAGGCTCACCCGCCAGCGCTTTGAAGCCGTCGTCGTGGACTGCGAAGATGAGGACACGGCTGCCACCGTCCTAAAAACCGTGCGCCGCGCGCCGTGCAACGTGCACGCGGTTGCGGTCGCCATCCTGGATGCGGGCAAGGCGGTGAAAAGCGGGTTCGCGATGGGCGCGCACTTCGTGCTGTACAAACCACTCACAGCCGAACGAGCCAAGAGCAGTTTTCGAGCGGTGCGCGCATTGATGAAATGCGAGCGCCGGCGCAACGCCCGGGTCCCCATTGAATTGCCGGTCGCGCTGGAATTTGCGGGGAGTGAGGGACAGCAAAAAGCCACCAGCATTGACTTGAGCGAAGGCGGTATGGCCACGCGGTTTGCGCGCAGATCGCGCAAGAAAGACCAGCTTCGAGTGAGCTTTGCGTTGCCCGGAGATCCGGCGCAGATCGAATGCAAAGCAGAGATGGCATGGGAAGATGATGGGGCGCGCGCGGGAATTCGGTTTGTCGATATGCAACCGGAAGACCGGAACCGGCTGCGAGCGTGGCTGGCGGCACATTCGCCGGAGATAGAAAGCGACGATCCGCCGGTGGGGTGCAAACTGACGGATTTGAGTCCGGGCGCTTGTTATGTGGAGATCGGGACGCCATTTCCCATGCGAACCCGCGTGACACTCGCGATGCCAAATGGCGACCGGCGGCTGGAAGTGGAAGGCCTGGTGCGGGTCACGCATCCGGAGGCGGGAATGGGGATCGAGTTTGCGCGCGCGACCGATAGGCAAAAAGAGAATCTGGAAAGATTGATTCAGGCGCTGATCAGCAGCAAAGAGGCGCCGGGACTCGAAGTCCGGCCTGAGGGGTTGGAAGACGCAGCCGCGAACTCGTCCGACTACCGGATGGGAACTGATCCGCTGCTCGATCTGTTCCATAGCCGGCATCAGCTCACCACCGAGGCGTTTGTGGGCGAGTTGAGAAAACAGAGGGCCGGCCAGAGCATGGCCGCGGAAGCGTAACTTTTCGCGGCGAAAAACCCACAGCGTCATACCTGCGAACGCATTGCGGGATCGAGTGGTGCCCGGGACCGGAATCGAACCGGTACGTTCCTTTCGGAACTCGGGATTTTAAGTCCCGTGCGTCTGCCAGTTTCGCCACCCGGGCAATGCGATGATCAATTCTACAGTGCTGCCTGTGCGGCGTCCCGCTTTTCACCATTCGTCAATTGACGAAGGTGGTTGTGTTGTTCCGGTTGCGAGCCGGAATAAACAACACAAGAGCGGCGATGGCCCAGACGATTAAGATCTCGACAATGACATCCACCTGTCCCTTCCATGCAAGACGGAAACGAGAAATATTGCGGGAAGAAATCCTGCATGGCCCCAGAAGGCGGGAGTGACGACAATTGCGAATACGCCGGCCCGGAATATTGCCTGAACAAGAATCGGCCGGATATTGCGAGAGAGTTTCCAGGTCAGGTAAGCGATACCTATCCCCGGCAGCGAGATCAATGCGGCGAAGAGCAGGACCAGGGCGACAACGCGAGCCGCATGGAAGGCTCTCTCTAGAGCCACGAGCCTGAGCACGTGAGCGGCGCAGTAGGCCACGAAGAATAGGAGCGCGGCCCCGGCGACCATCTCTTTCCAAGCTGCTGTTTTGGCGCGTAGTGGTCACGCCGAAAGCGAATAAAACTCGACAGCTTTTATATAGTAGAGATCGGCCCTGGGACAATTGGCGAAATGGCGTTCAGCGGCGGCGAGCACTCACACGGTGGAGAACATGCGGCCTTCAGCTCACGGCTTTGATAATCAGGCATTTTTCGACGCGGTGGAGACGCGGCGGCGCGCACTGGAGCTTACCTGGCCGAAGTTGGTGAATAGAATCTGGGAGCAGTCGCGGGTGCTCAATGAGTTGCGTAAAGACCATCCCATCAGCACGGATACGATTCGAAAAATGGGTGAGCGCGGCGATATAAGTTGCCAGCACGCGCTATTTGTGTTGCGCTGGCTGGACGCTCCGCCAGAGACGTTCATCGCCATGCCACAACCGGGCACCGCAGAAATTGCACTCCCGGAGGCGGATGAGACCCAGCGCCTGCGTTGGGATTTGCATAAGCTGTACTCGGTTTTGAATCAAGCCCGCACGAAACACGGCGCTACCTGGGGGCAGACGGCGGAACGCCTGCGTTGTACGTCCAGTCAGCTTACGGGTCTGCGAACCGTGAAGTTTGCGATCGGCATGAGGCTGGCGATGCGGATCACGCAAGCTCTGCGGCGTCCGGCTGCCGATTTCGTTTACGCGGCGGATTGGTAACTCGAACGGCGGTCAAGGACTCAAGGATTGATGCGGAGCAAGGTGAGTTCGGGGGTTTGTTTCACGATCGGGTAGGTCTGAAGTGCGCGGGGAAAAGCAGCCAGTTCGCGCGGCAGCAAGGCGAGAAAAACCGGCGCTCCGGGGAATGCGTCGATGATGCGGGAGCGAAACTGGTCGAGTAGCGCGTCGTCGTAGACGCCGCGAACCACGTGGCGGCGAGAGTAGTAGGTGACATCGGGAGATTCATTGGCAGTCAAAACCACGGCACCGGCCGGCGTGTCATCGCCGACCGCCATGCCGAATGGCCGGTAGTAATAATCGCTATCGGACAAAACAGGCAGCTTAAGAATGGTGCGACTCATGCCCATCATAAGCACTGTGGGAACGACGGCCAGGAGAAGAATGTTAACCAGTTTTCTGGATTGAGCTTCCAACGACTGGCCCCAGCCCAGCAAGTTGCCAGCGGCGACTCCCATAGCTGCGGCGCAGGCGGGCGTGGCCAGCAACACCTGCTGTTCATGAATGTAGCCGTGATTGCGCATGAGGATAATCCAAAGCAACCACGGTGAAAGCAGGGTGAAAAGCAACGTTGCCAACTGGCGGTATTGAGGGCGGGCACGTTGCAGAACAATCCAAATCGCCATTCCGGCTGCTGCCACCAGTGCGATTGGACCCAGGACGTACAAATAAATTGCATGCTGCCGAAGAAACAGGAGCGGGCCCGGAACTATTTCAGCCGGGTACTTGGCCAAGGAGTGGATACGCTGGGTTGGAAGATCTCCGTAACTGAAACCCATACGGTACATCAGGGTGTGGAAGAGTTCCGCCCCCAGAGACTGCGCGTTGTAAATGTAGAAACCAAGCAGAGCAAAGAAAGAAGCGACTGCGGTTGCCAGGTACAGAAGGGCCAGTTTCAGGCGCCGGCGGTCTCGCGCTACCACGGCGGAGATAAGGAATCCGGCGGGCAACAGCAGACCTTCCCAGGAAATCAGAATTGCCAGCACGAGGAAAATCGCTCCCAGCCAGGCCCAGATTGAGCCAGCACCCTGGGAGGATCTGAAGAAACACCAGACGGTTAACACCAACAGTGGCATGACAAGGGTTTGCGAGACGAGATAGTGGCCAAACAGGTAAGTGGGTGGCAGGACCAAGAAAGCAAAGACCGCCCAGAGTCCGGCTCGCCGCCCCCAAGAGGAGTTGACCGCGGCAAACAAGGCCAAGGCGGTGACGGCAACACCCGCCAACATCAATGCGTGAGCGGTAGAGGGTGACTCACCGAAGATGCGGTACGCGAAGGCGAGGAGAATTGCAAAAAGTGGAGGCCAGTGGAGATACCAATCGGTTTCCAGGCCCTGGGGAGGGTTATTCACGATCATGAGCCCACGGAGGGGAATTATGCCATCGTGCACATAAGAGCGGGCGGCCAGGGCGAATACCGTGCCGCCGCCCTCATCAATGGGACGGTTGAACTCGTGGATTGCACCGGCAGCGAAGACGAGGATGGAGATCGAAAGCCAAAGCTCAAGGGCGATGCTGTCCCACGCCCACGGTTTGCGGACGGACACGACCTTTGACGATGCTGCGGGCTGTGACATAGGCGATGATGAATTTTCAAGGATACACCAGGAAGGAAATACACTCTGCGTCCGGCTTTGCTTAGGGTTTTAATTGACGGAGACTGAGGGAATTCGTACGACGAGCGACGCCGGTCTGCCTCGCAATTTTGGCCGAAACCCATTATGCTATTGCTACATAACACCTTTGAGGTTGAGACTGTGACAGTGCCCGCAATTGTTCCCTTGGGACAGGTTTTGAGTGTCAGCCGTGGAGGGTTGATACGCGACTCCGGGCGAACTGTAATGATCGCGTAAGCTCTGATTATCAATTGTGATGGTGTGCGGACTGGGCGGCGAAGTTTGAGCGCGTCCAAGCGAATGCACTCGAACAAACAGAGCCAACGGCCGCGACTCCGTGTTCTACGGCGGGTTATGGAATTCTGGGTATTGTTCGATGTGGTCTGCGCGAACGATGGGCTGCCAGCCAGCCGCGAGGGAAGGTTGTGAACTGGGAGACGGACGGGTTTTGCTCACATGCCCCTGTAAGTGAGAGGGCGGAGCTACAATAACTTCAATTGAAAAACTGGCCTCATTCTGCGCCTTCGGGTCGCCCCGCGAGCAAGAAGTTTCCAGGCCAATGCAAGGGATTGAATCGAAGACATTCCATGAGTGAATTAAGAAGCTTTTCAATGTCAACTTCAAAACGCATCACGGTTACAGCCGCATTGCTGCTGATGGTCAGCGCGGCCGCCATCTCGGTGGCGCAACAGGCACAATCGGTGCCACAAACACGCGGCACGACACAACAACAATACGATCGCACGAAAGCGGTGCCCGATGAATATTCGCGGGCCGAGGCCGAGGCGGACCGACTGGTATCACTTTCGGCGGACAAGATTATCTCGTTGCTGGTGAAGGAACCGGGCTTGCTGCTGGTGTGCAAGAAGCTGCTGGTCCGAACTGCGTATGCGCAAGGACGCGTAATCGACCCCGATGAGCTCACAGATGAAGCTATTTTCCGCCAATTACGGCAAGATCAGACAACTCGCGTGCTATTTACGCGCGAGATTGAGGATCGCTACTACGTGCGTGCGTTGCCTACTAAAGAGGAGTTGCAAAAGGATTATGAGTTGGGACGCACCAAGGTGCCCGACCCCGCAACTGCGCAACTGCTAGGAAGTGCGGACCTGAAGAACGCGACCAACGAGGAACAAGCGTATTGGCTCCGGCATGAACGAGACATCGATAGAAGTTTGCTGCCGGGGGCGAATAACAATTCCAATGCAGCTGCCCCTGCCAATCCGAATGCAGCGCCTCTCGATGATTTTCTGGGACCCTACCAACCGCAACAACTGCTCCGCTCACAGGGGGATTCGGACTCGTTTGACGTTCCCGGAGGCGGATTTGGGATGCCAAGTCTCGGCTCCGATCAGGGATCGATGCTCATGAGCACCAGCCTGGGCGGTGGCAGTGGGCTCGGAACCGGAGGTGGTGATGACGATGGCTCCGGGCGTTCAGCAATGGGTATGGGGCTAGGTAGCGGGGGCGGCACGATGGGTGATGGGATGGGCATGTCACCCATGGACGCGCTTTCGATGTCGGGGGGCGGGCTGGGCGCGTCGGCTGGGATGGGAGATATGTCGGGGATGATGATGTCTCCGTCGCAGGGCCAGACGTCAAGCGGATCGAGTCCGGGCTACTACCCGTATGCAAGGCGACACTTTCCGCCGCAGAAGCCGAGACAGCCGGCGCTGCAGCATCGGCCCAATCCGTATGCGGATGTTCCATCGCTTTATGATCTGTACGCGCAATACCCCCGGAAGAATCCAAAGCTGGATCGTTTTGGCATAGATATTTTCACCAATGGCACCGGCAACTTCAGCCGTTTGCCCATGGACATGCCGGTCGGCCCGGATTATGTGCTGGGCCCGGGCGACAATTTGAACATCAACCTGGTCGGCGGTGTATCGCAACGTTTGCGCCGAGTGGTGGACCTGCAAGGACAGATTGCACTGCCGGAAGTGGGTCCGGTTGAAGTTTCGGGGAAAACCCTCGGCGAGGTCCAACAACTGGTGCAGGCTTCATTGCGTAGCGAATACCGGGCGGTGCAAGCCGACGTTTCGCTGGGCAAGGTCCGCTCGGTGCGAGTGTATGTGGTTGGCGATGTGCGGGCGCCGGGGCCCTACGAAGTGAGCGCTTTGTCGACGCCGCTTAACGCCGTCTACGAAGCAGGTGGCCCATCCACGGCGGGCAGTTTACGGATTCTCAATCATTACCGCGGCAAGAGGCTGATTCAGCGAATCGATGTCTACGACCTGCTGTTGCACGGCGTCAACTCGGACATGGACAAGCTGCAAGCCGGCGACACCATACAAGTTCCGCCGCTTGGCGGGGAAGTTACGGTTTCGGGCATGGTCCGCAGGCCAGCTATTTATGAACTGAATGGCGAGACCAACCTGGCTCAGGTTTTGGAGACAGCCGGCGGCGTACTCCCTACGGGAACATTACGGCACGTTGATGTCGAACGCCTTCAGGCGCACGAGTCAGAGACCATGCTGCGCCTCGACATCCCGGAAGGAAACAATCAGGATTCGGTAAGGCAGGCGCTGGAAAATTTCAAAGTCCAGGATGGCGACAAGATTCAGATCTCGCCCATCGTGCCTTATGCGGACAGGACGGTTTATCTCGACGGACACGTTTTCCGCCCAGGAAAGTTCGCGTACCGCGATGGCATGAAGGTGACCGACCTGATCAAGTCGTACAAAGACCTAATGCCCGAGCCGTATAGAGCGCATGCTGAGATTATCCGGTTGAAAATGCCGGATGACACGCCGGAGGTGATCACGTTCCGGCTGGACGATGCAATGGCGGGGAAGGCGGACCAGGATCTGGTCTTGCAACCCTTCGACACGGTGCGAGTCTTCGGCAGGTACGACTTCGAAGACCCGCCGCTGGTGACGGTGACCGGTGAAGTAAGGGACCCGGGCGATCACGTCACGAACGGGGCGGTCCACTTCCGCGACGCCATTTACCTGGCGGGAGGGTTTACTCCCAACGCCGCTCATGACGATGCCCAGATTTTCCGCAAGACCGAGGACGGAAAGCTGGAAGTCATCAATGTAGATATCGCGCGGGTGATGGCAGCGGATTCGAGCAGCGATGTCGCACTCTTGCCCAACGACCGTGTCTTTGTGCACAAAGACATGAACAAAACCGATCCGCCAACAGTCATCGTGGAAGGCGAAGTTGGACGGCCAGGGAAGTATCCACTGACGGATGGCATGACGGCGGCGAGCCTGGTGCGGTTGGCGGGCGGGCTCAAGAGAAGCGCTTATACCGAAGAGGCTGACCTGACCAGCTACATGGTGCAAAATGACAGCAACATCGTCAGCGATCATCGCACCGTAAAGATTGCCATGGCATTGGCTGGTGAGCCGGACGTTGACATCCGGTTGCACGATGGCGATGTGCTGGCCATCCGACAGTTGTCGGGATGGATGGATTTAGGCGCGACGATCAAGGTAACGGGTGAAGTTATGCATCCCGGAACCTACGGCATTCAGGAAGGGGAGCGGTTGAGTTCTGTGATTGCGCGCGCGGGCGGCTTCCGCGCGGATGCCTATCCGTACGGGGCGGTATTTCAGCGCGGAACGGTACGGGAGTTGCAGGAGAACAACCGCGGCGATCTGATCCGCAGAATCAAGAGCGAAGCGGACGAGGTGAAGCTGGTTCCGGTGCAGCAAGGCGAGGATCCGAACGACAAAAATGCCGCTGTCGAACAGTATCAGGTGACATTGGAACGTCTGGAGAATACACCTCCCAGCGGCCGTCTGGTGGTGCACATTTCTGCTGACGTAAGCAAATGGGCCAATACTTCGTTCGACATCCAGGTGCGCGATGGCGATGAAATCTTCATACCGAAGAAGCCATCGATCGTAATCGTGGATGGTCAGGTATATAACCCGACGGCGATCTCATACAAACCGGGGAAGAACACGGAATGGTACTTGAAGCAAGCAGGTGGGCCGACTGCGGGAGCCAACGGCAAGGCCACCTTCGTGGTGCGAGCCGATGGATCAGTTATCGGAGGTCCGGGAGGGATACTAAGCGGAGGCGTCGAGAAACAAGTTCTCCAGCCGGGCGACATGGTTGTGGTACCCGAAAAAGTCTATGCAATCAGTCACGCGTGGCAGAACACGGCTATGACTGCGCAAATCGTTACCGCAATCGCCATCGCGGTCACGGCTGCGAAGAGCTTCTAGACTGGACTGCCGGTTGAAGCGATTACGATGGATGGCTGCGGGACTGTGTCTGGTCCTGCTGGGGCCCGCAGAAGTGCCGCAGGCACGGGCGCAGGATTCAGCGCAGCGCGCTGCCAGCCAGACCGCGGGCACGCCCACACAACCGCCGGACAGCCAGCAAGCACAGGCCACGCCGCAGACACAAACGCAATCCGGAACGACACCCGCAAACCAAGCAAAAGACGAGCGCGGCTATCTTCAGCCGGGCGAAGACCCTGAAAACCGGCTGCTCACGCCATTCGTGAAGCATATCGTCGGTGATCAGAAAGAATTCTGGACCGCTCCAACCCGCTTTCAGGTGAAAGACCTGAAATGGATAGTGCCGTTCGCCGGGGTGACTGCAGCTTTTATCGCCAGCGACAGTTGGTGGTCCAAGCAGGTCAACCCGAATCACGTTCAAACCAGCCTGCACATCTCCGACTACACCACCTACGGCCTCATGGCGGGCGATGCCGGAGCTTTTTTGCTCGGTCAAATCACGCATGATGACCATGTGTCAGAGGCGGGATTGTTGGGCGGGGAAGCGACAATCAATGCCGTAGGGGTTACTTACCTGTTCAAAGCGATCACCCAGCGCGAACGTCCCCTCACGGGCAATGGAAACGGCGATTTCTTTTACGGAGGGTCGTCATTTCCGTCGCAGCACGCCGCCATTGCGTGGTCGATCGCCAGTGTAATGGCGCATGAGTATCCGGGATGGCTGACGCAGCTTCTTGCGTATAGCGCGGCCACGGCGGTGACCACGACTCGTGTCACCGCGAGCCAGCATTTTCCCTCCGATGCAATCGTGGGCAGCGCTCTGGGATGGTATTTTGGCCGGCAAGTCTATCGCGCACATCATGACCCGGAAGTGGGCGGATCGGGCTGGGGACCGTTGATCGAAGAAAAACCCGGCGAAAAGACGCGCAATCCGAAATACATGGCGTCTCCCTACGTCGCCCTCGAAAGCTGGATTTATCCCGCTCTCGAGCGATTGATTGCGTTGGGTTATCTGCAGTCGAACATGCTCGGGATTCGCCCGTGGACCCGTATGGCGTGCGCGCAGATGCTGGAAGACGCCTCCGACAAGTTTTCTGGCGACGATCTCGACACCGAGGCGGGGAAGACTTACGCGGCGCTAAGGTCGGAGTTCGGCACGGAGATGGAAAGGCTTGACGGAGCGGCGAACGTAGGGGCGCGCGTGGAATCGATCTATACGCGGGGCACGCAGATCTCTGGAACGCCGGTGCGAGACGGGTATCACTTCGGTGAGACCATCATCAACGATTACGGCCGTCCCTATTGGCAGGGGTTCAACAACATCACGGGAGTGACGGCCGATTCTGAACTGGGGCCGGTGGCATTCAGCTTTCAAGGCGAATACCAGCATGCTCCGGCCATGCCATCGTATGGGCAGGCGACCTTACAAGCCATTGCCGCCACCGACCAGACGCCACCAACGCCCAATGGAATTCCCAGGGTGGATCAGTTCGAACTGTTGAACTCGGCCGCGTCGGTGATGATAAATAATGTCCAGCTGTCTTTCGGCGTTCAAAGCATGTGGCTGGGACCGGCGGAATCGACGTCGTTGATCATGAGCAACAATGCGGCACCGTTTCCGATGTTGAAGGTCGATACGGTTTCACCGTTCTACATTCCGGGTTTTTCCAGGATCTTTGGACCGGTACGGACCGAGACCTATCTTGGTCAACTCTCCGGACAGCATTGGGAAACTTGTACCACCTGCCAGCAGCCTTATCCGAAGTTCCAGTATCTGGTGGGTCCGAACATTTCTCCGCAGCCATTTATTTCGGGCAGCAAGATCAGTTTCACGCCCACGCCAAACCTGGAAACCGGATTTTCGTTTGCTGCGATGTTCGGCGGTCCGGGGTTGCCGATCACGTTCGGAAATTTCTTCCGCACCTTCTACCTTCACACTCCCAATCTGGCGAATAACCCCGGCAAGCGCCTGGCCTCGGCCGATTTTACCTATCGCGTTCCGGGGATCAGGGATTGGCTGACGCTATATCTGGATTCCATGACGTGGGATGAGCTTTCACCGATCGGTTCCACCCGCGCGAGCACCAATGCGGGTATGTTCATGCCGAAGCTGCCGAAACTTTCCAAGTTGCAACTGCGGGTTGAGGGTTTCAACATCGCGCGCAACCGGCAGTTTGCGCCCGGCTGGGTCTATTACAATTTTGACCGTTATCGCTCAGGCTATATCAATGCCGGGAACCTGATGGGAGCATGGTACGGGCGCGGCGGACGCGGAGTGCAGAGCTGGCTGACCTACTCACTCAGCCCACGCAACCATATTCAATTAGGATACCGGCTGGAGAGTGGCGACCCACGGGTAGCCTGTGTGCAGGCGGTGAATGAGTTTTGCCAGGGCGCCACGGGGGCAACCGAGCCTGGTGGAGGGCGTATGGCAGACTACTCTGCATCGAGCGATTTCACGGTTGCGCGGGATTTGTCGCTGTCGGCGATGGTTCAGTATGAGCAATACCGGTATGTTGCCTTGAATGCGAACCGTCAATCCGATGTTACGGCGTCACTGCAGTTGACCTACTGGCCGAAGTGGAAGACACGCTGGTGAGTCGCGTTGTGCGAAATTCCTAAGGTGATGAAGAGCCTGATCAGCATCGTAGTGCCATGCTACAACGAGGCGGGCTGCCTGCCGGCTTTTCTCGATCGCGCACAGGCTATTCTCGATCGGATTCCCGGAATCGATTACGAAATCCTTGCGATCAACGATGGTTCGACCGATCAAACTGCATCGGTGCTGGAAACCATGCAGACGCGCAGTCCCCGGCTCGGAGTAATTCAGTTCGTGCGGAACTTTGGGCATCAAGCCGCGCTATCGGCGGGCTTGTCCCATGCTCGCGGAGATGCCGTAATTTGCATGGATGCGGATCTGCAACATCCGCCGGAATTGCTTCCGGAGATGATTGGGCGCTGGCAGCAGGGATTCGATATCGTGCAGACTGTGCGGCGCAGCCAGCCCGGGCTCGCGAAATCATTTTCATCGCGGGCGTTTTACTCGGTGCTCAACTTGTTTTCGGAAGTTGAAATCACCGATGGCGCCGCGGATTTCCGGTTGATGAGCCGTCGCGCGGTGGACGCACTCATGGCTCTGCCGGAGCACACCCGGTTCATTCGAGGCCTGGTTGCCTGGCTTGGGTTTCCCTGTGCCACGTTGCAGTTTGACGCACCCGAACGCCACGCGGGAAGATCCGCTTACGGGATCAAGAAAATGTTCGGGATGGCGCTGGATGCGATGGTCACGCTCTCCGCGCGGCCATTGCACTTGGCTCTCTGGATTGCGGCCTTCGTACTGGTATCGGCCTTTGTGTACGCGGTTTACATCATTGATCTCTCGGCCCACGGAGTTGCGTTGGTTCGAGGCTGGACTTCGACGATTCTGCTCATCCTCGTGATGGGATCAGTCAATTTGCTCTGCACGGGAATCCTGGGTTTGTATTTGCGTGCGGCACTGGTTGAGGTTCGCAAGCGCCCCGACTATCTCATCAGCAGTTATATCCCTCCGGGACACAGGTCGTTCGAGAGCGCAACGCTGCACAAGACATCAGATGAACGCGATAGTCAGAATTTTGCGGTGCGGAAGGTGCAAATCTGAATCGCGGGGCAAACTATAGGATGGTCATTCCTGGTTTCCACACCATCGGGCGGAACCTACCTTTAGCGGTGTTATTGAACCTGGCGATGGTAGCTGCAGGACAAACAATAACGGGCGCAGGTCAGGATGCAATGGAAAACGGGTCCATCAGCTGCGGCCTTGAACAAGTGCTCGGAACACCGGGCTTCAGAACACTTCAGCTAGGCCGCTCACCGACGCACGTTAACATCATGCGCGTACGCTATCGGGACATGGAAGATACGGCGACGGGACTTCGGAAAACCGGTACGCCTTTGATCATGCTGAAGAACGACTTGATTGGGCCAGCCGGGGCCATGGACGATGTGGGAAGTTATTATTTCATTCCCGAACTTTCAGTGCGGTTGGGCATGCCGATCCGCTATGTTGCCGATGTCTTTTACATCGGCCTGCTGGCGGGCAGTCTGGTGATAGGGACTTGCGGATTCTTCGTTTTGTTTCAGCGGTGGCCGGCGCGAACTATTACGGTAATCGCAATGTTGATGTTGGCAGGTGTGGCTTACAAGGCTGGAGACGTTTACATCTTTTACGTTGTCAGTTCCGTGGTCGCGGTTCCGTGGGTGCTTGTTCTGGTAAGGCGCACCCGGCGAGATTTCTGGCTGCCGGTCTTCCTGGTTCTGATGGGCCTGCTGATTGCATGCAGCAATTGGGTGCGGAACTATTCTGGAGCGGGGGCCCTGTTGTTCATTTGCAGTGTCCTGATTCTCTATCCCGGGGCAACACGATACCGCAAGATGTTTCTTTTGCTGTGTCTTTTTATAGGCTTTGCCGCACCGCTGCCATTTTTCCACCGCCTGGTGGCGCAGCGTGACAGAGTTGTGAGGTCATACTGTCCGCAATACGCGACGCTATGGTCCGGTCATCCTATGTGGCATGCGATTTATACGGGTCTGGGTTTTTTGCAGAACGACTTCGGCCTTCGATGGGAAGACGCAGTGACCTACGATAAGGTTCAGTCCATCGCGCCCGGAACGCTTTTCGGGTCGCCACGATACGAACAGATCCTCAAGCAGGAAACCTTGACGCTTACTAAACAGCATCCGCTATTCATCTTTTTGACGCTCACCTCCAAGGGTGGCGTCACTCTGGCGGTGTTTTTGTTGGCTGCGAATATGGGCCTGATTGCGGCGGCGTATTGCAGGAAGCCCAAGGCGATCGAAATCGCTTTCTGGCCCGCGATCGTATTCAATTCGGCGTTTGGAATTCTGGTGTACCCGTTTCCGCAATATATGTTGGGTCTCATTGCTTTTGGTGTGCTTTACGCCATCACGAGCTTAGGGTTTGCTCTAGAACCCCAAGCCGTAGGCGCGGAGGAGTCCAGAATCAGCCAGAATGGCGAAAAAGTGATTTTGACACTGCTTCGCAGGCAGCCGGAAAGGCAATAGAGCGGATGAGTCAAGGTCTAAACATGCAAGGCCATTTCTCTGGGGCGTTGTATGATGTTTTAAAATCGGGGTTGTGCGTTTTTAGGGAGATTTTGATGAAAAGTGGGGAAATGCGGGATTGAATCCTGAGATCGCAAATCACGACGTTATAAAAGAAGACCAACGAACTTCCATGGGTGCGTTTGACGCGGAGGTGAATGGCGCGTCGACATTTCTGGGCGAACGAGACTCAGTCCAGGCCGGCGATTTGTTGCTGGCGGTGTGGCGTGGCCGCAGATTCGTTGCCAAGGCTGGTTTCTACGGATTGATCGTCGCGGCTGTGATATCCCTGCTGATCCGGCCGAAGTACGAGTCGGTGCTTCGAATCATGCCGCCACAGAAGATGGGAAGTATGGGCGGGCTGGCGGCAATGATAGCCAGCGCTGGCGAAGAAAAGGGGGGCGCCGCGGGTTCCGCGGTTGGCAGTATGATCTCCGATGCCATGGGTGTGAAAAGCTCGGGGTCACTTTATATGGGGGTTCTGCGCAGCGCCAGCGTACAGGATGCCATCATCGACAAGTTCAATTTGAAGAAAGTCTATGGAGCGGTGTATCAGAACGATGCCCGTGACAGATTGTCGGAGAGCACCGACGTCAGCGAGGACAAGAAGAGCGGGATCATTAGTATCGTGGTGACCGATACCTCTCCGCAACGGGCGCAAGAAATAGCGGCTGCCTATGTTTCGACTCTGGATACCTTAATGGCGCAACTGGACACCTCAGCCGCCCACAGAGAGCGGGTGTTCTTAGAGACGCGGATTGCGCAAGTCAAGACGGACTTGGATAAAGCTTCCCAGGACCTCAGTGACTTCTCCAGCAAAAATGCAACCCTCGATGTGAAAGAGCAAGGTAAAGCCATGGTAGAGGGTGCCGCCAACCTGACAGGTCAGCTCATTGCCGCCGAGTCCCAACTCGATGGACTCAGACAAATTTACACCGATAACAACGTCCGCATTCGGACCCTGCAGGCGCGCGTCGATTTGCTGCGTAAGAAGTTGTCGGAATTACGAGGTAACGATCCAGCCGCGGCCGATACGAATCGCGACGCTGGTGCGGAGCCTAATAAGAACTCAAACGGTGGCGGAGATTTCGGAATGTCTATCTCCGAACTGCCGCAGGTTGGCGTAACCTATTACGATCTTTATCGCCGCGTGAAGATGCAGGAAACCGTCTTCGAAGTCCTGACTAAGCAATTTGAGATCGCCAAGATTGAGGAAGCGAAAGAGTTGCCAACCTCAAAGGTCCTCGATCCCGCCAGCTTTCCGGAGCGCAAGGCAAGCCCCAAGCGCAGACTCATCACTTTGGGGGGTGGTTTACTGACCGCGTTAATGGCAGCAGCTTATCTGGCGTTTGCTCCTCTGATGCGTGCCGCCAGCGGCTCTCTGGGTCTATTCGGGATTGAAGTCCGAGAAGGCATAGATTCTGACTGGGCATTAATCCGCAAGCGGGTCCCCGAGCCGGTGCTTGCCTTTGCGGCCAAGGTACGCGAAAAATTGTCGCGTTTTACCCCATCCTCCGAAAAAGGTTGATTAAGTAAGTCTGGAGCCGTCCTAGCGCCTTTATGTCAACCAACGCCCCGTCGTCTCCCGGCGCCTTGCCGTCCTCTTTCCCTCAGAGTTCGGTCGTGTTATGGGGCATTCTGGCGGCCGAGGTCTTGGTGCTTTTGCTGCCCGGCATGGTGTGGGGAGTTCTGGCACTGGCAGCGCTCGTCTTGGCGTTCCTATTTGCCTTTGGTTATGTAACCCTTCGAGGGTATAGCGCACCCATACTGTTGGCTTGGGTGTTGCTATTTCCACTGGGCTATCACTTTGTGGCATTTCCGAAGGACCAAGCGATCATCACTTTGGATCGCATCCTTATCGGTTTGCTGCTCTTTACAACTTTTCTTTCAAAACGAACCAACTCCGAGCCACTCTCCAATGATCTTCGCAATGCGGCCCTTTGGTGGATACTGTACGTTGGCTGGGCATTGATCAGAGTTCCCGGGGGTAAAGCCCCCATGAGTGCGATACACATAGTAATTGATGCCCTTTTCTTGCCGGCCGTGCTGGGCTGGTACACGGTCCGCTATTTCGACGTCAGGCGCTATTTGCCCATTCTGCACGCCTTGACTTGCATTGCGTCGGTTTACGTTGCCGGAATTGGATTCGCCGAGATTTTGTTGCAGGACGATCTGTTGCCGGTAACCGGAGGAGGTATCGTTAATGCCGGCAACATGTTTATATTCTTGATTCGACCCAATGGCCCCTTCGGTTCTGACAACTCACTCGCGATATTCGGAACCGTTTCGTTGGTATTCCTGTTGTTCGTAAAGAATGTACTTGGCGCAAGCATGCCCCGGTGGCAGAGGGCACTGCACCGGATCGGCATTGCAGCGGCCCTGGCCTCAGTGCTGCTGCCACTGTTCCGCTCCGCCATGATTTCGTTAGCGGTGATGTTCGTGTTGGATGCGCTCTTCTTCCAGGTGGGCAGGCGCAGGCAACGCCGCATGATGGTGGTGCTTGCCTTCGGGTTTTTAGTTCTGCTGGTGCGCCTAGTCCTCCCCGTGATTTATGAAGAACGCACTGATTCCTATAATCTCTTTGGCCGCGTCGCCGCATATAAGCAGACGTTCGCGCTTTTTGCCGATAACCCTCTCACCGGTGTTGGCCTGAACAATTATATTGACGCTGCCCAGAGCACCAAATACGTAACCTTCTACCAGGATGTCATATCGGTAGATTCCCCCCACAGCAGCGTGGGCGAGGTGCTCGCCGAGACTGGTCTTATCGGCTTCGTTCCGTGGTTACTTTCCCAGATTTTCTTGGTTCGCTGCTTCTGGAAGCTGCGGCAATCGAAGGGTCCGGATGGGAATACGGCGTGGCGATGGTTCTTGTTCGCATTTCTGGGGTACACGATTAATGGGTTGACCTTGTCCATCATCTACTCAATGGACGTCAATTACTGGTACCTTTTTGTGCTGATGCTTTTCTACAAATTCGGCATCACCGGCAATGGCGCCGCGACCGGTTCGCATGCCGAGCTTATGTCGGGGAATTTATGAGTCGTGATCCCGTTTACATTCTCATGCTGAGTGGCGCGCAGGAGGATGCAGAGCGATATGTTGTCTCCAACTATGCGGGGTGCGATCGTATTTTTCTCTCCAAGCGCGAACTCCGTGAATCCGGATGGCGTGGGCAAGTGCGAGGTTTGAGAAAGCTGCAAGGACGGGCGCTAGTCTTCTTTGTGCAGAACCTCTCTGATTTGCAAGAGCCGCAACTGGTTGCGTGGTCAAGCCTGCTGCACCGTTGCCGTACCACGGTGGTTGCCGATGCCGACGGTAGCGTTCTCACATACGGACGGTGGTCCTGGCCCTGGATGTTGCCCAAGGTAATCCTGAGCTCTATCTCCGATTCATTTGTTCTGCTGGCCAGCTTATGGCTGATCAGACTCATCGGTTCGCAGCCCGCCGCGGTCAATGCCAATAGGCGTCCGCAGGAAATCGATCTTGCCTACCTTTATCCATTCCCTCTGGATAAAGCCATCGCCGGTGGGGCCATGAGTCATGTAGAAGGGTTTCTTTCCGGATTGGTTTTGGCCGGGGGTACTTGTGAGATTTTTTCTGGCCGCCCGCTCCCCGGCCGGCACTTCACAGAGCATGCGATTCCGGCAAAGCGGCGATTCTATCTCTTGCGCGAATCTCTGGCTCTGTCCTACAACCTGCGATTTGTGTTTGCGGTAAGAAAGCTGCTGCGAGGGCGAAACGTGGGTGCGGTTTATCAGCGTCACGGTAGGTTTGTGGTTGGCGGTGTTCTGTTGTCTCGCTGGCTTCGGGTTCCGTTAGTTTTGGAATACAACGGTTCAGAAGTCTGGGGAGCGAAGCATTGGGATGCGCCACGATTTTCGCGATGGATGCAGTTGTGCGAACAGGCCTCGCTTCGCTGCGCGCACCACGTTGTTGTCGTATCAGACCCCTCGAAACAGGAGTTATTGGAGCAGGGTATTCCGGAAGAACGGATTCTGGTTAATCCGAACGGCGTTGATCCTGATGTGTTTCATCCCAACTGTGGCGGAAACGAGATTCGTAGCGAGTTGGGAATCGCAAAGGACGAACTTGTCATCACGTTCGTCGGAACCTTCGATCGTTGGCACGGTGTCGAGGTTCTGGTCGAGGCTATTCAGGAATTGCTGCGCACAAGTTCACTGGGAATGCGTTTTCTTTTGATAGGCGATGGTCCGCTTCACGCGGAAGCCCGGCACCAGTTGCAAACTTATGCCGGCAAGCAGGTGTTGTTTACCGGACTGGTTCCTCATGCGCGTGTGCCGGCACATCTTGATGCGTCGGACATTTTGGTTTCTCCCCACATCCCGATGCCTGACGGCAAGCCGTTTTTTGGATCTCCCACCAAACTGTTCGAATATATGGCGATGGCCAAAGGGATCGTGGCCAGCCAGTTGGATCAGTTGGCGCGAGTACTGGAGCATGGCCGGAGTGCATGGCTGGTAGAACCTGGCAATGTTCGTGAGCTGGTCTCCGCTATCGATCTTTTGGCAGGGAACCCGGGATTGCGAAATACTTTGGGGCACAACGCCCGCAATGTGGCACTCGAGCGGCACACCTGGCGACAAAATGCCGGGCGTGTACTCGATTTTGTCCCGCGCACATCCGTCCGGGAGCAGGCCAGCGCAGCCTTAAGTGTTCTGCCCTCCTCGACCTTGCAGTAAACGAGCAAACGCGAATCCACCGGTGCAATTAGAGTCCTCCAAAATAGATGCCAATGTCGCGACGGCCGCCCTGGCGGCCGAGAACCGCGAGTCATCTTTACGCCGCCATCTGCGGGCAGCCCGCTCTTCGGATTTTGTCCACAAGGTGGCGGAGACTTATGCCACCCGCATTTTGCTCAGCATTGCCGGTTTAATCACCACGGTCATGATCGCGCGACTGCTTGGCCCAGAGGGACGCGGCATTTACGCAGTGGCGATGACGACGGGACTGTTGGGTGTCCAATTCGGAAACCTGGGGTTGCACACTGCGAACGTCTATTTGGTGGCTCAAGCGCCGCAGTCACTCAGGTCTCTAGCGGGAAACAGCCTTGCCATAAGCTTTGGATTCGGCGGGTTGATCGCCGTGGTCATGGCGGGTGTGTTCCTGGCCTACCCTCGATTGATCTCCTTGCACGGCGTCATGCTTATGCTGGCGCTCATCTGGATCCCTTTTGGCCTTGCGTATCTGCTCCTACAGCACCTGATGCTCGGGTCGCATGATGTCCGTGGATACAACCTGCTCGAGATGGTCAGCAAGTTGCTGCCCCTGGCGCTGATCGTGGGGCTTATCGCTGCGAGGAGGACTGACACCGCCAGCCTATTTGCGACCAGTTTGATCGCTCTTGTGCTTTGCTGTCTGTGGGCGTGGCACCGCTTGCGGCCGCGTTTTGATTCTGACGAGCGGTGGATGTCGCGCGAACTTTTCCTGGGCAGCATAGATTATGCAGGCAAAGCCTACATGGTGGCTCTATTGGGCTTTCTGGTATTACGGGGCGATCTGTTTATGGTGCAACACATGCTTGGCGCGGAGCAGGCCGGTTATTATTCGATCGCTTCGTCGATGGCCGATTACGTTTCGGTTCTCGCCGCGGTGGTCGGCTTTCTGCTTTTCCCTAAGCTTGCGGCGATGAAAGATGTTCGTGCAAAACTGCGCATGACTTGGCGTGCGGTATGGGGTACGGTCGCTTTGCTGCTTCCTTTGATTTTGATCGCTTCTTTGTTAGCGCATCCGCTGGTACGCCTGTTGTTTGGAGCGGCTTTTCTGCCCGCTGCCTCGGCGTTTGTCCTGCTGATGCCGGGAATGTTGTTCCTTAGCATGCACGCCGTTGCAGTCCAGTTCCTCAACAGCATTGGCTTTCCGCGCCAGGTGGTGATCAACTGGGCCATCTGCTGCGCCGCCAACTTCATGGTGAACCTCTGGGTCATTCCGCAATACGGAATAGCCGGAGCGTCCATCGTGTCGTCATTTTCTTATCTTCTGGCGTTGATCCTTAATTCGGATGTTATTCGCCGCGCCCGTCTGAAACTTAGTGCTGAAAATTTGAGCGGAGCGGCTTCGTAAGCAATTCAGGGACGATTTCGTCCTTACGTGGGTCTTGAGGATACCCCTTGCCAGCACCCCAGTGTCATGAGTGGAGGAAATAGACTGAGTAAACTGCTGGTCAGGCTGCGACGCGAATCCCCCATCAGGCTTGCACAGGAAGCTGTTTGGAGAACGACCAAGCGTTGGCGGCAGCTCAACCTGCAAAAGCAGCTTGAAAGGCCGGAGTGTCCAGTCGTCTTCCGCCCGGCGGGCTATTACTGCCCGAATTTGCTGCATTTGAGCCAGAGAACGCAAAACGCGATCATGGCGTATGCCGATGCGGTTTGCGACGGGCAATTTCCATGGTTCGCATACGGCCCGGTCAAGCTCGGGCTTCCGCCGCGATGGGATTTCGATTTTGTCTCCGGTAAAAGCTGGCCGAAGACGCGCTCAGAGAACTTGCAAGTGGTACGCCATGACGGCTCCGACGTAAAAGTGCCGTGGGAATTGTCGAGAATGCAATTTCTTCCCGTATTGGGCAAGGCATGGCGCCTCAGTGGCGATCAGCGTTATCGCGCCGCCGGCAAAGATCTGCTGTCCGATTGGATTGAGAAAAATCCATCCGGCGCGGGAGTGAACTGGACCATCGCCATGGAAGCGGCGCTGCGAGCGATGAGTATCTGTTTCTTTCTGGAGCTGGCTTTACCATGGGGTGCGGACGACGCACCCTGGTTGCGGCAAGTGACTTCCAATTTGTGGAAGCATCTTTTATTCATCGAGGCACATAACGAATTCTCGCATCTATCCCGCAGCAATCACTACCTGAGCAACGTCGTCGGGTTGCTCTGCCTTTCTTCATACCTGGATGGCCCGCAAATGAAAGCGCGCCGCAGGCTTTACGCTAACTTGGTTGGGCGGGAGATGTTTCATCAGGTGTACGAAGACGGCGGTGACTTTGAGGCGTCCTTTGGATATCACCTCCTTGTTCTGCAAATGTTCACCAGTGCTTTTCTTTTAATGAAAGCCCAGGGAACTGGCCCGACCGAAGAATTCTCAGAGCGGCTCAAGCGCATGTACAAGTATGTCGCCGCCTTGGCCGATCCACAGGGACGGCTGGCTCACGTTGGCGACTGTGATGACGGCAGGGTAGAACTTCTGACTGACGACCTGGAAACGATGATGGCACTGGAGAATCGTTATTCACTACGAGTTGCCGATCAACTGGGCATCGGAGAGGCGTTGTTCGACATGCCCGGAGGCAGTCCTGCAGACGATGCGGTCTGCTACGCGAATGTGGATAGAGTAACCTCTGTCGGCAACGATACTGTGGCGGAGAATGTTCGGGTATTTCGCAATTCGGGAGTCGCAGTTGTCAAATCCAGCGACGCAGAAGCTGTCTTCCTCGCCATCCCCAACGGAATGGCCGGCAAGGGCAGTCACACCCACAACGACAAATTGAGTGTTCTTCTTAACCTCGGCAACCATCATCTTTTTGTCGATTCTGGATGTGCCGGGTATACCCGGAATGCCAGTTTGAGAAATCGTTTTCGAGCGACCGCTGCGCACAATACCATTCAGATAGACGATGAGGAGCAGAACCGGTTCTCGAAGTCCCCCGGCGGCTTGTTCTCAATTTCTGACGATGCGCAGCTCAGCCCCATCACCATGGAAAACCTCGACGGCGAAGTTGTTCTTTCGGCATCCCACGACGGATATCACAGGCTCGGCATTATTCATAAGCGCATCATGAGGTGGAACGGCCAGCGGCAATTGACGCTCGACGATGAACTGACGGGTTATGGCAAGCACACGTTCGCAGCACGGTTTCACTTGCCGAGTCATTGCCAGATTGCGATAAGGCAGGACTGCGGTGAACTCGTCAGTTGTTCGATACACGGCCCTTCGAGGGTGACGATGACTTTTCGCGCAGCCAGTGAACTGAGCTTGAGTTCAGACACTGCGCAAACATCGAGCGCCTTTGGGTCGATCAGCGAGTCTGGTGTGATTGTCGTAAGCGGAACTTTCATCCCGCCATTTACACTTTACTCAGCCATTTCTTGGGAAGATTTACCGACGTAGATCATGGACTACGGCATTAAAGACGAAGGCATCATTTGCTTTGCAGGTGAGGACTGGTGGTATCACCATCCGCACTCGAAGCGCCACATTATGACGCGGTTTTCGCGCGACAACAAAGTGATCTTCGTCAATTCTCTTACCCTTGGCCTGCCATCGATCGGCAATCGCGATTTTTTTCTGAAGATCCGGCGGAAGCTAAAAAGTTACATGCGTTGGTTGAAGCGAGCGCCAGAAGGCCCGTACGTCATGACGCCCGTCATCGTGCCGTTTTTCGGCTCAAGCGCCATCCGGGCTTTCAATCGCGTCTTGCTTTCATTGCAGATGCGGCTGGCAATGAAAATCGTCGGCATCGAGCGGCCGATCGTTTGGGTGGCGATTCCGTCGGCGGTTGACATCGCCGAAAGATTGAATGCGAAAATAATCCTTTACCAAGTCTCCGACAAGTACGATGCCAATGAAGACAGCGCACTTTCACGCTGTGTGATTCAGGACATGGATGCGCGCTTGAAAAAAATATCCGACATCGTCATGTATTCCGGGCGAAAACTGTTTGACGAGTCCGATGTGCCCCACCGCTATTTTCTTGAACAGGCGGTCGACTTCGATCATTTCGCGACCGTGGCCCCGCATACAGCTCGCGATATCGCAAGCATCCCGCGCCCAATTCTTTGCTACATGGGCTGGATGGATTACATCATGGATGTTCCGCTCATTGAGGAGGTCGCGAAACGGCGCCCGCAGTGGCATTGGGTTTTCATTGGCAACAAATCCAACCTGGTTCAGATCTCTGCGCCCAATGTTCACTTCTTGGGGTCCAAGCCTTATTCGGAATTGCCGTCCTATGTTCGGCAGGCGGACGTTTTTGTCCTTCCGTGGAGGATCAGCAACGAATTCACCAGCTACGGCAGTGCCATCAAAGTGCGCGAGTATATGGCCACAGGAAAGCCAGTGGTGATCGCGCCGTTGCACGAGTACCTGGAGACGCCGGGATTACGCATCTATCGCACTCCCGGCGAATTCATCGTTGCGGTTGAAGACGCACTGAAAAATGATGCGCCGCGGGATGCTGCCTTACGTCAGTCCTTCGTGAAAGCGGGTACTTGGGATGTACGAACCCAGCAACTGGGCAGACTTATAGCCGGATTGTTGGCGGGAAAAAAGTTTGTTCATGCGGTCGAGCCGGAGGAAGCGCTAACCGTGAATCAGTAACGCACTAAACGGCTTCGGCGGTCCGGCCCACGTCGTCTTCAGAAGAAATTATGCGAGCAATCTTGCAGAACATGCGAAGCGGTGAAATCGGGACGTACGACGTCCCGCAGCCAGAACTGCGGCCGGGCGGGATCCTCGTGCGAACTGCTTTTTCTGCCATAAGTTCAGGAACCGAGAAAGCTTCCATCGAGGCTGCGGAAAGTTCTTTGTTGAACCGCGCCATGAAGCGCCCGGACTTGGTGAAACAGGTGCTGGACTACGCCCGTGTGAACGGCATTCCAGCCGCGTATCGCCAAGTACAAACACGCCTCGATAACCTTGGCCCGCTCGGCTATAGCTCTTCCGGAACGGTGATCGCAGTCGGAGAAGGAGTCGGCGATTTTCAGATCGGGGATCGCGTCGCCTGCGGCGGAGTTGGCTACGCCAGTCATTGCGAGGTAAATTGGGTTCCGAAAAATCTTGCGGTACGAATACCACAACAGGTTTCGCTCGAGGCCGCTTCGCTCACCACAATCGCCGCCATCGCCCTGCAAGGCGTGCGGCAGGCCAATATCGTTCTTGGCGAGACCGTGATCGTGATTGGAGCCGGTCTGGTGGGCGTGTTGACCATGCAACTGGCACGCGCTGCCGGGTGCCGAGTCATCGCTATCGATCGTGATCCAACCCGTGCCGAGAAAGCGCTGTCATGGGGCGCGCAACTGGCATTTCAGACCACGGACCCGGAACTCGCAAATGCAGTCCGCAATTTTTCACGCTATGGTGCGGATGCCGCCATTATCACCGCGTCCACGCAATCCGCCGAACCGGTCGAGCAAGCGTCGAGTCTGCTGCGCGATCGTGGACGCATTGTCGTGGTTGGCGACGTCGGCATGGGAGTGTCGCGCCGCAGCTTGTATCACAAGGAAATCAGCCTCAAGCTTTCCCGCTCCTATGGCCCCGGTCGCTACGATCCCAGCTACGAAGAACACGGGAACGACTATCCGATCGGCTATGTGCGCTGGACAGAACGCCGAAACATGGAAGCAGTGGTTGATTCGCTTGCCTCCGGTGCGATCGATGTGTCTCGTCTGGTTGAAGTTCGTTATCCCGCGCAAGAGGCAGATCGAGCGTATGAAGATCTACTCTCCGGCAAAGCCTACACAGCGATACTCGACTATGGCACCAGCGACGCTGCTCAAGCCGTCGCGAACCGGCCGAAAATCGTTGCTCGTAAACGCTCGGACAAATTGGTCATCGGCTGTATCGGCGCAGGCGGATTCGCCAAGAGCACTATTTTCCCGGCGCTGCGAGCGAACAAGACAATTACCCTCGGGGCAGTGGCGACTGCTTCAGGCGTGGCCGCGGAGTCTGCGCGCAAGAACTTTGGTTTTCAGCGCGCGCTGACACCGGCCGAGTTGCTTTCTGATCCCGCCATTAACGCTGTTTTCATCGCATCGCGACACAGCAGTCACGCCGCCTACGTTGTCTCAGCGATCGAAGCGGACAAAGCGGTTTTTGTAGAGAAGCCGTTGGCCGTGGATACTGCGCAGCTTCGCTCGATCCAGCAAGCAACCCAGAAGTCTTCAGATCGAGGCGCCGCAGCCTTTCTCATGGTCGGATTCAACCGCCGCTTCGCGCCCACCAGCGAGAAAATCAGCCAATTCTTTGCCGGCAGGCAAGAACCGATGTTTGTGCAAGCCCGAGTCAACGCCGGTTTCATCCCGCGTGAACATTGGGTGCAGCAAGCGGAAGAAGGTGGACGGATCATCGGCGAGCTCTGTCACTTTGTCGATTGGGCGCGATGGCTGGTCGGCTGTCCCATCCGTTCGGTTTCAGCCTGCGCGCTGCCCGATGGCGCACGCTACAACCGCGACAATGTTATTGCAGCCTTAACCTTCGAAGACGGTTCGATCGCCAATTTGAGCTACTTGGCCAATGGCGATCCCAAAGTTGCAAAAGAGCGCTTCGAAGTCATGTGCGAAGGCGCCATCGCTCAACTCGAAGACTTCGAGATCCTCAACCTTGCGCGTGGAATGAAAACCGAGCAGATCAAGGCGGCAAAGGATAAAGGCCATCGGCGGCAATTTGAGCTGACACTAGAGGCCATGAAATCCGGTCGCGGAGCGCCCATCCCATTTCACGAGATCGTCGAAGTCACTGAAGCGACCTTCGCAATTCTGAGGTCGATCTCGAGCGGTGAACCTTCTGCCGTGGTAATCCATGATGAATCCGCTGACCCCATTGAAATGCCGGTCGCGAGTTCGGCCGAAGCATCGAGCAGCAACTAAGCAAATTTTATGTGCGGAATCGCAGGAATGGCCGGAGTGGTCGATCGTGAACTGCTGCAGTCCATGCTGGCAGTGACCCGCCATCGCGGGCGCGACGATACCGGAATCTTCGTTAGCGGAAACGCTGTCGAGAACTCGGTCGGCCTCGGCAACAACCGGCTCAGCATCATCGACCTAAGCCATGCCGGCCACCAGCCCATGTCGAACGAAGACGAATCCGTATGGATCGCTTACAACGGCGAGGTCTTCGATTTCTCCAAACTCCGCGAGGAGTTGCTGCGCCGTGGGCACAAATTCAAATCGCGCACCGATACTGAAGTCATCGTTCATCTTTATGAAGATTGCGGTGCGGGCGTGGTCGACCATCTCAACGGAATGTTCGCCATCGCGATCTGGGATTCGAAACGGCAAGAGTTGCTGTTGTTCCGTGATCGCGTCGGCATCAAGCCGGTGTATTACTGTCAGCGAGGCCCGCGATTATATTTTTGTTCCGAGATCAAAGGGCTAATGCAGGTCCCTGAAATCAGCCGTGAGATCGATCCCATTGCGCTGGCCAACTATCTCGACCTGCAATATGTTCCCGCGCCGCGCACATTGTTCAAACATATCCGCAAGCTCGAACCAGGCCATTTTCTCTCCTGGAAAAAAGGAAACGTCTCGATTACTCGTTATTGGGATGCGACACCCCGCCCGCCGCTTTCCGCCGGAATCGACGAACTGTCTGCGCGCTTGTATTCGACGCTTGAAGACTCCGTGCGCCGCCAGTTGGTCAGCGACGTTCCCGTCGGACTCTTTCTCAGTGGTGGCCTCGATTCCAGCGCAATTCTTGCCTGTGCGGCGCGCGTTCACCAGGGAAAACTCAAAGCCTACAACATCGCCTATCCCGAGCGGCACGGGCGTTTGGAACAATCGGCCGACGACGCCTTCTACGCCGCCATGGTTGCCGACAAGTTCGGCGCAGAGTTGCACCAAATCAAAGTCGAGCCCGACGTCGTCAACCTGCTTCCAAAAGTTGCCTACTACCTTGACGATCCCGTGGGTGACCCGCACACCGTCAGCACCTATCTGATCTGTGCCGCCGCCAAGCCTGAAGTGACAGTCTTGCTGAGCGGTCAGGGCGCCGACGAATTATTCGGTGGCTACCGCGTGCACATGATTCACCGCTTCGCGAAACTGCTTTCGGGCATGCCCGCGTCGCTTCGCCGCGGCATTATTCTGCGTTTGGTCCGCGCTCTTGAAAAGAACCGTAAGTTTGTTCCTCTCGTCTCACCCGGATTACTGCTCGGCCTGTGCCGCGTTTCAGAGAAATACATTCAGGCCGCAGGCCTCGAACCATCCGACCAGTTTGCCCGCGCACGCAGCTTTTGCGAGGCAGGTGAACTCAACCATCTTCTGGCTCCTGAGTTGAGGTCGGAAGCAGTCGAAGCCGATTGGCGGCAAAAGATGACCGAATTGTTCACAAACGTCAAAGACGCCGACGCACTCGATCAGGTTCTCTACGCCGACGTTAAGACATTTCTTCCCGATCTCAATCTCAACGTTGCCGATAAGCTGAGCATGGCCGCATCCATCGAGGTCCGCGTTCCTTTCCTCGATAACGAAGTGATCGATTTCGCTTTGCAGCTTCCGCCAGATGCAAAAATTTCTGGGCTCACGCAAAAACGCATCTTAAGGCGCGCCATGGAAAAGCGTTTGCCCGAGGGCGTTCTTCGCCGCCGCAAAGCCGCCTTCGGTTTGCCGGTTCGCTCCTGGATGCGCAACGAACTTCGCCCCATGATGCAAGATCTTTTGTCAGAGGAAACCGTTCGCCGGCGCGGACTGCTTAATCCGGCGGCGGTGAGCCAAATGGTAAGACAAACGATGAACGGCGAAAGAGACTTCACCATCCGGCTTTGGGCGCTGATGACGCTCGAACTGTGGCAGCAATCTTATACTGACACAGGCGCGTCGATTGGCCGCGTTCCACTCGCAAGCGATATGGTCAAGTCTTGCGGAGTCCTCGCCGGGTGACCGCAAATCGAACGAAATGACAGAGACTTCCACATTACAAGCAAGCAGCCCCGGAGTTTCGCCTAAACGCGCCAATGTCTCTCCGCAAACGCTCGCCCAGATTACCACCGCGCTTGAGCGCCTCGACACCTGGATTGAAAAGCACGACTACACCGGGTACGAGCCGTTCGATGGCCTGAGCAGTTTTCTCCGGCCCCTGACGTTCGGTACCAAGTTCGGCCGTCAGGCGCTCGTGCAAGCGGTAAAGCGCGCGCCGTTCAATGTGCGCCCGTGGATTGGCATCCGTCCCGCGACCACTACAAAGGGCATGGGATTTCTCGCCCGCGGATATCTTCGCTGGAGCCAGTTTCAGCCGGCGAAAAAGCTCCACGAAAAAGCAGACTACTGTCTCAATTGGCTGCGCTCGAACCGCAGCCAAGGATTTTCCGGCCCATGCTGGGGCAATCACTTCGATTACCAGACCCGAACTTACTATCTCCCCGCCAATTTTCCTACGATTGTCTGGAGTGCTCTCATCGGGTATGCGTTCGTCGATTCCTTCGAACTCACCGGCGCCGAGTCCGACCTGAAAGAAGCCCGAGGCATCTGCGAATTCATTCTTCGTGATCTGCCGCGCTATCCCGACGAAAAGGGCACCTGCATCAGCTACGTTTCCCACGCCGATGTGCGCGTGCACAACGCGAATGCGCTCGGCGCGGCGTTGCTTTCACGCGTCTACAAACACACGCAGGAAGCCGAACTGAAACAGGCGGCAACCGAGGCGTTGGCCTACACGGCCGGCCATCAGAACCCTGACGGTTCATGGTTTTACGGTGAGCAATCCAATCTGCACTGGATCGATAACTGGCACACCGCCTACGTTCTCGACAGCCTGCTCGATTACGAAGAAGGCACCGGAGACACTCGCTTTCGCGCCGCCTGCCAGCGCGGATGGGAATTTTATTACCGCCATTTCTTTCAACCTGACGGTTGCCCCGCCTACTACCACAACAATGTTTTCCCCATTGATATTCAGTGTGCCTCACAGAGCATCGAAACTTTGTGCCGCTTCAGCGCGAGAACACCAGACGCATTGCTGACTGCGGTCAGGGTCGCTGAATGGACGATCGCTAACATGCAAGACTCCAGCGGATATTTTTACTTCCAACGGCACAAATCCTACGTGAACCGCGCACCATGCTTTCACTGGGGACAGGCTACAATGCTCAGTGCTCTAAGTTTGCTCCTATTGCAGTTGCAGAAATGAATTCATCCTCTAATAACGATCCGAACCGGCGCCCGCATCATCGCCGCATCCTGATGCTGATCGAGAACCTGTCCTTTCCCATGGACCGCCGCATGCGTCAAGAGGCGGCCGCCCTGCAGGACGCAGGGTACCAGGTCAGCGTCATTTGCCCTCGCGGCGACCACCAGGATTTGACCGGCTACGAAAACTATCACGGCGTTCACGTCTACCGATACCCACTTTATTGGCAGGGAAGTGGCGGCCTCGGTTACATTCTGGAGTATGGTTGGGCGCTTTCCTGCACTTTTGCCCTCATGCTCTGGGTTTCACTGAAGCATGGGTTCGATTATGTCCACGCCGCCAATCCACCCGACCTGTTTTTCCTGCTATACAAGCCGTTTGGGTGGTTCGGAAAAAAATTTGTCTTCGATCAACACGACCTTTGTCCGGAAACCTACGAAACCAAATTCAAGCGTCGCGATTGGGTCTGGCGTCTTTTGGTCAAGCTCGAAGGCTACACCCATCGGGCGGCGCATCTGGTTCTGGCCACCAACCAATCGGTCTACGACATTGCTCGTTCCCGCGGTGGCGTTCCGCCCGAAAAACTGGCCATCGTTCGCAGCGGCCCCGACCTCGAATATTTCCGGCGAACCACTCCCCAGCTGGAGTTGAAGCGCGGACGCCCTTTTCTGGTCGCATATCTGGGCGTCATGAGCGTGCAGGACGGCGTCGATCGTGTAGTCTGGGCCGCTCATCACCTCGAGCAACTTCGCGGCAACAAAGACGTCGCCTTCGCCCTCATCGGCAAGGGGGATTGCTGGGCCCAGCTCAACGAACTCTCCCAATCCATCGGCCTCAATGGAACCGTAAAGTTTACCGGGCGTATTTCCGACGAAGAAGTGCTGCAATACCTGTCGACTGCCGACGTCTGCATCGCACCTGATCCGCCCATCCCGCTGAACCATAT
>DASVWZ010000051.1:0-1507 GCA_036392935.1 Terriglobales bacterium | reverse complement strand
CCTCGGTGAACAAAACCCTTTGGAGGACGGCAGGTTGACATTGGGAGAGAGGATTATCCGGTCAAGCAGCCGGGATGTAAACTCCCCGCCCTAAACAACTGACCCAACATCGGTCTCTCAGGGGTGGAGCGATGGCCCGATCAGCGCCATCCGAACGGGCTTCGCCATGAAAATCGGGTAGCTACTGGACTGTTAGTTTTGACAGTTTGAAAAGGCCAACAGTCTAGTGTCCTGAGTCAGAGATTCGTTTACAAAAGCGGCCGACGCTGGCCAGGATTTCGTCGGCGGTTTTGGTCCAAACAAAGGGCTTCGGACGATGGTTGGTCGCTTCGATATAGCGGCGAATGGCTTCTTCCAGTTCCCGTGTCGAGCGGTGCACGCCTCGACGAATCTGCTTTTCCGTCAGCGCCGCGAACCAGCGCTCGACCAGATTGAGCCAGGAAGCGCCCGTCGGAGTAAAGTGCACGTGGACGCGCGGGTGGCGAGCCAGCCAACGATGAATCAAAGGCGTTTTGTGCGTGGCATAGTTGTCCAAGATCAAGTGCACATCGAGAGCCGCGGGCACCGCCGCCTCGATGCGGTCCAAGAATTTCCGAAACTCGACCGAACGATGGCGCGCATGGAAATCTACCAGCACGCGTCCGCTCTTCACCTCCAGGGCGGCAAACAACGAGGTCGTGCCGTGGCGCACGTAGTCATGCGTGCGCCGTTCGGCCTGCCCCGGACGCAGGGGCAACAGCGGCTGCGAGCGATCCAGCGCCTGAATCTGCGTTTTTTCATCGGCGCACAGCACCAGCGCCTTGTCCGGCGGATCGAGATACAAACCCACGATATCTCGCACTTTTTCAATGAACAGCGGGTCCTTCGAGAGTTGGAAGGTTTCGGCGCGGTGCGGCTGCAAGGCAAAGGCGCGCCAGATGCGGCTCACCGCGCTCTGGCTCAATCCGCTGCGCTTGGCCATCGAACGCGTGGACCAGTGCGTGGCATCGGGCGGGCGTTTCTCCAACGTCAGAGTCAGCACACGCTCTACATCGGCGTCGCTCATCTTGCGCGGCGCTCCCGGGCGCGGTTCGTCCAGCAGCCCGTCCAGACGCCGCGCCACAAAGCGGCTGCGCCACTTGCCCACCGCCGGCTTGCTCAGTCGCATTTCGGCGCTCACCTGCGTGTTCGTTTTGCCCGTCGCGCAGGCCAGAATGACGCGCGCCCGCAAGGCCAAGGCCTGCGCCGAGCTCGGGCGGCGCGCCCATCGTTCCAGCGTTTCCTGCTCGTGGGCACTCAAGATCAACTCGGGAATCGGGCGTCCAAGGCGCATCGGGATCCTCCTCGTTGTAATCCCGATGCACGCGGGATGCCACTTATTTATATTTCTTATAACTCAGGACACTAGCGTCTTCGTTCTTATATACCAACTCTTCGTTCAGACCTGATTTTCCTGCGCGAAAAATTCCACTGCTATCAGACTTCAGGTAAAAAATGGACGAGCCATCCGAAGAGGGAACCGCATACC
>DASVWZ010000050.1:0-7063 GCA_036392935.1 Terriglobales bacterium | reverse complement strand
CGCTCAATTTCTGAGTGTTTGCACGGGGCGGCTGTGCCGGAACTACAGAAATTGCTCAAGTTTCAGCAGGGAAACGAGGGCGTAGGAGCGATGCTTGCGTGACCTTACCGGCTGTCCACGCATTGGCTCCGACGCAGGAGCCGCCGTCTCTCGTCGCACAACCCGTAGTGACGGCGATTTTCGTGGTGATTGGAATTTTCGTGGTGAAGCGGTTCGGCATCGAACCACTGTCCGCCAGGCAGCATGGAAGAGCTCTAAAGCACCTTAAACCGGTGCTTGTTGATCTGCAGGGCCTTGATTCTTGAGTCGAGCGTCTGCCGGGGTATTGCAAGTCTCGCAGCAGCGCCGGACGGGCCTGAGACTCGGCCCTTGCATGCGGCCAACGCGGCTTCGATCATTTGTTTTTCACGCTGGGCAAGTGCCCGCTGACCCTCGGCCAACGTGCTGGGGGCCGCATCCGTCGGCACGGACGGCTGGTGTGACTCCGGCTTCAACCAGCTCTCGTCAACCGCGAACTGTTCTCCATCGCAAAGGATCACCGCACGCTCAATAACGTTCTGTAACTCGCGAATGTTGCCGGGCCAATCGTAACGTTGAAACAGTTCCAGGGTTGTCTTCTTGATGTGCCTGATCTTTTTTCCCGCTTTCCTTGCGTAGCGCTCAATCAGGTACTCAACAAGCATCGGAATGTCATCCACTCGGTCCCGAAGAGAAGGGATTTCTACGGGGAAGACATTCAACCGATAGTACAAATCTTGACGAAACGTCCCCGCCGATACGGCCGCTTTCAAGTCCCGATTCGTCGCCGCTATCACGCGCACATCCACGGAAATTGGGTGATTGCTCCCGATGCGTTCGAATTCTCTCTCTTGCAGCACTCGCAACAGCGCAAGCTGAGTATCCGCAGGCAGGTCCCCAATCTCGTCCAGAAATATCGTACCGCCAGCGGCAGCTTCAAACCTCCCCAAGCGCCGCTGTAATGCTCCCGTAAAGGAGCCCTTTTCGTGCCCGAACAGTTCGGATGCGATCAGCGAAGCCGGAATCGCTGCACAATTCACCCGAATGAACGCACGGGAAGAGCGGTTCGACCGCTTGTGGATGGCGCCAGCGATGAGTTCCTTTCCCGTTCCGGTTTCTCCCAATATGAGAACCGTAGAATCCGTTCGAGCCACTTTCTCTACCTGGGACAGTACGCGGCGAAGAGACTCGGAAGATCCAACGATTTCGTCGAACATCGAAGGATCCGCGATCACCTCGCGCAACGCTAAATTTTCGTTCCGCATCTTTTCTTCGGCTTGCTTGCGGTCCTCAATGTCAGTTCCCGTGGCATACCACCGAATGACATGGCCGTCATCGTCGCGCAGAGGGTTGTATCGGATTAGGAACCAGCGATATTGTCCGTCGTTGCGCCGAAGACGTCGTTCGGTGTCAAACGGATTTCCTATCGCGATCGCTTTTTGGTGGTCTTCCCGCACCCGCTTCAGATCGTCCGGGTGAAGAATTCGCTCGAGGAAGCCCTCGGCTTGGACGTCTGCAAGCGTAAGGCCGGTGTATTCAAGGGCCACTTGGTTCGCATGGATTGGTGTGCCGTCTGGTCGGTGCACGACAATGGCATGAGGAATGGCATCCGTCATTTGCCGGAGTTCCTGTTCATCCCTGCGGAGCCGTACTTGCGCCCGCTCCAGATCCTCGATGTCGGTTTCCGTTCCATACCAATGGATGAGATTCCCCGATTCATCGAAGAACGGTTCGACGCGTACCATGAACCAGCGGTATTCGCCGTCGAAGCGGCGCAGACGCGCTACGATCTCTGCCGCTTTTCTCGAAGGGAGGACCTGGAGCAGCCACTTGTCCATCGCTCTTTGCTTATCTGCGGGGTGGATGATGACTGTCCATCCCCACCCGTGCGATTCTTCTGGTGAAAGTCCGGTGTAGTCATGCCATCGTTGGTTGAAATAATTGATGCTGCCATCCGGTTCGCCTCGCCACGCGACGGTGGGCATCGTATTGAGGATTCTTTCCAGTTGAGCTTTCGAGGCCTTAAGCTCGTCGAATGCATTTTTTAACGCGAGTCGAGATCGGTCTGCTTCAGTTGCAATGAGAACGATGTGGCCGGCTCCTTCGATCAATTGCAGATCGCTGGCGCTGGGACTTGTGGGTTGGGCATAGTACATCGCAAAAGTGCCGAGCAGTTCGTTGCTTTTCGAAATGATGGGCTGGGACCAAGCTGCTCGAAGGCCGTTTCGCAAGGCGATCTCTCGGTACTTCTCGGCTGGGGTTCCTGACCACAAAGGATCACTGGCAATGTCAGGACTAATTACCCGCTGCTTTCGGCATGCGGCTGTACCGCACGAACCCATGCGCGGTCCGATGGGCAGCGGAGTGATCGCCGAAATCCATTCCTTCGGGATCCGTTGACCGGGTGTCGGCCACAACCGTTTTCCGTCAGGGTCCATCAGCATCACCGATGACATGACGTCTGAAGATTGAGCGTCAATCGCATTGCACAAATTCTCAAGGACGACCGTCAGGCAAGCTCCGCCGGCGATCATCTCCAGCGTTCGTCTTTCCGCTGCTAGGAGAGATTCAGCCCGTTTCCAGTCGTTGATATGCGAGGTCGTTTCCACACTATTGGGCGTTCATTCCAGTTCCACCAAGCAACTGAAACAGGAGCCAGTGACACGCTTCGTCAAAACGCTGAAGGCACCGCCGTTCTCAATGTTGGTCCGAAGTCGAGGCCCTCCGAGCCTTTGCTGCACAGTGTACACCTCAGTCACGCCTTTGCCGACGTCCCATTCGAGAAGGTAGGTTCTCAGGTAGAAGTCTTCCAGTCCCAGGTTTTCGTCGCGCTTTCCGATCAGTTGACACCGTCCATTCCATCGACACGCGATAGCAGGACTCTGAAATCCGATCCCGCATCGCTAATTCCCTATCTCATTCACGACAAATCTGTTATCTGCGGTTCCTTGTTGGATGCTCCGCGGAATGCGACGTGCTTTTCCATTGCTGATGAACGGGAAGATTGCCGTTCCACGGCTGTCTCGAACGTCCATGGCCGGGCCGGTCGTGTGCGACAACCCGACGATGAGAAGATCCTCCGCGAAATGTCGAAACGCTCCCTCTGAGTGCGATTACCCACTTCTTGAGATTCCACCCGTTCGGCCCCATCCCATCGGATCGATTCCTTCATTTCTTTCTCCTTCAGCAATCCTGCCTCGCTGGTAGGTAATGCAGCCCGCATGCCACAGCGGCGGGAGCCTCTTGGACAAATGAAGTCATTGAAAACAGGGATGTTCGTGCCAGCGGGAATGAGATTATCTGAGACGACCTACCATTTCAGGGTCTGACGGATTGAATGGTCGACGAGATACCGACAGTCCATCCTACAACGGAATCCTGTTATCTGGGCTTACTGCATCGATGTCTTGTAGGCGTAGCCGTCGGTCAGGGTTCTCAAGAAAGCGACAAGATCGTCCTCTTCCTGCTGTGTGAGCCCAAGGCTTCCGAGTTGCTTCTTGTTCAGGTTGGTCGCGTTTTCCGGTGCCGGCCAGCACGTGACCTTTTCGCCGGGATCTCCCACCTTGCACTTTGGCAGGGTATCGCGCGTGTTGTAAAAGTGCACGACCTCCTTCAGGCTCTTGAAATACCCGTTGTGCATGTACGCCTTCACAAAGCTGGGGCTCGGGCGCATGTCTACGTTACGCAACGTCGGAACCTGGAACTTTCCATCGAATTTTGGCGCCAGGTCGATCCAATCTGAATCGGGATTCAGCTGACCGCTCAGGCTCTTCATCTTCCGCAGAAACAATCCAACGCCCGAGTCCACGTACGATGAACCCGCAGGATTCGGATTGTAGCCCTGTTTGTTAGGTGCCGTTTCGAAGAGGTATTGGAGAACCGGATTCCGCGGCACGCCAAGATTGCTCGCTGTGAAATCTGTGAAGAGCGGCTCTTCGCCGGGCCCACCATCGCGGTGGCACTCGTTGCAACGCGCCTTGCCTCGAAACAGCGCGTACCCCTGGGCTTCCTCCGCCTTGAATTGTTCCTTTCCCGCCTGCACACGGTCATACTTCGAACTGAACGGACTAACTTCCGGCGAAGCTTCGTAGGCGGCTGCGGCCAGGCCGAAGCCGTCATACACGCGGTCGGTCCGTTGCCTGTCCGCCTTGCTGAAATGAACGGGGTACGGATCGTCGCCTGCTGGAGGTCCAGGCGTCGCGCACACTTTCTCCACGTTCTGCGGCCACTCGATGAGAAAGGAATCGTCGCCCCAGACAGTTTCGAATAGCTTGCGATAGGGTGCTTTCGAAAGACGGTAGGCAAGACAAGCAGAGTCCGGCAGCCCCATTTCGACGGGGTTCGTCGGTGGCCCCTGGGCTTGTTCCGCGCTCGGACTTTGCAATCGGTAACCGCTGGCGCGCATGTCCCAAAAATTCCCCCCAACGAAATCACCCTGTAGCGCGTTGTAGTGGAGTACCGGAGCAAACGTCGCATACATGTAGCTCTGAGGTTTTCTCTGGCTGAAGCGCGATCTGACCGACCCAGGGTAGGAAACCGCGCCGAGATTTATGGATTGCATTGGTCCGGTGAAGCCAGTCTCCGGTGTGTGACAGAAACTGCACGCCTCGTTCTGGCGAACGGAGAGATGCTTGTCGAAAAGGAGCAGTTTCCCCAGAGTGCGCATTTGACCCTGACGATCAAGAGTGGTCCGGCTCATTTGCCGCAGTGTCGCTTCCTCGATCCGATCGAGGTCCGCAACGACCCTGGCGACCTCTTGGTCGAACCCTGGAGGCATCTGTTCCGCGGAATCCTGTGCGGCCATTTCGGCAATCGGATTCTTGTTGCCTTCCGAGGGTTGATCCCCAATCAGTTTGACCGAGCTCAGAACGCCAATCAGCAAAATGCTCGCCGCGACAATTCCGCCTCGGATTCTGGATGCGACTCGATCCATGGAGAACTCTCTCTTATTCCGTTTTGTGCCAGGTGAAATCGGGGTCAAACGAACCCAACGCTTCCGCGAGTTCCCTTGTCTCGGGGTCCACATCCTTTTCATAGATAATTCCTGTTTCGCTGATAATGAATGTCATCACTCCGGAAGCTGGGTATGCAACGAAAGCAAACCCTCCCATCACCTTTCCGTTGGTGACGAAGTTCTTCACGTGCATGGGGCCCCCTGGCTAGGATGCGGAAGAAATACCCACTGAACTGGACCTGATCTTCCACTTGTCCCGTTGATCCCTTTCAAGAGGCATAAGCAATCAGAGGGCTGATCGGGGTATCGAACTGGTTGTAAGCTTCATCCCAATACAGCCCATTGTGCCCGCCTTTATCACTCACGAGTTTCTGTGCAAATTCGTTGGACGCACCCGGCATCCTGAACAACGTCTGGAGGTATCGCAACGCGCATGCCAAACACGGAGCCGGTAACTGGTAGAAAATAGAAGTGGTCCCAATAGCAAAGGGATCCGTGGTGACTGCCCATTCAACACTGTGTCTCCATGTAGACAGGGAGCGAGCTTCGACAGGTCTTGATGAAATCATCGAGCAAGCAACAAGTGAATTGGTTTTCACAACAGAAACGCGAAATCGCGGGGCAGTCTCTTACGTTTATGCCGGCGCCGAACCAGCAATGAAAAAACTGGCAGGACCAGATCACGCCGCCGGGATCTCTCCATTGAACGCGGGCCGCTTGGGGAACTGACGATATTGGGGAAAGGTCGGTTCGGAGCGTCCTACCACGGACGGTATGCCCAACGGGCCGACAGCCGCGCGCCAAAGCTGACCCAGCTGCAGCGCTCCGACAATCAACCCATCTTCCGTTTTTCCAATCAATTCCAAGCCAGTTTCTCGCTGCAGCGATGATGGCATTGTTGTTGCTTTTCTTGGGAGCTTGGAAGGTGAGGAGGTCTCGAATGATGCCGAGCTTTCAAGTAACTCGAACCGAAAAAGAGCCCGATGCGGCGCTCATACGCGACGCCAAACGCGGCGATAGACAGGCTTTCGATCAGCTCGTTCGGCTCTACCAAAAGCGGGTCTCTTGTGTGGCACAGAGAATAACCAAGAGTCGCGAAGACGCCGAGGATGTGATGCAAGAGAGTTTTCACAAGGCCTTTGTGCACCTCAGCCGCTTCGAGGGAAGGGCGCGATTCTCCACATGGCTCGTCCGCATTGCCATAAACGAGGCCTTCATGCTGCTGCGTCGCCGGCGTGCGGTGTGTGACCGAGAGTTCGCCGACTCCGATGTCAATCTGCGGGTGACGGCTGATTCGATGGTCGATCACCAACCAAACCCGGAAGTGTCTTGCTTGCGAACTGAGCGTGCTCGAGCGGTGAAGGAAGGGATCGACCGCCTGTCGCCGGCCGTTCGGACGACGCTCTTGCTCCGCGATATCGAAGAGTACTCGATTGAAGAGACCGCACAGATTCTAGGTACTTCGATGGCCGCGGTGAAAAGCCGCGTGTTTCAGGGAAGGCGCAAATTACGAACGATCCTGGACCCTCACCTCCTACCGACACGCCAAATCCGTCGTCCAGCTTCCTAAGCTTTTCCTAAGACTCTTAACAAAATCTGAGACTTCAGATTTCCCAATGACACTGGCAAAATGGTTTTTCGACAAATCGGCCATTGATTCTATTGGACTTGCGTTTTACCATCACTGCTGAGAATTTCTTAGGGTGCTCGGACAGAATCCCCCCCTCTCCGCCATGACCTTGCAAATTTCCTTTTAAATCGCGAAAAACCGCATGGATATTGGCGATGTCGCGTTTTGCGTGATTCTCTGATTTTGATTGATTTGGTCTAAATTCCCGAAAATTGCAACAGAAATTGGAACTGACAAGCCTCGCCTTATCGGTCAGTCTCATTCATTCGCCCCGGTCCATCGCGCCTCTAACGGGGGTCAAGGTGCTCCTTTGCTTAAGGTTCGTCACTAAGGGTTCCGCCAAGACGACCGAATTTGACTCTGAGAGGGACCGCGTATGGACAAAAAACTCGTCCTATTGTAGTCGCCGCCCTGAGCCACATTGCCCTGCTTGTCTCGATGATAAATCAGGCCGGGAGGTC
>DASVWZ010000049.1:0-2973 GCA_036392935.1 Terriglobales bacterium | reverse complement strand
ACGTTCGGATTCGTTTGTGAGTTGGTGGGCGCCATCGCGGTGGGTGGTTATTTGCTGACGGCTGCGCGGCACCAGAGCTTCGATGTGCTGTTTCATATCCCTCCCGCACTGGATAACGGCCATTACCTTGGCGCGTTTCTGGCTTCGAGCATGGGCGCCTTATGGTGCTACTACGGATTTGAAGCCTGCGGCGACGTGGCCGAAGAAACTCCCGACGCAAGCCGCGCGATTCCGAAAGCCATGCGCATGACCATTTATATTGGTGGCTTTGCCGCCATGCTGGTGTGCCTGGCGTTCGTTATTTCGGTGCCGGATTTGAACGCCGTGCTCTCCGGGCAAGATACAGACCCCGTGGTCACAATCCTGAACAGTGCCGTCGGGCCGATTGGGTTGCGGGCGATCATCGCAGTGGTATTGGTTTCGTTCTTTTCCTGCCTGATCAGCTTGGAAGCGGCGACCAGCCGCTTGCTGTTCAGCTATGGCCGCGACCGCATGATGTTTGGCAGCAAAGCCCTGAGTACGCTTTCGCCGCGCACCCACGTCCCGGTCAATGCGTTGCTGTTCGCCGGAGTCGTACCCGCCTTGGTCACGATTGTCGGAATCTTCCTGAAAAAGATGGTTGAGACCATCGTGGTTTCAAGCGCTGCCGGAATCTACATCGCGTTCCAAATGATTGTGCTGGCGGCTTTAATCGCCCGCGCGAGGGGATGGAAACCAGCCGGTGCGTTTCGCCTCGGCGCGTGGGCCTGGCCGGTCAATTTGGCTGCCCTGGCCTATGGGGTTCTTGCCATCATTAATATGATGTGGCCGCGCTCCCCGCAGGATCCCTGGTACAGCAATTACGGAATGATTGTAGTTTGGGTCATTATTTTTGCGGCCGGTCTGTTTTACGCGCTGCTCTTCCGGCCCTATGATCGCGGCGATGCCCCCGAAGGCGACGCCCATCTAGCTCACCTGCAGACCGCAAGCGAGCGATGACCCGGCCGCACGCGTTTCACCTGGCCGCAGCCGGGATCCACTCCGCCTGCGTTGAGTGGGCATGGTTTACGGCATAAAGAACCAGTTCCACGCGATTGGACACGCCGACCTTATCGAAAATCCTGAACAGATATTTCTTGATCGTGTGTTCGCTCAAGCGTAGCTCGCGCGCAACGTCACGATTGCTCATCCCGTCAGCCACCAGCGCTACCACTTGTTCCTCGCGCGGCGTCAGCACCTGAAGGCCATCGCCGTTGACCAGCCGCAGGCCCGGGACCTGCTTGACCGCATCGACGAGAAAGATCAGGTGCTCGCTGCAAATCCAGACTTCGCCCCGATGGACGGTCTGGACGCATTTGCAAAGCTGGCTGAAGGGATGCTTCGACTGCCAGAAAAGTCCCTGCGCGCCGCTGCGAAACACACTCACCACCGTTTCGCGGTCCGGATTCTCCAATAGAACCACCTGAGCGATGTGGGGCTGGGTAATGTGAATTCGCCGCAGCATGGCAATTGCCTCGGCCCCGTTCGGTGAGGCCCCGCTAACCAGTGCCACGTCGATCCGATTCTCGCTGATGGCCGCGAAAACCCGCTCCATATCCAATTCGCAGGACAGCAATCGGTACTCGGCGCGGCGACGAAGCGCTCCCACCAGAAGCTGACGCTTCATTTGGCTGGAGTCGACAACCAAAACGCAAATCGGTTGAGCCGTCGTGACCGCCAGGTTCATGCTCCTTCTATTGCAGAATGCCGATAAAGCGCTGCGCTGGCTGTGATCTTTTGACAAAGCCTTGTGGAAATGTCCCAAAACCTGACCGCTCCGAACGAAACGTTCCACAATGGCACGGCATGGCAAAGTGGCAGAATACGGCGTTTTTTGCGCAAGCGATCACCGACTGGAGCCCTTTGCCCTACGCGGCCACGTTCATACCCGCCCGCAGATGCCCACTTTGGTAGACGGCACCATGCATGTCTTGTTGAGCCGGTAGACGGGGGATATGGTCACTCTTCGAGGGTGAGTTTTCGTGCCGGAACACAGATCTCAAATCGAGCTCCGACCCAGGCTGGTATTGAGCCTGTTACTCATTGTGGCGGCGTGGCTTGTAAGCGGCGACGCCCAGCCGGCAAGCGCGCAGACTCAAGGAGCAATTTCCGGCGAACAGGTTTGGGGGCAACCAACCCCGAAGTCCAGTGAAGCGGACGGCAAGTGGAGTCCAGCCTTGACGGGGCGCCGTCCGTTTTACCGGTTCCAGAAAAGTGACGTCCTCGAGATTCAGTTCACTTTCTCTCCGGAACTAAATGAAACCGTGGACGTTCAGCCGGATGGATTCATTCCCCTTCGCGGCGCAAACGCAGTTCAGGCCGAAGGCAAGACGGCCACGCAGCTCGCGGAGATGGTGCGCCAGGCCTACACCGGCATCCTGCACGAACCGGAGGTCACGGTTCTACTTCGGGAATTCGATAAACCATTTTTTATCGCCGCCGGAGAAGTCGCGCGGCCGGGAAAGTATGAACTGCAGAGCGAGACCACAGTCACGGAGGCGGTTGCAATTGCCGGAGGGTTTACGCCGGGGGCAAAGCATTCCCAGGTGGTTTTGTTTCGCAGAATCTCCGACGGCATGGTGGAAGCCCATCTCCTGGATGTGAAAGCGATGTTCAAGAAAAAGGATCTGGAAGAAGACATCGCGCTGCAGCCCGGAGACATGCTGTATGCGCCGCAGAACATGATTTCGAAAATCAAGCCTTTCCTGCCGGTATCGGGAATGAGCTTGTACCTGAATCCAACACAGTTTTGAGCGCTCAGCACAAGCCGGGCAGAGAACCAGCTGTTAGAACGGGCACTGGGTGAAACCAATGGCAGAGGAGATCAGATTAGCGGTGCGGCAACGGCGCGACCAATCTCCCACGGTCCGCGATCTTCTCGCGGTGATGTTTCGCCAGCGCCGGGTCGCGGCTTGGGGCTTCGCGGCGGTCTTTATTGGGATTCTCGCTTACGGG
>DASVWZ010000048.1:0-3521 GCA_036392935.1 Terriglobales bacterium | reverse complement strand
TGTCGCAGGTCATGCAGCCGTGGGCCGCGACCGTGATACTTGGCCGGTACGCGCAGGCCGAGCTGTTGGGACAGCTTGGCGAAGGTATATCGAGCCGTCTGTCCGGTAATCCGGTTTCCATGCTCGGAGACGAAGAAGGCTGGAGTTGGTGGTGTGGGATAGAGACGACCTCGAGCTTCGGCATACTTTTTCAATGCATCTACCGTGGAGGGATGAACTGGCACATAGCGCGATTTCCCAAATTTCGTCCGTTGGACACGAAGGATTCCGCGATCGAAGTCGACATCTGGTTGGTCCAGGCTGAGGGCTTCGTTCACTCGCATCCCCGTTGCTACCAGCAGACCGAAGAGGGTCGTAAACGTGCGCCAGCGGAGTCCCTTGCGAGATGAAAGTTGTTGGGTACAAAAAAGTAGTTTCTTGATCTCCTCGTCGCTATAGATGTAAGGAGGCTTGCGTCGGCGACGATGAGGGAGAAGCCCTGCCGGGGGAATCTCAGTGCGAGGTTCGGTGGCGCTGCACCAGATGGCAAAGCGCCGGACTCTGCCCAAACGCCAAGCCCATTGAGCAGGGTCGACCTTAGCAGGTTGGGTAGCCCACTGAAGTGCCAGTTCCGTGGTGATGTACGAGGCACCTTGGGCTCGGAGAAACGCCACAAAATTCCGTAAAGCATTCCCCTGTTGCTGGAGTCGAAATCCAAGACTACGGCGAATTCTAAGGTAGTCGTTCAATGCCTGTTCCAGGTTCACTGCGCACCTCCTATTGGCCAGGAGTGAGCCATTGAGCGCAAGCCATCGAAGTCGACCTTGGCGTAGATTTCCGTCGTGCCGGAGTCTCGATGGCGAAGAACTTCTCCGATTTCCTCCATCGTTGCCCCAGAGCGAAGCAGAGAAGTTGCCAGACTATGACGAAATAGGTGTGCTCCCTTAACTGGCGGATCTAAATCCGCGCGAAGAAGTGCGCGGCGAATGATCATCGACACTGTGCACGAGCGGACGAAGCTACGGCGTGGAGCTTTCGTGCACAGGAATACGTGACGCGTTTGGTAAGCAGGGCGGTCTTGCCGCAGGTAGAATGCCAGGGCCTCACCTACATCAGCAGGCAGAGGCATTCGCTCGTGAAGCATCCCCTTGCCGCGAACAAGGATTTCGCCGGCTCTCCAGTTGATGTCCTCTAGCTGGAGAGCAACTACCTCACCAGCGCGGAGACCGAGACGGGCAACCAAGAGCAGCACGGCATAATCGCGACGGCCGATCGTCGTGTTACGGTTGCAGGCTTTGAGCACTTGTTCGACTTCCTCCTGAGTCACATACTTAGGCACGGCGGACAGCCGCCAATCCGCCACCGCCGGTACACACGCGGCCAAGTCGGCTTGTAATTCCGCCTTCTGGAACAGGTAGCGGAAGAACGAGCGAAAGGCGGTGGTCATAATCTGTGCTGTTCCGACACTCATGCGGGGGCCATGCCGCAGAACAAAATTCGAAATATCGGAGACCTTTATTTCTTTAAGATGGAACGCCCCCTCTGGGAAGCAGTCGACAAGGAACTTACGAGCAAAAGACAGGTAATTAAAAACTGTGGCTGAGGCGAGCCTGCGTTCCAAGAGCAAATGCTGTTCGTAGCAAACCAAGATGCGAGCCAACAGTGACTGGTCAGGAGTGAGTTTTCGACTGGAAACAACGCCCGTCTTCCGGAGATGCGCGAGGAACTGCTGCAGCGTTTTTGAATCGCCCCTGTGCATCTGCTGCATGCCCTGCTTGTGTTTGACAAATGCCTCCAGCAGATGCTCCTCAAGGTTGCTTGCGAGCGACTGCCCGGTTCGCTTGAGCCAATGCCCCAAATCTGCCAGCAGCCTCAGTTTCGAACACATGGCCCTATCTCGATAGCCAGCCTCCCGCAACGCTGCTGCAAACATCCGAAGATGGAACTCCAACGGGTTGCCTTGAACATGTTTCTTTCCCGGCACAGAACTTCCCCTCATAGGTCCTCCTTGTTCCTGGCTGTACTGCCAGGCCAACGAGAGAACCACGGGATTATGCCGAATGCAATTCGCCGCTAGAGCGTGGAATCAGACTCTAATGAGGAAGTTGTGAGGACTGACTTGCCTAGAGTCGGCATAATCGGGTAGTCGGCATGTTCCTTGTAATGCCGCGAGCGGCATTACAAGGAAAGCATTTCGATTGCGGTGATGAACTCCGTCGGCAAGGTGGTGATGGAGTGCGTCATCGAAACAAAGGCGAGTACTATTTTGCAATTCATCGACGGGCTGCGCGGAGATGTGCACGTCACGTTGGAAGAAGGAACCTGGACGGCTTGGTTGTACGACCTGTTGAAGCCGCGCGTGACGGAAATTGTGGTGTGTAATCCGCGAAAAACTGCCCTGCTAAAAGATGGCAGCAAGGGTGATCGGATCGATGCCCACAAGCTAGCGGAACTGCTGTATATGAACAAGATCAAGTCGGTGTACCACGGAGAGCATGGCTTGCGAACGATGAAGGAGCTGGCACGCAGTTATCTGACCATCAGTAAAGATCTCACCAGGGTCATGAATCGAGTCAAGTCGTTGTATCGCAGTTGGGGCATTCCGTGTGCCGGCAACGGGGTGTACGCATCACGTTACCGTGCGGAATGGCTCGACAAGATCAGGGAAGCCGGCGTCCGGCGGCGCGCGGAACACTACTACCAGCAGCTTGATGTCATGCGTCTCTTGCGCCAGGAGGTGCGGCGGGATTTGTTGGTGGAAGCCAAGAAGCACAAGGCCTGGAAACTGCTGCGCCGGATTCCGGGGATCGGTCCGATCCGGGCAGCCGTTTTGATCGCGGTGATGCAAACGCCGCATCGCTTCCGCACCAAACGACAACTGTGGAGCTACAGCGGTCTGGCATTAGAAACGCATGACAGCGCACAGTACCACGCTGTAAAAGGAGAGCTGCGACGTTCCAAGAGACCCGCGACGGTTCGTGGCCTAAATAAGGACCACAACCACGACCTCAAAGATGTCTTTAAGGGTGCGGCGATGCGCGCCAGCACGGCTGCTGGACCGCTGCACGATTTCTACGAGAATTTGCTCGCTAAGGGGAGGAAGCCCACGATGGCCCGCCTGACTTTGGCGAGGAAGATTGCCGCGATCACCTTGATCGTCTGGAAGAAGGAGGTACGTTTCGACGCCAACTATTTGAAACCACAAGCAGCTTGAGCGCCTCTGGCTGAGAGTCCGTTCCATCCCGGGGAACCATTCCTGGCGGTGGCCGTCGGGTTCTTGAGACGCTCGGTTTCGAGGGGAAGTATCCAGTAACAATGTCAGGCTTCTCGTGCCTTCGGGCACTAAAGTCTCCGGTGTAACCCTATTCCCCCTCGGACAATCGAAGAAAGCCATAGGCCATGTGTCTCAGATAGGACCATGCGTTGCCACTCATCAAGTGGATAACCGTCAGGCTTGTTAGTTTCAAGAAACGAATGGCGCCGTCACGGTAGCAAAAATGGAACCACGGGGGAGCAACGTTTCTCCGCTTCGCACGCGGAAA
>DASVWZ010000047.1:0-4090 GCA_036392935.1 Terriglobales bacterium | reverse complement strand
CATACAGCAATCCCGTTACAGCAGCCACCAGTATCAGGAAAATTGCAAAACTCTTCATGCCGAATCTCCTTCTTCTCACGGCCACAGCGCGAAGTAGTCCAGGAACTCTGCGCACGACTGCAAGTCGGCCGAATTCGCTTTTCGCTGGCGCAGAACCGCGAAAGCGCGGCAAAGTCGCCTGCAAATCGATGAATTTCGTGAGGTTGTTGCCCTCTAGCCTTGTTCCAAGATGGGCCTGATGGTAGCGATACAAACCAAAGTCCCGCCGTATCGGTAATCACATTCGAATGTGATCTCGATCACATGTACCCGTCCCGCTTCCTCGGGCAGAGACTGATGGCTTCGGGTGTGACTCGTGACATCACAGAAGGAGTCTCGTTATGATTCTTGGATCCAAAGTCCGAGAGCCCTCCTGATTGAAAACCAGCGATTCGCACGCCTAATCGAGCGCGTTCGGGCTGAAATGTCCGCATTGGCGACCGTCGTCTGAAGGGCATGGCGGAATCACAACCTTCTGCCGATGTGGGGTGATTGCGTCATTCGAGAGCTACAGTGCGGAATCCTGCTGAAGCCGATCAGCATTCCTGGGTGATTCCGATCACGATTCCTGCCTGATTCCGATCAGTGTTCCTGCGCGAAAGCGATCACCATTCCTGGGCCGAAGCCGATCAGTGATCGGCAAGGTCAGGAACCGTGATCGGGATGGTCAGGAATCGGCTGTGGAAAAGAGTTTGGCGACGCTGGACACCAAACCACGGGTAGCGTGACCTCCGATAGGAGGTGACGGCGTGCCCGGAAAGCGAGTGTCCATGCGTAAGACGCGAGAAGTTCTTCGGTTGTATTTCGAGTTGCAACTGGGGCAGCGGCAGATTGCCCGCAGTGCCAACCTCAGCCAGAGTACGGTGCACGACTACCTGACACGGTTTACGGCGGCAGGTTTGAGTTGGCCGTTGTCGGCGGAGATGACAGAGACCGAACTCGAAGCGGCACTGTTTCCTGCTGCCGACGGCAGCCCAGACCGTGCGCCCGCAGATCAGCGCCCGCTGCCCGATTTTGCTCAGCTGCACGAGGAGTTGCAGCGCCACAAGCACACCACCCGGCGCCTGTTGTGGGAGGAGTATCGAGCCTCCCATCCGGATGGCTACGGGTACAGCCGTTTCTGCCATCACTACCAGCGCTGGAAGCGGGAGCGCGATCTGGTGCTGCGCCAGGAGCATCGGCCGGGCGAGAAACTTTTTGTCGATTGGGCGGGTGCGACCATTCCCCTCTATGATCCGGAGAGCGGCGAAGTTCATCCGGCTTCGCTGTTTGTGGCCGTGCTTGGGGCCAGTAACTACACTTATGCCGAGGCCGATGAAGATCAGCAGATGGCAAGTTGGATCGGTGCCCACGTGCGCACCTTTGACTTTCTCGGGGGTTGTCCGCAGCTGGTCGTGCCCGACAACACCAAAACGGGAGTCAACAAAGCGTGCCGCTACGAGCCGGATCTCAACCCGACTTACCAGGAAATGGCCATGCACTATGGCATCGGCGTGTTGCCGACGCGGCCGCGCAAGCCGCGCGACAAGGCCAAAGTCGAGGTCGGCGTGCAAATTGCCGAGCGCTGGATCATCGCCGCTCTGCGCCATCGCAAGTTCTTCTCGCTCTCCGAACTGAACCGAGCTATCCGTGAACTGCTGGAGAAACTCAACCAGCGCCCGTTCCAGAAACGCGAAGGTTCGCGCCAGAGTTTATTCCTGGAAGTCGATCAACCGGCGTTGCGGTCGCTGCCCACCGAGCGTTTCGATCTCTCGGTGTGGTCGCAGGCTACCGTCAACATCGACTATCACATCCAATTCGATGGCAGCTTCTACAGCGTGCCTTATGCGCTCGCGCGCCAGACCGTGGAAGTGCGGGCCACGCCCACGATCATCGAGATCTTCCATCAACGACAGCGCGTCGCCTCGCATGTGCGAGCGCGCAAACCCTACACGGCAGTGACCAATCCCGAGCATCGGCCGGCCTCACACCGGGCGCACCTGGACTGGCCGCCTTCCCGCATGATCCAGTGGGCTCGCACGGTCGGTCCCCGCACCGCTGAGATGGTGCAAAAGATCCTCGATGCGTTCCCTCATCCTGAGATGGGCTACCGCTCGTGTCTCGGCATCATCCGCTTAGGACAACGCTATCCGGTGACGCGCGTGGAAGCCGCCGCCGAGCGCGCTTTGATCACGGGCGCTGTCAGTTACAAGAGCCTGGACTCGATCCTGCGCCGCCATCTCGACCAACAACCCCTGAACCCGCCCACGGTGGCGCGTTCTCTTTCCAACCATGACAACATCCGTGGCGCGGCCTACTTCGCGAATGAGGGAGGCGCGTAATGTTACATCAACCTACCATCGAGAAACTCCTGGCCATGCGCATGGAACCCATGGTCGAAACCTGGCGCAGCTTCGAGCAGGACGAAAGTGCTCAACAGCTCAGTTTCGAAGAAAAACTCTCGCTCATGGTGGACCGGCTGTGGACCTGGCGTCAGAACCTGGCGCTGGAACGACGGCTGCGCTATGCCAAACTGAAGGGCAACGCCTGTGTCGAAGACATCGACTACCGCGCTGCCCGCGGACTCGACCGCTCCCTGACGCGCTCGCTGGCCAACGACTCCGGCTGGGTGCAGCGTCACGAGAACATTTTCATCATCGGTCCGACGGGTGTGGGCAAGAGCTTCTTGGGCTGCGCCTTGGCTCAGAAAGCTTGCCGCGATGGACATCTCGTGCTCTACATCCGCGCCGCCGCCCTGTTCCGCGATCTTGCACTCGCCCGCGCGGACGGCAGTTTGCGCAATCTGCTGGCGCGACTCAGCCGCGTCGATGTCCTGGTCATCGATGACTGGGCCATGGCGCCATTGCAGGAAACCGAACGGCGCGACTTCTGGGAGATCTGCGAAGAACGCTATCAAACCCGCTCCACCATCCTGACTTCGCAAGTCCCCGTGGCCCAGTGGCACGAGCAGATCGGAGACGCTACCATCGCCGACGGCATCCTCGATCGCCTCGTGCACAACGCCCACCGCATCGAACTGCGCGGCGAGTCCATGCGCAAGAAACGCAACCCTCCGCGCGACGACAATGACGACAAGAAGCCATGAGTCGTGCTTCTACATAGCTATGCAGGGGATAAAGGGGCTGCCGCCCCTTTCCCCTGCACCCCAAATCCCCGCAGAACCAAGCCTCCGCTTCGCTTCGGAAAACCCACCCCCATCAACCTCTGCGCTTGACGATTCCGATCACTTCTCCGACAATCAACACGCCAGCGTCGCTGCGCTCCGATCCCTGATCGGATTCCGCAGGAACACTGATCGCCTTCCTTCAGGAACTCTGATCGCAATCACAGGAATCCGCATCTCATCCTCGAAAATCTGGCTCTCCGTCAGCAGTTGTTGGCCCTCCACACCAAACGACCTCGTCGTCGAGTGTCGACCATGAACAAACTGTTCTGGATTGCCTTGCGAAGACTTTGGTCAGGATGGAAAGGGCCGCTTTTCCTGGTCACTCCGAGAACGGTCGCTGATTGGCATCGAGCTGGCTTCAGGGTCTATTGGAAGTGGCTCTCGAGGGCCAAGCGCTTAGGTGGCAGAAAACCCACGAGCAAAGAGCTGCGGGCACTAATATTCCGCATGGCGGCCGAGAATCCAACCTGGAGAGCACCGAGGATTCACGGCGAGTTGCTTAAGCTGGGCTTTGATCTCTCGGAGCCAGCCGTCTCACGATGGCTTCGACGGATCCCGAGAACTCCGGATCCCAGTCAGCGCTGGCTGACGTTCCTGCGGAATCACTGTGACGCGATCGCGGCCATGGACTTTTTCACTGTGCCCACCATCACGTTTGGTGTGCTGTACTGCTTTTTCGTCATCGGCCATGATCGAAGAAAGATTCTCCGTTGCAATATCACGCGAAATCCAGGTGCACTTTGGATCGTGCAGCAGATGCGGGAGGCATGGCCCTACGCGTCGGCACATCGCTTCCTGCTGTTCGACAACGACTCCAAGTTTGGCAGCGACGTAGTTTCGGCTGCGGAGGACCTTGGAAGCCAGCCAATCCGCACTGCTTTTCGT
>DASVWZ010000046.1:0-26201 GCA_036392935.1 Terriglobales bacterium | reverse complement strand
GCGGCTGGTGCGGTTCCTCAGCCAACCGATAACACCTGCTCAGCCAGCTTCCGCTTAGTCGAAGAGAAAGAAATCAACCGACAGGCGATGATCGCAGACGGAAAGCCGTTTCCGCTGCCCGACTTTTTCAACACCCACAGGAGGTTACGACAGCTAAGGTGCTCGTGACGAACCACGATCTGGCAAAACACGACATCACTAGCGCAGTCCTGTCGTTCTACAGGCCGCGAGTTGTGGCAACACTTAAGGATTAACCGTGCGCGGGTCAGCGTCACCCGTGTAGGAAGGCATCGAGTCGGGTTGATCGAACAGGAAGGAGAGGATCGTGCGCCTCATCAAGTCCGGCTGCTCGAATACGATGAAGTGACCCGCTCTTGGGATGTAGTAGGCCTGCGCATTCCCCAGCGTCTTGCGATAATCGAGGGCGCCGCTCCAAGGAAGATAGTCGCACTCCCCAAACAAAATCATGACAGGGGTTTTGTTGCCGCGGAGAGCGGCATGGGGATCGTCCGCAGCATTAGTGGCAGAAAGGCCCAGAGATGCCAGTACGAGAGGATTGAGGTGTGGATTCAGATGGTCACTGGACATCCCGCGCATGAGCGGGGGGATCTGTCTCCGGTCGCCCTTGCAAACGAGAGTCCCGACGGCAGGAGCAATGAAAGGAACAAGCAACTCTTCCCCTTCGGGCTGTGGCAGCAGGTTCTGAGCTGCATCCCGGTTGCGCTCTAGAAGGAGCCACGCGGCGAGCATCCTGAGCGAAGGAAATGCGGGCGCTCCTCCGTCGGTGCGGCTGAAATCCACATGGGCCTGGCCTTCCTCAAAATTCCACATCGGTCCAGGTGAATAGAAAACCACTCTTGCCACATGGTCGGGATGCTTCGCAAGGTAGTTTGCCGCTAGGGTGGAGCCCCACGAGTGGCCGATCAGGATTATCTTGTCGGCCCCGATCTCTTGGCGAATGGCTTCGACGTCTGCAACAGCGCGGGCGACGGTGTAATCGCGCACCGGCAGAAAGTCGGAGAATCCGCACCCGGCCTGATCAAAAAGGAAGACGCGAAATCCGCTTTCTGCCAGGGGGCTCAGTAAAAGGTGATCCCAGGGGCCGACGGGCATGCCAGGACCGCCATGAAGGAACAGGATAGGTTCCGACCTGACGGGCGTGCCGGCGGGTGGATCGTACTTATTGTAAGCAATACGCGAGCCTGTGGAGAGTCGCCAATAGCGCGTATTGTCGGGGCGAATGGCTTCAGTCAACCGCAACGGATGGGGCCGCAGGACCAAAACGTAAAGTGCGATCACGAAGACCATTGACCATAACGCGCTGAAACTGCCGGCGAATTTCCTTAGCCTCTCTGCTCGCCAGATGAGGGCACCCAGCCAGGCGCCTCCCCATGCGATCACGGCAAAAGCACATACCGAACTCAAGGTAAGAAGCCAAATCTTCGCCGACCAGGCTGCCAGGAGGTAGGGCAGAAGTAAACCGGCAAGCACGGATGCGATGACTACGAGGAGAAGAACGAAAATCGCGAGTCCTCGGCGTAACCAGAGTTTCCAGAAAGCCACCCGAAACCTCCGCCAGGGGATTATAGCTGCATCTCGCGAGCTAGCGCTTCCGCCCTTTCTGGGGACACCATAAGGTAATCCGCATGGCAGGACTGCTAATGCCTTCGAACGCTCGCCGCCAAATGCGCACGAATGCGCCGGGCCTGGGTGATTCCACCGGGGCATACTTCGCGGGTCCTCTAAGTACGCGTGAGATCGGGGAAGATGGCTGCTCGCCTCTGCCAGCGTCGTCGATAGTAAATCAACCATCGTTTTCTGGCCGCGCATTGCTGCCAGTTCCAGGTGCGCGTGTCGGTGCCGAGGGCCCTCCAGGCCTTAGCCAGGTACAGGGCCTCACGTTCCAGCGAGCGCCGAAGTCGATAACGCCTCTGCCGTTCGTATCCGCTCATTTTGGGTACCTATGGCAGATGATAACGCCCTTGGCCTTACAGACGGCAAAAAACCCAAGGGTGCTGCTCACTTAGGCGATCCTCCTATGAAAAGGTGGTCCCCCCGAGACTCCCCCGGCACCGGGGGACGCAGGAAAAGAATGCTTTTTTCGTGGCTCACTGCTCACTTTTCGCGATGTTCTGTCAATACCTGAGCAAAATAGGCGCAGGTCGCAGAGTTTTGCCCATGATGCTTTCTGGCCTCGCAGTTGTCCTTCCCAGGCTTTAAGGCTCTAAATCATCCCAGTTCGCAAACCCGAATAACGCCTTCGGGATCGTCTTCCTTTGGTACCATGAGCGCTACAGCAGTTTGTCCCATGTCGGACACTTATCAGCTGAGGATGGCCTTTTAAGTCTCACAAATGCATGAAGACGCGCTCGTTCACCTCGCCTGTTTGGCTCGGCATCGGGGAACTCCTTCCCTGGGTAAGGCAATTGTGTCCTGCTTTGCTGTTGTTGATCATCATCCGCCCCGCCTTCGCCATAGCCGCAGAAGAAAAGAATGTACTCATCCTTGACACTTATTCGGCAGGCGATCAGTCGACAGCTTTACTGGAGTCTGACCTGAGAAGGGGAAGTTCGTGGCATATCAATTTTTATGTTGAGAACATAGAAGTTTGGCGCTTTGACGATCAGGGATACGAGAGAGCCCTGTTTGAGAGTCTGGAGCGTGTTTACCGCGGGCGTAAGCTGGATGTAGTCATGACCAGAGCGTATCCGGCTCTCCAATTTGCAGTCAAATTTCGCGACCAATTGTTTCCCGGCGTCCCAATCGTCTTCTACCAGGTCGCCGCCGAGCGCATGATGGGAAGGAAGTGGCCGGGCGTTACGGGAGAAATGTGGGGTGCCAACTTCCTCGGAGGCACGATTGACTTGGCGCTGCGACTTCACCCCGATACCGACACCATCGCCGTGATCGCCAACGACTCTAAGTTCGACCAATACTGGGTCGGAAGATTACACGCCGAGCTCGGCAGCCGACCAAAGCTCTCCGTAATCGATCTGGTGGGGCTTCCCCCGAGCGAACTGCTTACGAAGGTTGCAGCGCTTCCACCCCGCACCGTCATCTTGTTTCAAGAAACGCCACAACGATCGGGGGATCAGAGAGCGGCCGGATATTATGAGGCTCTCTCGTTGGCCGAACACCACCGGCCGACCTATTGCAGCTTCGCGCGTTTTTGTGTAGGGCACGGCGGCATCGGCGGAATAGGGACCGACGTTCCAAAACAAATGTTAAGGATTGCTGGACTCGCCCGGCGAGTGCTCTCTGGCGAGCGGCCCGACGATATCCCGATTGTGAATGACACTGAACAGCTAGCTGAATTTGACTTGAACGAGCTTCGGTACTGGAAGATTAAAGAGTCGGCGCTTCCGGCGGGAAGTGTCATCTTGAACCGTGAACCCACGCCTTTCCAAAGGTACCGAAGCTACATTATCGACGCCGTCGCAATATTTGTTCTCCAGGCCTTTCTGATTGTCGGACTTTTATGGCAACGGTCGCGAAAGCGAAAAGCGGAAGCCGTGCTTCGCGAGAGCGAAAAACGCTTTCGGGTGATGGCCGACACAACGCCATCCCTGATTTGGATGTGTGATGAAAAAGGGCAGATCACGTATTTAAATGATCGTAGATTGGCATTCACCAGCGCGGACCATTCCGAGGTCGGTTACGGTGACGCTTGGACCGCATACGTTTATCCGGACGATCTGCCGCACGTGATGGACTCGCTTTCCTGGGCGTTGAAGAGTCAGCAATCATTTTCGAAGGAATATCGCTTGCGCCGTCACGATGGAGAATACCGCTGGATGTTCGATGTGGCTTCGCCAAGAGTAAATGGAGACGGCTCGTTTGCTGGATTCATCGGCTCGGCCATTGATGTCACCGACCAGAAACTGGCCCATGAAGCGCTCGAAAAAGTAGGCGGCCGCTTAATCGAGGCGCAGGAAGAAGAGCGCCGTCGAATCGCTCGTGAATTGCACGATGACATTTCGCAGAAACTCATTCTACTCTCGATGGAAATCGCCCAGGCTAACGCCAATGGATCGGCAGACGAAATAAGAGACCGCCTGGAAGTGGTCAGGCAGCATTGCTCTGATGTTGCCGATGATGTGCAGTCGTTGTCACATCAGTTACATTCCGCGAGACTCGATTACCTGGGGGTGAGCGCGGCGATTCGAGGTTATTGCATCGAGTTGGGAAAGCAATATTCTATCGACATTCGTTGCATGACCGAAGAAATTCCGGCGGGCCTGCCGAGGAATGTTTCCCTTTGTCTTTTCCGCGTTGCTCAGGAAGCCCTGCATAACGCAACCAAGTACAGCGGCACCCGTGAGCTCGCCGTGAACTTAAGGGCGACCGGCAACTATGTTCTGCTCGCGATCTCTGATACTGGCGTCGGATTCGATTTGGATGACCCTGAAAACAAGAACGGACTCGGACTGGTAAGCATGCGGGAGCGCGTACATTTGATCGGGGGGCATTTTCATATCGAGTCGGCGCTTGGAAAAGGCACGCAGGTAAAAGTATCCGTACCTGTCAACATTCCTCGGTGCGTTTCAGATGGTGATTCCAGCGGTCAAACTAACGCCGTCGCCGGGGCAGCATAGGATCGGTTGAAGGTACAACAATACCCAGAGCAGGGCCAGACCGAAACCTCGAAATCTGACTTGATCTGCTGGTTGTACTCCGCGATCCGTTCGCTCACCGCTGCGCCACCTGTGGAGTCAAGAAATGCACAATCACCAGTCACGACGGGCCTTGTGTCCCTCCCCAGATCAATGCGAGCGTTTCCGGTCTGCCGATAGCGCTCCGCAGTGATCAGCATCGTGTCGGTCACATTCCTGCCGCTGTCCCGTTGTAGTAAACACAGGACGACTGTGAATCCTCCTCAGCCATCTTTTTGAACGACGCCATTCTAATTCTGCTGTCCAAGCATGCTTCAGCCCACAGAATCGGGCCAATCGAACGACGGACTGATGAAAATTGTGGAGTCGACTTTTTCGCGCAACTCCTACACCCTGTAAGTTTTTTCGCTAATTCTTGCCAATGTTGGTAGTTCCGACACAACCGATTTCTGACTACGATCCTCTCGATCTGCCATAGCGGCTTGGTTTCAGCCAACTGATACGGGCCGGTGAAGGCTGCACTGTCGACATCTCGAGCTTATGGGTCGTAAGTCTCGCGTTTTAGATGAGCTCTCCGTAAGAAAATAGGGGGAACATGACTCATCCATTAATTAAACAGATTTTGGCGGTGGTGTTATCCGGGATTTTACCTTCGGCCCCCGGAACCACGTACGTCTTCGCACAGGAGTCGCCGACTCCATCCTCGACACCTACCTATTCCGGCCAGGGGGTTCCATTATCGGCTGAAGAACTACAGGGGCTAGTTGCACCTATCGCGCTTTACCCAGATGCACTCGTAGCCCAGATTTTGGGAGCCGCGACATTTCCAGATCAGGTTGCGGTGGCGAACTACTGGTTGCAACAGAACAAGAATCTGGCTGCTAATGCTTTGATGCAAGCTGCAGATAAGCAAACGTGGGACCCGAGCGTAAAGGCGCTGACTCAATTTCCTTCCGTGCTCGACAACATGGCGACGAATCTGAGTTGGACTTCGTCGTTGGGAGAGGCGTACCACAATCAGGCTTCCGAGGTCATGTCGGCCATTCAGACGCTGCGAGCCAAAGCAAAAGAAGCGGGAAATCTGAAAACAAGTCCACAGATGACCGTCGTACAACAGAGTCCCAGCACAATCGTGATTCAAGCTCCGCCAACCCAGGTCGTGTACGTTCCGCAATACAACCCTGCTGCTGTGTATGGTACGCCTGTGGTTACTCCCGGATACAGCACTGGCGCACTCGTCGCGACAGGATTGCTTTCGTTCGGCGCGGGTATCGCGGTCGGAGCGCTGATGAACGGCGGCGGCGGGGGTTGCTGCGGCTGGGGATGGAATTCGTGGAATTGCAACTGGCATGGCGGCACGGTCGTATACAACCAGAATAACTTCTATGGAAACAACGCCTGGCATGGCGGCTACTACGGAGGATACGGGAACAGCTATCACGGCGGCTACTACGGGCGGCCTGGATCTTACGGATATTCCGGCCCAAGATCCATTCAAGCTTCCAACGGTGCGAAAGCTACTGTGTACGGCAATAACGTTGTCGGCAAGACGGCAAACGGCAACACATACGCGAGCCACGACGGCACCGAGTACAGGAACACGGGAAGCGGAGTACAGAAGTACAGCAACGGAAGCTGGAACAACGTAAGCAAGCCAGGTGGCTCGGGCAACTGGGGCCAGAACGTGAAGGCGGACGACGACGCTCGCGGTTGGGGACAACGATCGACCGGAAGCAGTTCTTCGGCTTTTAGCGGATGGGGTAATCATTCTGGCGGGTCCAGCGGATCGGGAGATCGTTTCGGAAGCGGCGGGGGCTGGGCATCAAGATCGGAGAGCGCTCGCGGGTGGGGGAGTCGCGGAGGGGGCGGGGGGTGGGGTGGAAGGGGCTTCCGCCGTTGAATTGTCGCTAAGGCGAACGTAGGAGCCATTCGTGGCAATCAGGATGGACGGGGTGGGATCGGAGGATAATATGCGGCTCGAACGAACGACGCGCAAACTTGTAGACCTAAGCCGGCTGATACCCTTCGGCTTGGCCATCCTCCTTGTTGCTTGCAACAGGTCCGCAGTCGACGAAACCACCATGCAGAAAGTTTTTGCATCTCCTGAGGCGGCTGGACAAGCCTTGGTGGCGGCGGGGAAGTCCGGCAACCAAGACGCGATACTCGCTATATTCGGGCCGGGATCGAAGCAGTTGATCTATACCGGCGATGCAGTGCAGGACAAGCAGTCCGTCGACGGTTTCCTGGCGGCGTACGGAGTGATGAACCGGTGGCGCAAGATCGACGACAGCACAGAACTTCTAATCGTTGGAGCGGATAACGTTCCGTTTCCAATACCACTGAGAAAGAATGATGGCGGCCAATGGTATTTCGATACGCAAGCCGGACGAGAAGAAATCCTCGCACGCCGTGTCGGGCGGAATGAACTAGCGGTCATTGATGTTTGCCTGGCCTTAGCGGATGCACAAGCTGAATACTTTGCCGGGCGCCATGATGGAGCCGATAAGCAATACGCTTTGAAATTCATCAGCGACAAAGGCAAACAAAATGGCCTTTACTGGGAATCGGCAGAAGGCCAGCCCAGGAGTCCACTTGGACCTCTGGTCGCGTTCGCAACCTCCGAAGGGTATAACCTGCAGCCAAAATCGCATGAACCCTTTCATGGCTATTATTTCCGGATTCTTGAAAAGCAGGGCAGTCATGCGAATGGCGGCGCCGAGGATTACGTTGTGAATGGGAAGATGGTCAACGGGTTCGGTTTTGTTGCCTACCCTGCCGAATATTCCGTCTCCGGAGTGATGACATTCATTGTCAATCAGGACGGTATCGTCTACCAGAAAGATCTCGGCAAGACCACCGCCGATACGGCCGCTGCAATGACAGCGTTTGATCCCGATAGCGGTTGGGCCGCGGTTCAGGAGTAACGCGAATCTGGGAGCCTGAAAGAGAACCCCGACCGACAGAGGGCCCAGGTGACGATGTTGGGATTCAAGCGGCACGCGAAGAAGACGTTGGACGATGTTTTTGGAAGAGATGGAGGCAGGTGGTGGCGCGGGCAAAGTTGTACGCCGTGTTTGGGCCACACTGTCGGAAGCTGGGCAAGGGACGGCGGCTCGGCGATCGAAAGCTGGTCATCAGTGAAAACTCGACCCACAATCTGGGCAACACTAATCTGCTCGATGTTTACAACTGGTTGCCTGAGGCCCGCGCAAAAGCCGCCCTCGGTGACTGGCAGATTTGTGGCCCGAGCCATAGGCCCGCCGTTGACTTCTTTCGATCCAAATCAGGGAACCTACATTTTTGAACTCACCTCTTCTTCAGGATCACAAGTCGCGATCCTGAGCTATAAGTTCTTTGATTATGAGCCCGAATTGCCGCCGCGTGTTTTTGATTACTCCCGGTTATACACTCTCGAAGCCGCGCCGGACCCGAGATGCGAAGAAAGTATTGAACAAATCTCGAAGCGCGTCATGTTTAACAATAGCAATACGTTTGTAGGGATCAAATACGAGCTTGATTATTCGAAAAACGTTCCACCCCTGAACCTTCCGCAAAACACGCGATTGCCTTGCTACGTCCTAAGTCAGCAGGGCGTGCATTCCATTCGGTGAACGAGACCCTAAGTGACACAGCGCTGATCCAAGATGCACGCAAAGACAACGGTTCCTTTTCTTACTTGGACTGAAATCTTCGATTCACGTGACTTAGCGGATGTGTCGGCCTATGAGAAAACCCGGAACCTCACTTGCCGTTGGTTACCACAAGCTTGCTATCGACGGAGGCGCACATCCCCGAAATGGCTCCAGAAATGCAGGCTCCGGCCGAGAACTTGTAGCAGCCCTGCTTCGTGAGTACCACGGAACGGGAACGATCAGAGCCGCCAATGATCGCGCCCGCGGCAGTATACGGCGGCGATGGGCCGAAGTCCACCAGAAAGCCAGTATCCTTCGAACCACTCTTCCAGACTACGCTTGTGCCGCGCTTCACACAGAAAGCGTCATTTGATTTGAAGTTTGGGATACTTGGAGTCACCGATACGCCGTCGGTGCGTTTTATTTCTACCGTGCAGGGAACAGAAGTTGAGCCGCACGTGTTTACTGAGCTGCAGATGCTCTCTGGATTGGGTTCCGTGCAGAGATACTTGTCATCGTTCGGTAGCGCGAAGGCAGCGCCAGCGTAAATCGCGGCAAACCACAATAAACAGCATGGACCGATGACAGAACGTTGGACTTCCATAAATCGCCTCCTTTTCGGCGGAAACCTTACTCCTTCGGCTGCTCTTGCTGCAGTTGTTTCAACTTCTCCTCCATCAACATCTTTTGCTGCTCTTTACTTAGCTTGGGATATAGGAGCGCAACCTGGAAACGCATCGTCCACGACGCTGAGCCGGGCGGCCGCGTCGGATTGGCAAAAAATTGCAACTGCATATTAACCGGCTGAAATCCCAGCTTCATGATTCTGCCAACGCCGCCACCGTACGGCACCGACCAGCGATTTGGGCCGGAAGCCTCCCAATTGGCTGTGATGATTGGTTGCCACGCGAAGTAGTAGCCCTTCTTCAGGTTGTAGTTGATGAAGTATTGAAGCAGGAATTGGTTCACATTAGGCCGACTACTATCGCCCGCTACGCTCCAGACATTATTCGTCAGCACCCCCAGCGTCCAGTGGCCCGGCTGAGCCAGCAAAACTACGGACGGTCCGATGCTGAACTTTCCCTGCCCCAAAACAGTGTTCGTCGCAGTTGGAATTACCAGCGCTGGACCAGCCCCCCAAATCAACTTCCCCGGTTTGCCGGGCGAAAGGAACACGCTCGGATTCAGGTCTCCCAATCCGTATTCCCCGCCGGTCGGGTCGCTCGGATACGGCTGCCAGATGATGGGCAGAATTGTGCGAGTGATTAGGTTCCATTTGTCACTCAATTTGAAAGGAACAACGGGTTGAATGTTCAAGACGTCCTGCACCCGTTCGAAGTCGCCTATGTTGAAATTAGTGTTGTTTTGGAAAGGCACGCTAATCAGACTGGCCACAGGATTCTGTGCTGCTTTGCGCAATGCATCGGAGTTTGTCGCCGCTGACTGTGTTTCCTCCGTTCCCACCTGAGTTCCCTCTGGTGCGACCGGTTGCTCTTGTGCGCACGCGGGTAAAACCGCGGCCAACCACAGCAGCACAGATACCCCGGCCACCAAACGCTGTAGGCTTCTCATAAACCGTCTTCGGCTAGTTCACGCCAGGCGTTCCTTTCCAATCCAGAACGTCAATCAGTTTCCAAGGTTCTTCGCGAAGATCAACCTGCAGCTTGCCTTGTTTGTCGATGATCAGTTGAGCTGCAGGATAAAGAACGCCTGAACTCTTGTTCTTGTCGGTGTCATTCAGATCTATCACTCCGGCAGTTAAGTTGAAATACTGAGACTGGGTGTCGAAAAAGGCCTCTCCGAACTTGATCTGACGGTTTGTTACAAAGGTGATTCTTCTGCCGGTCGCAGTGGGAACCATACGAACGTAGCTGACGTCGTAACCCAGTGTTCCGGTGATGGAGCAGTGCCCAACCGCTTTCATCCTGGAGAGCGCATTGACCAAACCCTGGTTTTGGCCTTTGTCGAATGCCTGAATCAGTATCTGGGTATCATCGGGGGTCGAGAAATCATAGATATCCAAGGTGACCCCGATTGCTGCCCCAAGCTGAACTCCGGTGCCCATCGCCGTAGCCTCGATGGTTTCTGGACGAGGCCCGCGAGAGAACGCGAGAGTGCTTGCAAGGATAAGCAAAACCATGAAGCAAGCTCTGCCCATCGTCAGTCGACGTTTTCGTGGAAGATTGGTTTTCGTTGTTGCCATAACCCCCTCCTCTGGGACCCAAATCGGAAATGCATTGCAATTTTCTTTGCGTGCTGCGCGGCTACGCTCATCAATGAGCCTCTGGACAGGATTGGTCAGGTCCGCGCCGTTGACAGTTGCTTTTCTAGCATCCAGCCATTGTTAAGAACACTGTCAAAACAGGAAGCCTCCAGAAATAAAACTGCTAGGTCCGCAATGCCCGCCTTATGCGCCACGGACCGGAGCGATTAGGCCTCTGGCAGTTTGTTCCACCGTCCCTTCCATATTTGACAGGCGACGAAGTTCGCGTGCGTTGTGTATGGTGGCCTGCACCGTGCAAGCAGGGTGTCTTGTTGTCGTGGAGGCGACGATGCCAGAAGGAGAGCTCACTCATATTGTCGAGGCCCTTAACAGGAAGCGCGAGACGGAACGGGAACATCAATTCCGGTTTGAGTTCATTGAGATTATTGAAGCTCTGCTTCTCGCTTTGGTGGCCGTTTCCACATCATGGAGCGGTTATCAAGCAGCAAAGTGGGACACTCTTCGAGCACAACTTTACAGCAAAGCGAATCGCCTGACAGTTGACGCCGAAGACCTTGCTACGCAGGCGGGCCAAGAGCGCATCTACGACAACGAGACGTTCGATTGCTGGCTGCGAGCGAAGTTTGACAAAAAGGATGAGCTGGCGCGATTTTACGAGCACCGTTTTAGGGACGAGTATCGACGGGCATTCAGTGCCTGGCTTGAGGTCGAGCCCTTCAAGAACGACCAATCGCCGCCCGGCCCGTTATTCATGCCGCAGTATCATAATGCCAAGCGGGATCAAGCGATTGCACTAAGGAGTCAAGCCGCGGATTTTGCGAAGCAAGGTACCAAATCGGGGGAAACAGGCGATCAATACGTCCGTATCACCGTCATTTTAGCAACAGTTCTATTAATAACAGCGATAGGACAGCGTTTTCGGGCAAAAGGCGTGCGCACCATGTTCATGGCTCTCGCCTCCCTGCTGCTGTGCATACCCCTTGCGAACTTATTCTTACTGCCTCGGATTTGAGGAAACGAAATTCAGGGGGGCAGCTCTTGGCTTCTGAGGAACAACACGCCAACAGGAATCGGGATGATGCGATGGTTGCCTCCGGTTATCGGCGGGAGCCGGAGTGGCAATCATTCTGTCTCTGCTTGGCTTGTCAGCCTCCGGGCAGCTTTCCATCGGGTTTCGTAATCGCGTCGACTCGGAGCGCGGGTTATCGATCGGGTCGTATCACCCGGCGCCGTATCTCAGCGCTGAGGTTCTTGTACCGGTCATTTTGGCCTGGAACACTAGGGGATCAGTGGAACCGTAGTCATTACTTAAAGCGAATGTTAAAGCCTACAATCGGACCACTCATGTGGGTGTTATCGAGAAACCCTCCACTTTGATAATCCACATCCAGATAGCGGTAGCCGGCCATCATGGAATATCTGTCGCCAACCTCCTTGCCGGCAAGCGTGACGATCTGCCAGGTGACTTGTGATCCGACCCCAAATCCGCCCGCGTCGCCCTTCAGTGTGGCGAACCACCCTTTGAGAAAGTTCAGACGGAAGCGGGCGCCGAGAACCGGATCGACCCAGCTCTGGGTTTGTCCCGCGGTAGCCGCAGTATTGCCGCCGGACAAAAGATCTATGCTGTTATTGAGGCGCCAGGTTCGAGCACCAGCAAGCGCGTCGATTGAAATCTGACCGTCCAATAGACGCACATATCCTTCCGTGTCAAGAAAGAAGGTTTTCGAATTTGCAGTAAAACCGGAGTAGAGCGATCCGACGGGCGTAGTCTTCTGGTCCGCAGTGAGACTAATAAAGACGAGATCGGTCAGCAAGCCAATTCGCTTGCGCCGAACATCGAGTGCACTCATCATGCCGATATTAAGGTTCGATAAGATGTCGGATACGCTTAGACTAACCGGAGCCGTATATCCAAGCGCCCCTACATTCCCGTGCAACCCGCTGAACCAAAGATACAGCGGTATCCAATTCACGTGCCAGTCTGACACGAGGTAAGGTGAAGGTTGGGCCTTCGGAGCAGGTGGCGGGATCTCACCCCACGAATACTCGATGCCAGCGGTCGGGCCCTTTTGCGTCAGCCGCACTTTGATGTCGTTGCTTGTGCCATGAACGCTCAGACGACTGCCCATTTGGTATCCACCGCGAAAGGCGAGATGTTGAGTAATTCCGACTCCGACGCTGCCCCGCGCAGCGATGAAGTCTCCATAACCAAAGAATGACATCGCTCTGACTGAACCCTCCAAAGAGAGGCGGTTGGAATCGTGCAGTGGGTACCATCGCCCAATGGGACCGACTGCGGGGAGTGGAGCGAAAAAAGATTTCGACGCGGATTTGCCGGCCAGAAGATTATTCGCCGTCCCAGCGGCCTCCAAGGTGCCCTTGGTGTCGAGCAGGTTAAGATCTGCCTCCAGTCCCAGGAACCACTGATTCTTCCGCACGATGTCGTATTCGTATCCGGGAGCAATATTCAGTGATTTAATGGTGGCAGCGACTTGAGCTCCGATGTCGAATGTCTGGCCTTGAAACTGGATGGTTCGGGCAATTGCAACGGTCCGGGAATCGCTAATGGGACTGATATCAAACAGGATGTGATGCTTCCAGCGAAAACGATAATCCACCTTACCGGTGAAGGTGGAGTATCTGCCAAAACCGAAGTCCTTGTTTACGTTGAAGTAGTTGTTGCCATTCTGCAGCCCGAAGTAACCAGATGGGTTTGGGAGCCACCAATTTCCGGTGACTCGCCATCTGTAATCGTCGGGTCCCCCGTCACCGTCGGCGGCGCTCGCGATCGAAATCGCAGACAGGATCAGTACAATGAGTATCAAGGAGTGTCGCGTTGGTCTCACCATATTTTCCCCAGAATTAAAATGTGTGCCGTGCTCCTGGCAATCCAGCTTCACGTTGTTCTGCAATGTTCGCGTTGGGAATGCATCTATGGCGGGGGTTGGTTGCGAAGCGGGGCCGACAAGAATAGCTTTCCCTCGAGGACTGCGCGAATTGCTGGCAATAGATCCGAGACGACGCAGCTTTTCACCACATAGGCTAGACCCCCAGCATCGAGCGCCGCCTGCACGAGATATGGGTCTTTATGAACCGTGAGAAAGACGATTCGACAAGTGCAGCCGGTCGTTTGCAAGCAGCGAGCGACTTCGATTCCGGTCAGAGTGCCCATCGAGATGTCGAGGACTAAAACATCGGGCTGCAGCCGCTCCGCTTCGCGCAGAGCCATTTCCCCGTTCGACGCCGTCGCTAGGATGTCGCACTCGTCGGCGACAAGATGCTTTACATGGCTCAGAATCGCAGGGTTGTCGTCAGCGAGTATTAAGGTGACTCGTTTCATCTGGCTGCCCGATCATCGAAACGCGCGTCCTCAAGTGTGAGCGGTAGCTAACCAATCACTTCGAAGCATGATTCCCAGACATTAGAAAAGGGAGAAGGGTGTTTGGCCACTGTCAAAAGTGGACGAGAAGGACTGTAATTTATAGAAAGTGGTTCAGGTGTTCAGGCGCCGATGATGTGGTTTCGCATCGCGTACTGTACCAATTCGGCACTGCTGTTAAGGCCAAGTTTTTTCATGACTCGATACTTGTGGAATGAGACCGTACGGATAGTCGTGTTCATGAGCGCGGCAGTTTCCTTCATCGACTTGCCCTCGGCGATTAACTGGACTACCTCGCGTTGACGATCCGTGAGGCCTTCTGATTCAGTAGGTTGTTGTCGCAATAAAGAACCAATGGTTTCCTTCGTGGCGGAGGGAGACAGATAAGAGCGCCCGTTCAGCACCTCGCGGACTGCCTGAAGAAGTTCCGGTGGTGGCGACGTCTTTGGGATATAAGCCGATGCGCCACGGCGGAAGGCTTCCGCGACCAATTGCGGATCCTTATTCATGCTGACGACCACAATCTTTGTGTTCGGCAATTTATGTCTGATTTGCAAGATTGCGTCCAGGCCATTGAGCAACGGCATCGCTAAATCCAGAATGATCAACTCAGGAAACAACGTAGGAGCTTGCTGGAGCAAAGTACGTCCGTCCGCCACCGTAGCCACGACCTCATTTTCTGGCTCGAGAATTCCTCTGTATGCTTCAGCCACCAACGTGTGATCGTCGGCGATCATGATTCGCGGCCGTTTTCTGCCCATAGCGGAACCCCCAGCGGTCGGTAATAAGGGCGTGCTGCAACAATCCGAGTCCGATACGCACCTAGTTTTCAGCAGCCCCCGAAACGCCCAGCACAAACGCAATTACTGCGGAAACCCAAACCCCATTTGCGGGCAATTGTATGCCTGGAGACCCGAAAAATCCACAATCTGACAATCCAATTGGCTGCCCCGCGATATTTCAGAATTCACGATAGAGATCACATGCCGGCAAAAGGAACTGTCACTTTTGGATTACAGACAGGTAAAAACTTACAGGGCAATACGACCTGTAGCCGACTTCAACGTCGTGTTGAACTACAGAACAAATCTGATTTTGCGGTTAGGTTTTCTCGGCAAGAAATCCCTCAGAATGCCTCGCCTATACCCACGCTCCATGTCCAACTGTCCACGCCCTTCGCAATGTCAGCCCTGAGATTCACGTGATATTTCTTGCTTAGTTCATATCGCGGCCCTCCTCCCACGTCAGGAAGGAAATGGCTATTCTTGAAAAGTAGCTGGGTCGACCCTGGAACCACTCCCCCCACGCCGGTAAATCCGGCCAGGCCGATGCCGTACGGCAAAGTTAGGCGATATTCCACCTGTGCCGCGAACATATAGCGGTCAAAGTATTTGCCGGCTACGTATCCCCGCAGTTCGTTGCTTGTGCCATAAATGCAATTTCCGTAGAAGGGCGGCTGGCCGCTGGTCGCGCAGCCAAACAGATCGTATGCAAGGACTTGATTCTTACTCAAACTATGATATTGGTTGAAGGTGAGTTTATACGATTGAAACGAGTATTTGCTGCCCAGCGATTGCATGAAGAAGTCGGCTGTAAATTGCAGCTTTTCTCCGGCGGTCGGGAAGAACTGGTTGAGGCGAGTATCGCGAATCATTCTCAGCCCCAAAGCTCTCATGTGATTGTGGATGCCGACACCCGGCGGAAGCGGAGGCAGGTTCTCAATGCTGTTCGGGGCCAGCGTGAGAAAGGACTGCCCAGTCCAGAATCTTGGTCCAACAAAAATCTTCCACCAAAGCCGTCGCAAGACCTCACCGCGGAAGAGACTGCCGGATTGAATCAGAGGCAGCTTTAGTCCGTCGAATGGCCCGCTGCCGTACAAGTTGTAATTGATGTTGCCTTTACCGTACAGAGCCGTGATTTCATAGGTATTCTCTTTTAAATATAGGTCCGCGCCCACACCCCAACCTCTGGTGCCGTTGTTGGTGATCAGACCGCCCGCGCCAACAGTGGAAGGAGGAGAGACCTTGTCATTCTTGCTAAAGGGAAATATATAGCCCGCCACCGGGACGATTCCGGATCCAATGGCTGGGCTGACAAGCGGAAGAGGAGCGACAACGATGGAACCGCGCGATTCCTTCTTAGCTTCCTTGCTCTCGCCTTTCTGCGGTTCGGCTTTAGTCTCGGTGGCTGGCGATGCAGGCGGCGGGGATTGACCGGCTGTTCCGTTATCCTGCGGTCCGCCCGACTTCGCATTTGCTGCCGCGACAACGCCACCCTCCAGCACGCCCTTAGCCTGGTCGAGCGATGAAGGATTCTTGGCGTCCGGTTGTGGTTCTCTGGCGGGAAAAATGCACAGGGGAACGCACTGCATGGTGCAGGGAGCCGTCGGATCGGGGTTATGGCGGCAAGCCGACGCACATTCATCGAACCGTCCTCCGGTTGTTGCGCACCACTGCCGCTCTGCATTCTCACATTCTGAATATTTCTCGAGCCACTTACCGTTCTTGCTTTGGCATGCCTTTGCCAAATCGTCCGTGTGCCCCTGTTGCTGTTGTGCCATGGCCATGGTCGAAATTACTACGGTTAACACGACGCCCATAACCGCAGCCAGTGAGGATACGGGGGGTCGGTTCGGGCTCAAAATCCCGGTCATCCCATGGATTAAAACCATCGTCTGGGCGATCCTCCCAAACTTATGCGCTCGGTCGGCTTCAGGAGCTCTAAGGACACTCAGTTTTCGGGCACAAGGCCACGCAAATCAGAAACGGTCTTCCCGCAATGTTCTTCCGTGATCCGACGGGCGGGGGGCTACTCGCCCCGCTTACGAAGACTTTTCATTTGAGCGTCCTTTTGAGCTTCACGAAAACCCGCTACTCGAACATGCATTCAGGTGAGGGAACCCACCTTGTGACAAATCGCAATACAACCAGCGCCGGTCAAATCATGCATCGCCCGTTCTCGTAAAGTGGCGGACCCGACCACCACCGCAAGCCGGGTCCTCTTTGTTTGAACCTTCCTGTTTAAAGGGCTAGTCCGCAGCGCCTATAACTTGCACCACCCTTTTGACATCCATCAACGGCAGAGGGTTGTCGGGATGCTGCAGATCCGGGTAGGTATCGCTCGACGCGCCCCCGGGAAAGCGCTTCATGTTTGGAAACTCAATAATTGATTTATCAAACTCCCCCATTGGCACCGACATGAGTGAAAGGGCCCACCCGTTGTCGTAGCCAGCGTATCGTCCTGGCGATGTGGTAGGCAGCCGGGTGCTGACCGCACCATTGAACGTCATGTCGTATTTCTCGAATGGGTCCATGGTGAGGTTATAAATCGAGCCACAGCACCCAAGATCCTGCTTTGGACCAAGCCACGTGTCCTTGGAGGTAATCAGATATTTCCAGGCGATTTTAAGGTCGGGGTTGTCGGGATCGCCACCAATGTCAGCGCGAGCGCCAGCGAACGATTCTCCGTCAATATAGATCCAGCCGTCGCGCGCCGAATGACGCGCCTTGCCGAGAATGTATGCGCTATTGTCGATGCTATCGAAATAGATTGGCTTGCCGTCATTGTCCTTCCACGCACCGTGAGGTGGCGGGGTGATTCCGGCCATGGTCGCCAAGGTTGACCAGCAGTCAATGTGCGACATCATTTCGCCATAGCGGGCTCCAGCGGGTATCTTTCCCGGCCACCACATGATGCCCGGTACTCGGAATCCGCCTTCGAATGGCGAGCCTTTTTCACCGCGAAATGGAACTGTACCAGCGTCGGGATACGCGTCCTGCCAGGCGCCGTTGTCGGCGGTGATCACGACGATGGTGTTGGGCGCGTCTGCACGGATAGCGTCCATAATACGGCCGATGTTGGAGTCGAGTTCCAACATGGCGTCGGAGTAATTGCCGAGGTGCGATTTACCGATGAACGCCTTAGCGGGAATGTTCGGGTTGTGCATCTTCATGAAATTCACATCCATGAAGAACGGCTTTCCACCTTTGGCGTGTGCCTTAATGTATTCGACAGCCGAGTCAGCCTGGCGGACGTCGAATTCATGCAAGTAGTCGTAGTCGATACGTGCAACTTTGGTTGCCGGTTTACCAGCCTCACCTTCCCATTCGTAGAGGTTGACGATCTTTTGATATTCGTCCCAGTAAGCTGCGTTATATTTCGGAAACCACGGATGGGCAAAGCTATCCGTATCGTCGTAGGTGTAAACCCCTGGATAATAGGCGGCAAACTCCTTCATTTCATCGAAGCCGTGTTCGATCGGATAGAACTTGGGTTTATCCCCCAAATGCCACTTGCCTGAAAAATAGGTCGAATAGCCGTTCTTCTGGAAGAACTCTGCGATTGTTGGCGTGCTCTTTTGGATCCCGTTCTCGTCGCCCGGCACAACCACAACCGAAAGTGCCGTGCGGATGGGAATGCGCCCTGTCATAAATGAGGCTCGGCCCGCGGTGCAGCTAGCCTGACCATACCAACTGGTAAAGACAGCCCCTTCACGAGCCACCCGATCGACGTTAGGAGTCGGATGCCCAAGGTTCTCGCCTCCGCCATAGGCCCCAAAGTCGTTCCAACCGGTGTCATCTGTCATTAAAATGACGACATTGGGCCGGTTTTGCGCCTTTGCATTCGGGACTGACGCTGCGCCCAAAAGCACTGCAGCCGCCAAGGTTAATGCGATTCTTGCCTGCGATCTCATACTCTCGTCTCCTTTACTCACGATATTGTTGGTTATGGCTCAAAACCAAAACTTCCGGAAGTTGCTGCCATGAAACGGGGATAACCCAGATTGAATTGCACGCGATGCGAATTCGAGAACCGCGCGGATCGATTCCGCGGGTGGTCGTCTTTCTGTCACGGCGCCCTTGTCGTTTCTGGTTCCTGTGACTACCTGCACGGCACGGTGGCAAATCTAATACGGAGTTGATTCGCCTCCTACTGTTAATTTTGGAAGTATGGGTCGAAAAAGCAGGAAGAGGCTACGTGCTCAACATGAAGTGATGGGGGTGCGCGGTTGGTGTGATACCACTGTTTGACAGGTAGGTAGTAAAGTCTGTTTGTCCGATCCCTGGCTCTCTAGCGTAGCGGAAATATTTGCCAGCACTCGCGACAAACGCTTGGAAGTTGTGCCGAAGCCGCCCCATCGTTTCGGTGCCCGTGGCTTCCAGGAACTCTACGGGATCTTCAAGCGACGATGTTGCACATGCAACGGGGGGTGTCGGGGCGGCATAATCACAAAGCCTGATCCGGCTATGGATCCGCCGCCTCCGTCATCACGAGGGCTTCGATTCCGGCAAAAACTCCTCAGTTATGCGCCTTCTGCCAGTCCTTTGTTCACGATTACCTTTACATCCACACGCTGATTAATCTGGCGCCCCATAGAGTCGGAGTTGCTAGCGGCAGGATGAGAAGCGCCGTAACCTGCGGGTACCAGAAACCGGCGCATCGGAATGTTCGATCTGTTTCTCAAATAAGTTACGACGGCGGTGGCTCGCTCATCGCTCAGCTTTTGATTCTCCTCTTTAGTACCCGTGCTGGATGCATAGCCGGCGATCTCGATCATATAGTTTCCGTACGTCATGGCATCCTTGGCTAGCTGATCGAGCATCTGCTTGTCGTTCGGCGCCAGGGTGGATTGCCCGGTGGGAAACCAGATCTGACCTTCCGTTACCGTCTTATAGTCACCCAAGTCCGATACCCTTTGATTGAACAAGGCGATGGCATCGGCATCCATAACAGAGGCCGCGCCGGCCTGATCGGCTGATGCTTGCGCCACGTCAGCAGAAGCCTGCGCCTGATCTGCAGAGCTCTGGGCCGTTGCCGCATTTGCTACTCCTGTATTGGCTGTACCTTGGGCTCGTGATGCGGCATTCTTGTTCGCTAAGATCTGCTGTTCCTCGGCGACTTCGATCGCGAAGTCGTCGGGGCTGAATGAAATCTTGTTCGCATCGAGTTGCCCTTTGTCATTCCCGATGCCATCGACGTCAATGGTCAGGCCGGGGACCATCGCAGTTACGTCCATGTCTTGCCGCCGGAACTTGAAAGTGCCCTTTTTCCTTTCAAATGACGTGTTGTCATTAACGTTGACAATAGCGATCGTGTTGGTTTTCTTTTCCAGAATCGTGATCGCATCGCCATCGCGAGACTTGATCGTCCCAGTCACCTTACCCTTTTTCCCAGCCTCGAAAGTTTTGGGTTTGGCGGCGCCAAAAACCAGTGTCGCGACCACCGCCAAGAAGAGTCCATAAGCAATTTTCTTCTTCATTTATCCTCCATGCAGGACTTGCCCTGCAGACTTTATTGGAAACGCGTACGTGTTCTTACCTGCGTTCAGCTGCCGGCGACTCCACGGTTAACCAACACCTTTATTTCCACTCGCCGATTTTCGGCGCGTCCTTGCGATGTTTCATTGCTCGCCGCGGGGTCCACTGTACCCATGGCCCCTGGCGCTACGATGTGGCGAATGGGGACTTTGCAGTCTTGCAACAGATACGCGATCACCGCTTGCGCCCTGTCCATGCTCAATTGCTGATTCATGGTGGCATTACCTGATGAGTCGGCATAACCCTTCACCTGGATGATGTAGCCGGTCAGTCCGATCGCACTCTGCGCAAGTTGCGCCAAGGCCGCTTTATCTTTGTCCGAAAGATCCGACTTTCCCACCGCGAAATTGACGGTAAGGTCCCCCTTGTCGTCGTACTCAGATAGTTCGGAGAAACGCTTGCTGGTAGCCACGATAGCGTCTTGGTTCGCGGTGATCAGCGCCGCGTTCTGAACTTGGTTCGCCGCGATGTTCTGCTGATTAGTGCTAATGTTTTTCTGATTGGCAGCGATGCTCTGCTGATTGCTTGCGATGTTTTGCTGATTAGAGTGCACTTGTGCAGCCGTAGGTGTCAGTCCGGCCTGAATCGTTTCAGCGAGTTGAAGATCCTGCGAGTCGAACGTGATGGTGTCCGCGTTGAGTTGTGTCGTCGGATCTCCCGTGCCTTCCACCGTGATCCGGAGACCCGGTATCAGGACTGCCGCGGACATTTCCTTGTGACGGAGGCCTAGGCCTTTAGGCTGTTGCACCTTCGTATCATCATTGAGGGCGACCTTCACCGTTCCTCCGTCCGGGGCTTTGACAACCAGTGACTCTCCTGTCCGGGAGGTAATCAATCCTTTAACTTTGTATTTTTTGGGTTTCGATTCTGCCTGTGTCATTCCTGCACTCAAGCTCAGTAGGAACACGGCTAGGGCGACTGCAATAACGCGATTGTTTTTCACGATTCATCTCCTCTGATTCGTTTGTTCCGTTGATTCAAACCGACCCAACGAGATTTGTTCCGAAGCCGGTTGCCGTCCCGCGACAAGTCGGGCTTTGGTGTGCGATTTCCACTTGTCAAAACGCCACCTCGACCAGGATCGCGAGATCGACTCGGAGCCATTCTCTGTGCGGTTCCGTCTCGATATGCGAGACTTTCACTTCGGAACAAATGCGTTCACGAGTGAGGACTGACATTTCCAGCACTCATTTCCACCCTCGTCTGTTGGATTCTAACGACGAAAATGGGTCTGTAAACTGTAAGTAGTGGCAAGGGTAAAAGGGAAAAAGTTACAGCACCGAGATCGAGAGAGCTCAGTCAGCCATCAGTCGCCTTATGGGAATCAGGGCCGTTGCCCCTTACAACAATTACGACCGAACCAATTCGCACCAATTAGTTTCGGTATCCCTTTTCTAGGTGGTTAAACTGAATAAAAACAGCCTGAGCGAGATCGCACACGCACATGACATCTCCCGGGCAGGATACTGTAAGAAACCAGCACCCAGACTTCAAACGCCCGTGGCTTTACAGACGGCAAAAACCCCAGGGGGTGCTGCTCACTTTGGCGATCCTCCCATGAAAAGGTGGTCCCCCCCGAGACCCCCCCGACACCGGGGCGACGCCGGAAAGAATGCTTCCTTGGTCGCGGCTCACTGCTCGCTTCACGGCTCTTTGCTTTCATCGCCTGGGAACAGCGCGCTCGGGATGGGCGTCGATGCCTTGTCAGGCTTGAGCTTTGCGGGCTGCGCTACAGTTCGGTAGTCAGAATTCGTCTCAAGTGCGAACAGCATCCTGCTTGCTTCTAGGCGTTGCTTGGCGGTCGCTTTGGGATCGTTAACAAGCGTGCGGAGTCCTCGAAGCAGGTGACCTCGCCTTCTGAGTCCGCTTCTCTTAGGCTGACTTTTGGACGCCGTGTCCGTCATTCAAATTCGTTTCTTGCATTGTTCTGTGCGGCAGGGGACTCTCTGAACACTTGGTCGATCTTATCCATGATGCGCACGGCCCACTGAACACTCGCTGCTATCAGTTTCTCCGTCCTCGGGCTGCCCTCGGGACCGCCGAACAGATCATCGGCTCGTTGCATGTGTATGGCGGTCAGGACAGCTGCCATGATTCCGATCACCCGTTTCCGGCCTTCGTCCACGGAGGGATCGTATCATATTCGCCTTTCGTTCGCTTTTTAGGGGGATTTTGAGTGTAAAGGTGATTTATCGACAGTTAGGGCCCTTCGGCTATCATTGGCCGAGTGATCGAGTTTTTCAAGTCCTCCATCGCACTCCCCGAAGCCACTGACGTGTCTTTGTGCGACAACTGTGGACGGGACGTCACGGAACACCTACATCGCAGACGGGCACACGTTCGTCAACCGATTGGACCATTGCGATACTCGTGCCCTTGCGGCAAGACGTATCTGACCGGAGCAACGGAATGGGATTATCTCAGCGAGTGGGACAAGCGGCAATGGCGTTCCGATGTTGGGATTACCATCATCCTCTTCGCCCTGCTATTGATTCCTTTGAGCTTGGGCTATGCCGCGTGGCATCGCCACAGTGTGATCCTACTGGCGATCTTCGTGGTTGTCTTGATACCTGCGCTCGTTTTTCTCAGGCTGTTTGGCATCATGCTGCTTGGATTTGTGGACATCATCCGATCAATCTGGAGAACGCGCTTTGGGTCGTCGTCAACCTGATGCCATCATTGTCGAAAACAGCTGTCTCTCGCCCCTTGCCAAAGCATTTTGAGCGTAATGGGGATTTTTCGCCAACTGAGGAGCAGCCCGTGATTCTTGGCTTTGCGAGACGCCGCGAAACGTCTTTCTCCTGTCCCTCTGGCAAGCAATTACTGCGACAATCTCCGCTCAGTTTCGGCAGTTGGCCAGCTTCGCACACTGACATGGCACTAATTGACTAGGCCAACCAGAGGGTTGGCAGGAGCGGACTGATGACGGGGCAGATTTAATTAGAGTGTGGAGACTTCGACAGTTTTGGAGGACTGAATCCCCGCGAGGTCAAGGTAAAACAAACTGACGCGACGATGCCAGGTTTGGAGATGCGGGAACCTCGCATTCCGTGGCGGACAGCCCTCGCACCTATCCGAACCTACGATGGGCATAGTACCACGGGTTGGGATAGGGTGCGGGGACTCTGCTTTAGCAGTTGGGGAGAAATGAATCCCCGCACATTCGGGAGCAGGGATTCTTGGACAAAAGGAGTTCACAGGTTGAATCCCGCCCATGCCAATTACTACTGATGGTAGTAGACGAAATATAGCAATGCAAGATCGAAAGTTTAAGCGGGGACTTCGGCGCTTGGGCGGCAACCATGAAATCCCCGCCTCACGCCCCAAGGGCCTGTCCTAAAAGGATCATACTACTTCAAATAGTTGAAGGTTAAGGAGGAGTTCCGGAAATGGAGAATGAGCGTCGCCAAAGCTCTTATCTACTATTGCAAATAGTTCTTCGTGCTGGTACCCTTTCGCCGTCGGAGAGAGCAGTAGGTGCGGGCGATTTGTAGTTACCCCCCACAACAAGGGTCGGCGTTATCCCGCACCTTGTCGTTTTGTGTCTTGATGCTGAGAGCGCGCGGGGAAAACTCATGGAACGACTCCCGGGAACCGTGAAGTGGTTCAACAATGCCAAGGGGTTCGGCTTCATCGGAAGGCAGGATGGTGCTGACGTCTTCGTTCATTACAGCGCCGTGGACGGGGACGGGTTTAAAAGCCTGCAAGAGGGCGATCACGTAGAATTCGAGATTACCCCCGGGCCAAAAGGAAGACCGCAAGCCGCAAACGTCAAGAAATTGCCCAATTAGGCTTTGAACGGCACTCAGTCGTCCAATCCCGCTTCGAGGGCGAGCGATGCGTCATCATCAGGAACGTCAATTCGAGATCACCTGTATCGTGCCACTTCGCGCTTTCTGTTCCGTTTGCCGACAGAAGTTCGAAGGGATGCCAAGCCATTACGAAACCGCCGACGATGTGATCCTGAGGATGCGGGCGGAGTTTAACAAGCACGAGTGCCAAAAACCTATTGGTGGGGTCGCCGTGGAGTAAGAGAAATGCGGGGGCTGAGGATGAAGCAATGGGAGGTAGCCCCCGCACCCTTTGCAAGCTGGCGGAAATCGTAGCACAGTCGGCTGGCTCGAAGCTGATAAATGTCCAGCATCAATGAGCGTAAATCAGGATTTTTCGCCAAAAAGGAGTTTGGTTTGGATCAGACTCCCTGATATTGGTTATCCACCCATTGAAACCCGTCGGGCGGGCTCTTAGTATGCAAAGTCGAGTCCAAAGGAAGAGTCCACCATGGATGCATTCTTCACTTCTTCCGGTCTGCTAGCACTCGTCACGCTGACTTTCCTTGAGATCGTACTGGGTGTCGACAATATAATCTTCATTTCTATTTTATCGAGCAAGCTTCCGGCATCGCAGCAAAGCCGTGCTCGACGGATAGGCCTCCTGGCTGCGATGGGCATGCGCATCTTGCTCCTCCTTTCCCTCGTCTGGATCATTAGGCTGACGGCTCCCCTGTTGTACATCCTGGGGCGCCCCATCTCCGGGCGCGATCTCATCTTGATCGGTGGAGGCCTGTTCTTGCTTGCGAAAGCTACCCTCGAAATCCACGAGCGATTGGAGGGTGAAGAAGGCCACAGCTCTGCTCGTGTGCGGCCGTCCTTTACCGCCGTAATTATTCAGATCGCGGCGCTGGACATCGTCTTTTCGCTGGATTCCGTCATTACGGCCGTCGGCATGGCAGAGGAAGTCGCTATCATGGTTGCGGCCGTGATTCTCGCTGTGGCAGTCATGATGTTCTCCGCGGGGCCCATTAGTTCTTTCATTAGTCGCCACCCGACCGTGAAGGTCCTCGCGTTGTCGTTCTTGCTGCTGATTGGCGTCTCGTTAGTCGGCGAAGGACTCGGCATGCACATACCGAAGGGTTACATCTACTTCGCGATGGGTTTCTCGGTGGTTGTAGAAGCGATCAATTTGCGCGTCAGGACAGTCGCTGTGCCACTTCACCTGCGTGAGCCGTACACCTAAGTTAGGGATGGCCCTGCCGACACTCATCCAAACGCTGATTTCCAGAGCGGCAAATCGCGCCGTGTCTCGTTCGTGCGACTTAGCCCCAGCCGAGCGGCAACGCGTTGCGAAGGGTAGTTGTCGTCCGGTACAGTCGCACTGATCGAAGTCACGCCAGAGTGTTCAGCAACCCAATTAATCACTGCTGCCGACGCCTCAGTCGCGTATCCCTTCCCACGAGCATTGGCGTGCAACCCCCAGCCGATTTCCACGTCACCATCGATTGGTGGGCCCTTTAGATTGATCGACCCGATCACAGTATTCGATGACCGCTCGACTATCAGTCGGACCCTCCAGCCAACTTGGCTGCAATTCGCCTGCAACTCCCTGAGATGCCAAGACCAGTCAGCACCCGGGTTGGGATCATCCGGCGGGTAACGGACACTAGTCAGTAGAGAAACACGCTCGCAGTCACCAGCGACAAGACTTTCAATCTCTGCTGGCAGTAGACATACAAGACGCAGGCGTTCGGTTTCGAGGTCTGCGGGTCGTTCCTTCATGAATAGATGTGTGATCCCCACTCGGGGTATTTTGAGTGTAATCGCGAGTGGCTGTTGAAAAACTCCATTCGGGCCGAAAACGAGCCCCAAAATCAGCATAGAAAATGTCTCGCGATCCGAGAAGATCGCTCATATCGAATCCTGGAGCAATTTTATTTTCGCGGTTTTGGCGAAAAAGAGTTTTTCAACACCCACGCGATTTATCGCCAATTGACCTGTACAAACCTCTGCCAACACTCCGGCTTTCATTGACTTGCCCCGCGCTGTTCCGTAGTATTTCAGCCCAGTGATCGGCCAGACCATCTCCCACTACCGCATCGTAGAGAAACTCGGCGGCGGGGGGATGGGTGTCGTCTACAAGGCGGAAGACACCGACCTCGACCGATTCGTCGCGCTCAAATTCCTGCCCGATGATGTGGCGCATGACCCGCAGGCGCTCAGCCGCTTCCAGCGCGAAGCCAAGGCTGCTTCGGCGCTGAAC
>DASVWZ010000045.1:0-4990 GCA_036392935.1 Terriglobales bacterium | reverse complement strand
GCGCGGTGATCCGACCGATCCGCAAGCTGAGCCTTGCTCTTGGCTGACTCTGATTCTGCAAATTCTTTGGCCCTTGCGGCTCTGAGAAATTTCTCCCTGCCCACCATCCTTGCCTGGAAATGCTGGCCGCCTTCTCCTACGTTGGCTTCCAGAGGCAAAACTGCGCCGTGGGTGAGGACGTCGAAAAACTGAAACAGCGTCTGCCGCTGCTCGATTATTTGCGGCAGCAGAGTTGGACCGCCCGGCCTATCGCTTTCGGCCCCGAGTTCGTTGGACTCTGTCCACTGCATCCGGAAACCCGGCCTTCGTTCTACGTCAACGCTCGCAAAAATCTCTTTTACTGTCACGGTTGCGGCCAGGGCGGCGATCTGATTCGCTTTGTCCAGCTGTCCCGTCATCTGTCCTTTCGCCAGAGCCTCGCTTACCTCGAGCAGCAAAGCACTCTTCCAACCGATTCTGCCGTCGCGCTTGAGCGAGCCGCCACTTTCTATCAACAGCAACTCGAACGCTACCCCGAGGCACTGCGTTATCTTCAGCAACGAGGACTGCGCGATCCTGCTCTGATCAAAGAACTACGAATCGGCTATGCTCCTGGTGGGAGCTTGCGCCGTCATCTCACGGCGCAAGGCTATTCCTTCGATCTCCTGCAGCGTCTCGGCCTGTTCAACCCACAAGGCTGCGACGCTTTCTACCGGCGCGTCATCTTCCCATGCTGCCAAGGCGGACGCATCGTCAACCTCTACGGCCGCAGTATCGCTGCCGCCTTCGCCCATCAATTCCTTCCTGGCTCCAAGGGTGGCTTGTTCGCCTGGGAATCAGTTCGCCAGTTTCCCACGGTGATTCTGGTTGAAGGCCTGTTCGATTTCGCGGTGTTGTGGCAGGCAGGTTTTCGCCACACCACCTGTTCATTGGGCACCCATCTCAACGCGGAACAGTTTCAACAGCTGTGCGACCGTCCGCACACCGTCTATCTCACCTTCGATGTCGACGCCAACGGCAGTGGCCAAAAGGCCTCGCAGCAGCTAGCACAGCGCCTGTGCGCGCAAGGCATCATCACTCGCCGTGTCATCCTGCCCGATGGCCACGATCCGAACTCCTTCTTCGTCCAGGGCGGTGATGCAGGACAGTTTCAAGCTCTCCTCGAGGCTGCTCAGCCATGAAGTTCTCTGTGATCTACCAGCAGACTTCCAACAACGCACATAGTCCAGTTCGTGTCGTCGAGGCCACCGGCCGAGGAGTCGCATGGATCAATCGTTACTTGGACCGCGAATATGTTCGTCGCGTGGCGAACACCTCCCTGCCGTGTGGTCAAAAAACTCGTCGAGGCCCAAGTCCTCCTGAACAAAGCAGATTCCTCTTTCTACTCAATGTCTCGGTGTCCGGATCACCCACAAGGGTAGAAAGACTCGCCACCAGGACCATTGCTTCATCTCCGTGGGCTTGACAGCCGCTAATACCAGAGAAACACATCCAGCCAGCTAGAATCCCTTGGTTTGAAACTGCTGCCTAACGCTCACCCTTATGCTGCCTCTCGCTCGTAGTATCTCAGCAGGCCGCCCAGTCGTTCCCGGCACCGCACGGCTCCCTCTTTCTTTCTTGCCTTCGTCTGAGAAGGAAACAATATTCGATTTCCTTTGCCCTGATGGTTCCGCTCTTCATGGTAATGCAGCAAATATTGCTGCAAGGCTCGCCGCAGCGAAGACTCTCCAAATAGGATGAGCCTTGACAGGCATTCCTCTTTGACCGATCTCACCCAGCGTTCTGCGTACGAGTTCAAATTCGGGCTTCTTGCTGGCAAGCGAAGCGGCTTCACGTTTCCCGATTCGATCAGTTCACGAAAGGATTCGCAGAACTTCGTATCTCGGTCATGCAGCAGATAGCGGCAGCCTCTCAGGCATCCCCACTCCTCCATAGTCATGTTTCGAGCCTGCTGCTCCATCCAATCCTGGTCCGGGTACGGCGTGAATCCTACCAGGCTCACTCGGCGAGTCTCCCAGTGGATGAAGAACAGCACATAGTACGTCAGCAACCCCTTGAGCGTCAGGACTTCCGCCGTGAAGAAGTCCATTCCCACCAAGACGTCCCGGTGTGAGCGGATAAAGTCTTTCCACGAAACGGTTTGCTTGCGCTTCGGAGCGGGAGAAAGGCCATGGCGACGAAGAAGGTTGCCCACCGTCTGATCGGACAGCCGATGGCCTAGATTCGCCAAGGCACCGACGATCCGATCGTAGCCCCAGCTAGCCTAACTTCCGCACTCGTCGGAGCGAACTGTTCTGTTTGCAAGGAGTTGCCATTTCATTCCGTCACTATGTCGCGGCTTCATGCCAAGTCTTGATCGGCTTCATGACCTCTGCCGGTATCTGCAGCGTCGCATAGATTTCCCGGTGCATCGGTTCCGGCGTGGTGCCCTTGCGAATCTTCAGCACCTTGCCGTCCTTGGTCGGCAACACCACCGTAACAACCTGGTGCGAGCGGAGTTGTTCGCGCAAGGTCCACCAGGAGGTGTGCACGCCGCGATCCAGGAAGCGCTTCTCGATGGCCACCAGCAGATGGTAGGCCAGGACACAGAGGAAGATATGCGTCTGCGTGCGCTTTTCCAAATGGTGGAAGATGGGTCGCTCCAGCAGCGGACTCTTCATCGCCCGGAAGGCTGCCTCCACGCGCGTGAGTAAGATGTAAGTGCGCCAGATCTCCTCGGCGGTCAGATCTTGCCGGTCGGTCTTCAGCACATAGCCGCCGTCCAGCTTTTCGGCGATGCTTTTCTTCTCGCTGTCCTCTTGACAGGTCAAGGTTTTGTGCTCCGCGTCGAAGTCCATGCGGTAGTAGCGGGCCACCCGCGGGTAGCGTTCCTTGAGTCGACCGATCGCCTGGTGAATCTTTTTCTCTTCCTGCAACTGGCCTTTCTCGATGCGCGCCTGCAGTTTCCCCAAGTCTTTCTTCAAGCGCTGCTCGTGGCTCTCGCGAATGGCCCGGTCCTTCTCTTCGCGTCCCTCGCTCAGGCAGAGAAGGTAAACCTCTTCCCCTTGCTGTCGACGCTTGATGCGCACCGGCGATTTTTCCTGATCGGGATTGCGCGGCGAGGGCACTCGGATCACCTCTTCCCAGTCGTCGCTCTGCTCGAACTCTGCCAGCCACGCATTTCGCTCCGGCTGCCGGCCCGCCACCAAGTAGTGGTGTCCGTGCGCCCGAATCGCGGCCAAATCTTCCTCATACGCCATGCCGCGATCCACCACCACGGTGGCGCCCGGTTTCCGGCCGGTGCGCTTCTCCAAACTATCCAACATCTCTCCCACCGTCGTGCGGTCCTGGCGGTTGCCTTCGAAGACTTCATGCGCTTTAGGAAAACCGTCGCGGTCCAGCACCAGGCCTACCAGCACTTGCTTGCAGTCGGGCCGCTTATCCCGCGAGTAGCCACGCTTGGCCTGCGGATTACTCTCGGCTTGGCCTTCAAAGTAGGTCGAGGTCAGATCGTACAGGTACAAAGTGTCGTCGAGATGAAACAACGTCTTCTCCCGCTCGGTCAACTCCGCTTCGATGCGCGCACGGTTCGGGTGCAGCCGGTCCAAGTTGCGGTACAACGCATCGTCGTCCAGCGAGGAGAAATCCACGCCCAAGATGTCGGCCAGCGCCGTACGCCGCATCCAATCCGGCATGGCATGCTCAGAGAGAGGAAAGATCAGACGGTTCAGAGTCATCGCTTCACTGAGCTGACAGGCTCTGTCGGACAGTCCTGAGTGCTGTAAGATTTCCTGCAGTCCCAACTGTTGCCACACCTGATGGCCGGCATGGACGGCCCCGGCTTCGCGGGCTTCCTCCATCGTCACGCGCTCAGGATCGACGGCGATGGTGGGCGCTTCCTCCGCCGGAGCGGGGCGTCCTCGGCGGACCTTTTTGACCAGCGTCGGGATCGGCACCTCGGCGGGAGGAAAGGAACTCTGTCCCTGCAAGCTGGCCGCGAGCCGGTGAGCCAGATCCAACCAATGCTCCTGGGGAGCCGGGGCCAGAGCGCCGAGCGAGCAGATGATGCGCTGACGCGGACCTTTGGGGGTTTGTTGAGATTCGACGAGGAGGTAGTTGGTGTAGCTTTTGCCCTTATGGGTTTTGGTGGTTTTGCGGAGGTACACAGGACACTACATATATCATCTACCGCATCTGTGTCAATAGAAATGCTATACATATTCGTCACTATTTACGACTTGCAGCAAACTTTTGTTGACACGATAAGACTTGTTCGTCCAAAAAGTGAAAAATTGACTTTCGGCCGCGGAAGTCAGGCTAGTCGCGGAACACCGGCGTACCTGCCGGTGAGCGCCGAAGACTATTTTGATTGGGAATCGCAAAACCACTCGTTCGAGGGCATCAGCCTGTACAGCTAGCCACAAAATTTCAACGCCAGCGGGACCGGAGAGCCCGAAACGGTTTCCGTGGTCAGCGCGCAGGCAAATTTCTTTTCGGTGATTGGTGTTGCGCCGAGATTCGGCCGCGAATTTGCCGAGGGAGAAAACCGGCCCGGTAACGGTCACGTTGCCATATTGAGCTTTCGCTTCTGGCAGCGGCATTTCGGCGGGCAGTTGGACGCGATCGGAGAAACGGTCAGCCTGAACTTTGAGAAGTACACCGTTGTTGGCATATTGCCCACGACGTTCAATTATCCGGAGTCCGTGGACATTTGGATTCCCGCGCAAATGGCGGTTGATCAGCTGGGGCGGCGAGGAAATTATTCCTATCGCGTTCTTGCCAGGCTGAAGCCCGGGGTCACTATCGCGCGGGCCCAGGCGGACATGTCCGCAGTGACAAAACATCTGGCAGAAGAGTATCCGATCACGAACAGCAACCTCGGAGCGCAAATCGTGTCTTTGAAGAAGTTACTGACGGGAGACTCGCGGCCACCGCTTCTGGTGCTGCTCGGCGCCGTGGCACTGGTGCTCCTCGTCGCCTGCGCAAGTGTCGCAAACCTCTGGCTCGCGCGGGCCACCGTCCGCCAGTGAGA
>DASVWZ010000044.1:0-11779 GCA_036392935.1 Terriglobales bacterium | reverse complement strand
CGCGACTCGGCGACGCACTCATCGCCCAAATTTGCGTTGATCGCGGCGTCCCGCTGATCACGAGGGACAGGGACTTTCGCGCATTCGTCGACGCGGTTGGGCTGGAAATTGTGATTGGCTAAGGGATCATCACACCGCATTGCCGGCGGCCGGCCTACGCCATCACCTCGGCAGCAACTTTTTCCGTCACGAAGGCCTCGATCACGTCGCCGACCTTGACGTCGCCGTAGTTCGCGATCGAGATGCCGCACTCCATGCCGTTGCGCACCTCGCTGGCGTCATCTTTGAAGCGGCGCAGGGAGCCGATCTTACCTTTGAAGACGACCACGTTATCGCGCAGCAGACGAACTTCGGAGTCGCGCTTGATGATGCCATCGGAGACGCGGCAGCCGGCCACGATCCCGACCTTCGGAATGCGGAAGGTTTCGAGCACTTCGGCGCGACCCTGATACGTTTCTCTGATGGTCGGCTCGAGCAGGCCAGTCATGGCTTTCTTGATCTCGTCCTGCAGTTCGTAAATGATCGAGTGGAGGCGGATATCGACCTTTTCCTGCTCGGCCAGTTCCTGGGCCTTGCGCTCGGGGCGGACATTGAAGCCGATGATGATGGCGTTCGATGCCGACGCGAGCAGGACGTCGCTTTCGGTGATTGCGCCAACGCCGGTGCGCAAAACCTTCAGGCGGACTTTATCGTTCGAAAGCTTGCCGAGCAGATCGCTGAGAACTTCGACCGATCCGCCGACGTCACCTTTGAGGATAATATTCAGTTCTTTCGTGCCCGCCGTCTTGACCTGTTCCGCCAATCCTTCCAGCGAAACGCGGGAACTCTTGGCCAACGCGGCTTCACGGGCTTTCTGTTCGCGGTACTCAGAGATACCGCGCGCCTTGTCGCGGTCAGCGACAGCGACGAACTGATCGCCGGCCTGCGGCAGACCTTCCAGCCCAAGGATTTCAACCGGGCTGGATGGCGGCGCTTCTTCGAGCTGGAAGCCGCGATCGTCGAACATGGCGCGGACCTTGCCAAAGACGTTGCCGACCACGAAATTGTCTCCGGTGCGCAGCGTGCCGTTCTGCACCAGAAGGGTTGCCACGGGTCCGCGTCCACGATCGAGCTTGGCTTCGAGCACTACGCCCGTCGCAGGACGGTCCGGATTGGCCCTCAACTCCTGCAGATCGGCGACCAGGCAAATCATTTCCATCAACAGATTCAGGTTCGTCTTCTGCTTGGCGGAAACGTCGACGAAGACGGTCGTTCCACCCCAATCTTCCGGCATCAATCCGCGATCGGCGAGCTGCTTCTTCACGCGATCCGGTAGAGCGTCGGGCTTATCGATTTTGTTGACCGCAACGATGATCGGTACTTCGGCGGCGTGGGCGTGGTCAATGGCTTCCAGGGTCTGCGGCATCACGCCGTCGTCCGCCGCAACCACCAGCACAACGATGTCCGTCGCCTTCGCCCCGCGCGAACGCATGCGGGTGAAAGCTTCGTGGCCGGGCGTATCGAGGAAGACGATCTGCCGTCCGTAGGCCGGCGAATTTGCATCCTGGATTGTGACCTTATAAGCGCCGATGTGCTGTGTAATTCCACCAGCTTCGCCACCAGCAACGTCAGTGGAACGAATCGAGTCAAGCAGCGTGGTCTTGCCGTGATCGACGTGACCCATGATGGTGACCACTGGCGGACGGGGCACGCCTTCGCTGGCGGCTTCGTCACCGGTCGCCGACTCGGTGACATCCTTCGAAGCCTGCTCTTCGAAGCTGATGACATTGGTGTCAGCCCCGAAGAAGCGCGCCATTTCGCTGGCCAGTTCGGCATCGAGAGTTTGGTTGATGGTGGCGAAAACCCCGCGAGCCAACAAACGCGCGATCAAATCCTTCGCGCGAATCTCGAGTTTCTCTGCGAGATCTTTTACGCTGATGCCTTCGGTGATGGTGATGCTGCGAGTGATCGGCAGCGGCTCGTTCGACGCCACCAGGCGCGGTGGCGGAACGAATCCTTTCATGGGACCTTCTTTTACGCCGCGCGGAACATATCGCTGGCCCGGGCGGCGAGCAGGCGCTCCTGGCCGGCTGCCCGGACGTGCCGGTCCCGGCGGCGGACCGCCCGGCCCCACTCCGATTGGCCGTGTGCCGGTTGGCGATGATCGCGTGGGATGCATGGGGCGACGTTCGCCCGGCCGCAATGGCGGGCGCATTCCTGGCGCTGTTGGGCGCGGGCGTTGAAAGATCGGCTGGCCTGGCACCGGCCGTCCGGGCGCGGGACGCCCTTGCATAGGCCGACCTTGCGGCGCTGTACTTCCCGCAGGCGGTACCGGGGCCTTATAAACCGGACGCGGCCCGGTTTGCGGCACAATCATGCGCGGAGCCGGCGGACGTGGGCGCTGGGGAATGCCGGCCGTGGAAGCTGCGGGCGCTTGCGACGTTGGCGAAGCTGCAACTGTAGGCCGCACGGCAGGCGGCGTAGCCGCGGGTGGTTGAGTTGCTGCCGGCGGAGGCGGCGCAGGCGCTGCGAATGTTGGCCGGACTGGTGTAACTGGAACCACCAGACGCGGGGGACTCGCGGGTTGCACCGCAGGGTTCACTCCTGCCGATGGAGCCGTCGCCACAATAGTCGCGGCCGGCTTTGACGCCACGGGCGCTGACGGGACTGCGGCCGCTGGTTTGCTCTCGACCGCTGCTGGAGCGGGTGGGCGCGGTGGACTTGGGGGAACTGAAGGAGGTACAGCCGGAGCCTGCTGCTTGCGGATCGCGTTAAGAACATCGCCAGGCTTCGAGACATGAGAGAGGTCGATTTTGGTCTTGAATGTCTCGTCGCCATCCCCACGGCTCGCTCTGCCAGGTTTCGCAGTGGCCGAGCCTTCATCTCCGGAGCGGAAATGGGCCCGGACTTTCTCGGCTTCGTAATCCTCAAGCGAGCTGGAATGCGTTTTCTTCTCGGTGATCCCCAACCCCGGCAACGCGTCGGTGATCGCCTTGCTTTTGACTTCCAGCTCTCTCGCCAGATCGTTGATTCGAACCTTACTCATCCGCCCCTGTTTTCCTCTCCTGGTTGTGCTGCTACGCGCTCATATCAACCTCACGGTATAGCTTAAGCCTTCGGCCCCGAATCTGCTGACGGTTCATCGTCCTTTACGGCTTCGAACTCTGCAGTTTCGTCGTCGGTGTGAGCTGGTGTTTGCGCCTCGGCGGCCTCACTTGCCTCAGAGGTCTCGTCCTGAGCGCGTTCCGGCACATTGCCCTCGACTTCCGCAGCTTCTGCGGCCACCTCGGCTGCTTGCCCTTCCGCCGTTTCCGCCTGGGCTTCCTCGACCACCTCGCCGCCCTCGGCCGCGACTTCCTCCGCCGCGCCTTCGAGACTTGCGAAGTAATCGCTCACCGCAATGCTGATCTTCTCCACCGTCTTCGGCCCGATGCCTTCAATCGCTTCAAGTTGCTCCGGCGTCATGTCTGCCAACGCTTCCACTGTGGTTACGCCGGCAGCAGCCAGCTTCTCGGTGAGTCCCTCGCCGAGTCCGGGAACATTCGCCAGGGGTGTCGCCGTCGTCACCAGGCGCGACATCTCCTGCTCCACTTCCTGTCGCTTCTCTTCTTCACTCTTGATGTCGATCTTCCAGCCAAGCAGCTTCGCGGCCAGCCGGACATTCTGACCTTTTTTCCCGATCGCAAGCGACAACTGGCTGTCGTCGACCACCACTTCCAGATGCTTTTCACCGGGATCGATGACCGTCACCTTGCTGACTTTCGCCGGCTGCAGTGCCTTCTCAGCGAACCCCACCGCATCTTCATGGAACTCGATGATGTCGATCTTTTCGCCGCGCAATTCGCGAATGATCGACTGCACGCGCATGCCTTTCATACCCACGCAGGCACCCACGGCATCGACATCTTTGTCTTTCGACATCACGGCAATTTTGGTTCGTTCGCCCGCCTCACGGGCGATTGCGCGGATGACAACCGTTCCGTCATAAATTTCCGGGACCTCGGTCTGAAACAAATTCTGCACCAACTCTGGCGCCGAACGCGACACAACCAAAGCTGGGCCTTTCGACGCTTTTTCCACCCGCGCAATCACAACGCGAATCCGCTCGCCGACAGCAAAGGACTCCAGCCGCGATTGTTCTTTCCGCGGCATGCGGGCTTCGGCCTTCCCGATGTCGAAGATCACATCCGGCCCCTCGATCCGCTTCACGGTCGCATTCACCACTTCGCCCAACCGGCCGATATAGTCGTTGTAGACGGTGTCGCGTTCCGCCTCGCGCACCTTCTGAAAGATTACCTGCTTCGCCAGTTGTGCGGCGATGCGGCCCAGAATTCCTTCCGTGGCCTTCGGAATTAACAGCTCCCCGCCTACTTCCGCTTGTGGATCGACCTTGCGAGCTTCCTCTACGGTTACCTGTAACAACGGGTCTTCCACCTGCTCCGGCGTCTCAACCACGGTCTTCACCGCGTAGGCGCGGATTTTTCCGGTATCGCGATCCAGTTGCGCGCGCAAATTTTCCTGTGACTTGTAGTACTTGCGCGTGGCCGCAACAATCGCGTCTTCCACCGCAGTCACTACAATCTGCGGATCGATGCCCTTCTCCCGGCTTAAGGCATCAATCGTGTTGTAAAGCTCACTTGCCATATCAAACCAGTCATCAGTATTCGGTCGTCAGTCAGCCGTTCTTAGTGACGACTGATGGCTGCCAACTAAAACTAAATCTCCGGGATCAAGTTGGCCTTTTCCACGTTCCCCAACTCGATCTCAACTATCTGCGGCGGCGGCGTTTCGCCACGCTTCGGTTTCTTGCTTACCGGAGCGACATCCAGCGTGATCCGTCCTTCGATAAAACTTTCCAGCTTGCCGCTAAAATGCTTGCTTCCGTTCACCGGATTCCGCGTCGCCACTTTCACCCGGCTTCCGACAAATCTTTCAAAGTCCCCGGCCTTCGAGAGCTTCCGGTCCAACCCGGGCGACGAAACCTCCAGTACGTAGGATCCGCCCGGTACCGCGTCCTCCACATCGAGGATCGTGCTCACTTCCCGGCTCATCTGCGCGCAATCTTCATGCGTCACGCCGAAGGCGTCTTCAGACCCCTTCGCATCGCCGCTCACCGGCCGGTCGATGTAAATGCGCAGCATGCGGGCATTGCCCGCCCCACGCATCTCCACCTCGACCACTTCCAAACCCATAGAGGCGGCTACGCGCTCCGCAATTTCCTGTACTCGCGCGAGCTCAAATCCCATGAATCCAATAACTTAGTGAATCGCCCAGGTCCGCCGAAGAGCCCTCAAACTAAAATGTGGGCTTTCGCCCACTGGTGTGCTTCGCCAAGCCGGTAATGACACAACAGTTCCAGCTACAACTATACGCCGCCGGTTGTGAAAAGACAAACCGGGTAACATAGAACCCTCATATCAGAATCAAATCTACGCTCAGACTTTCGGGGCGCAGTCAGAAACGTCTGCGATAAGGGGTCAAAACGATGGCAACAGGACGAATTTCGAACTCAACGACGACCACAAAGGCCGACGTGCCCGGTGAGAATTACACGCGCCCACTGGCAATCGTGACCACTTTGTTTTTTATGTGGGGCTTTCTGACTTGCCTGAACGACATTCTGGTTCCGCATTTCAAGTCGATCTTTAATCTCAGTTACGCGCGCGTCATCCTGATTCAGTTCGCGTTTTTTTCTGCCTACCTGTTTTTTGCGGTCCCGTGGGCAAAGATTGTCAACGCCATCGGTTACCAGAAAACCATGGTCGCCGGGTTAGTATGCATGTCCGCGGGCGCGTTTCTGTTCCTGCCGGCAGCTTCTCTGGTGTCGTTTCCGTTGTTTCTGGGAGCATGTATGGTCCTGGGAGCCGGCATTACCGGCCTGCAAGTAGCAGCTAACCCTTACGTTGTTATCCTCGGAAAACCAGAAACCGCTCCCAGCCGCCTGGATCTGACCCAGGCCTTCAATTCACTCGGCACGGCGATCGCTCCTAAAATCGGGGGCCTGCTTATTCTTGCTGCCGTCCCATTGACCGTGGAAGAGATGAAATCGCTTTCTTCGTCCGCGCTGCATTCTTACCAGGTTCAACAAGCCTCGTCCGTCAAAATGCCTTACACCGTCATTGGCGTCGCGCTCATACTTCTCGCGATTATGATCGCGGCCTCGCATCTGCCAACGATAAAGCCCGGGGAATACCATCCTCACGCCAAGACAGGTGATTCCGTCTGGAAGCATCCCAACCTAGTGCTAGGCGCAATCGGAATTTTCGCCTACGTGGGCGCCGAGGTTTCCATCGGAAGTTTTCTGGTGAATTATTTCGGGCAGGCTGACGTTGCTGGGCTCGAACCAAGGACCGCCGCCGGTTATGTTTCTTTTTACTGGGGCGGCGCGATGATCGGCCGCTTTCTCGGCGCGGGACTCCTGCGGAAATTCAGAGCCGGCCATCTGCTCGGCGCATTCGCCATCTGCACTTCCCTGCTGGTTGGTCTCTCGATGCTCACCCACGGCTACTTCGCCATGTGGAGCATCCTGGCGGTCGGTTTTTTCAACTCCATTATGTTCCCAACGATCTTCAGTCTGGCGGTAGCAGAGTTGGGCCCTTTAACGGGAGACGGATCCGGCATTCTCAACATGGCCATCGTCGGCGGTGCCATTGTGCCCTTGCTCCAGGGCGTGATCGCCGATCAGATCGGAATCCGTCATGCATTTTTCATCCCCGTGATCTGCTATCTATACATTCTGTTCTATGGCCTGAGCGGATCGAAACCCAACAGCGAACGTTACGCCGCTGCGTAGATTGACACTGGTTGCGGAAAAAATTTATCGGCCTGACGATGGATCGGCCGAGGTCGCTGTCTCGACGTCGACGTGCAGCTTCTTGGCAAGATCGATCCCTGGCGGATAGCATTCGCCATCTGGGTTGTAGTTGGCTGGGCAGCCAGAGGCTACGTCTTTTCTTTTTGGCGACTGCGCGAACTGCCAGACGTCGGCAAAGTCGATGCCGCTGTCGCTGGGCTTTGGTGGATGAGCAGGGAAAACACATCCTGGCGCGGGCGGGCAGGCGTCATTTGTGACCCAGAAAACGACTTTTCTGGCGCCAGCATTTTGGCGGATGTCATCGGCCGTGATCACCGACGCGCCATCTTCTTTGGCGGCGATGCCGGAGCAATAGATTCCGGCGCGAAATCCGGCGGCGGTGACGGCGTCGATCCAGGTGAAGAGATAAGCTTTTTGCTCCGGCAGCATGCGGCCGCCCTGTTCCTGGTCGAGGAAGATTAGGGTCTGCGGGGGAAATCCTTCTTTGCGAGCCGCGTTCACGGCCTCGCGCGCGTCGGATTTTCCGAGCGACTTGGCGCGCGAAACACTTTTTAAATCGGCGTAAAGCCGTCCGTTGAAGAGAACCAGGAATCCAAAGCCGGCAGACTCGATCGCTTTGCGTTTTCCGGCCCAGGTGTTGCGTTTTTCGCCGGGAGGATTGTTCAGCCAAAATCCGGAGTAAGAGAACGTCTGGCGCAGCGCGGGAAGATTTTCGTCGCCGGGATAATCATTGCGATCGAAACCGAGATAACTTTGTGCAACTGCGGCCCGGGAACAAATGATCGCGAATGTGGCGAGCGCAACCACGATCCGATTGATCTTACTGATGGCTGACGACTGATGACTTATTTTAGCCGCCAATATGCACCATCGTCCTCGACGCCGGAACAAAATCCGGCTCGCCGATATGGTGCCGCTGTTCTTTCTTCTCGACCACGCCGCGAATGAACGCGGCCAGTTCATCGTCCGAAGCGCCGCGCTGCATCAGTTCGTGCAGATCGTGATCCCAAACCGAGAACAGGCAGGTGCGAATCTTGCCGTCGGACGTAAGGCGAATGCGGCTGCAATGTCCGCAGAAGGGATGCGAAACCGCCGCGATGATGCCGATTTCACCGATGCCATCATCGAACTTATAGCGCCGCGCAGTCTCGCTCTGCGCATGAGGAATTTCGGCCAGCGGACGATATTCGGCCATGCGGCGCACAATCTCATCGAGCGTGACCACGATTTCCGGCGACCAGACGCGATCTTCTTCAAGCGGCATGAACTCGATGAAGCGGACGATAACGCCTTCGTCGCGGGCAAACATGCCGAAGGGGATGATCTGGTCTTCATTGAAGCCGCGCAACAGAACGCAATTCACTTTGACTGGACCAAGCCCAACCCGGCGCGCAGCACGGATTCCAGCTAGGACATTATCGAATCCCGTTGGCACACGAGTGATGCGAGCAAAACGATCGGGATCGACTGCATCCATGCTGACGGTTACGCGATCCAGTCCGGCATCTTTCAGCGGCTGGGCAAGATCGGCCAGCAGATGGCCGTTTGTAGTCAGCGCGATGTCGAGCTTCGTGCCGTCGGGCGTGCGTAATTTCGCCAGCTCACGGACGAAATCGACCAATCCATTGCGCAGCAACGGTTCGCCGCCAGTCAGGCGAACCTTGCGAATGCCCAGCGCGGCCATTACTCGCGCCATGCGCAGATAATCGGCGAACGGCAGGTCGCCATACATCACTGCCCCGTTGCCAGTGCCTGTACGGCAATAGACGCACTTGTAGTTACAACGGTCCGTCACCGAAATGCGCAGATCGGTGATGGCGCGTCCGAATTTGTCGGTTAACATCACGTCGCTGGTCGTTGGTCGTTAGTCGTTCGGCGGCCGCGAGCACCACTCAGCCGGCTGGCGGTTCGTGGCGCCGTCGGCAATTATCAAAGCGCTTCACCCACACCAGAAGCGACTCTTCTTTCATTATATCGACTCGCCTGCGTTAGACTGTCGAAGTTGTTTGGAGAGAGCTCTCTATGAACTGGCCGGGACGCATTGTCCTGCTGATCGCAATCGTTGTTTCTGTTGCGCTGTTCTGGCGGAAATTTGGCCGCGCGCTGCGGATCATCCGCGAATCCAAGCCCGAAGCGGATTTTAAGCTGCAGCCGATCGGTCCCCGTATTAAGAAAGTGCTTTGGGAAGTCGCTGCGCAAGGCCAGGTCATCAAGCAACGGCCGTTACCGGGCATCGCACACGCGCTGGTCTTCTGGGGATTCTGCGTGTTTGCGCTGGTAACGCTCAATCACATCGCCGAAGGCTTGGGCGCGGGATTTTTGAACCACAGCGGGTTCTCGCAGTTTTATTTTTGGTTTGCGGGCGTGTTCGCGGTGGCTGTCGCGATATCTATCGCCGGGCTGGCATTCCGTCGGTTTGTGATTCGTCCGAAATGGCTGGAGCCGCTTTCGCCAGAATCCGGACTGATCGCATTCCTGATCTTCGCTTTGATGGTCACGTATCTCGTGCAGTTTCTTGTTCCCGAGGGATCGACCGCCGGATGGGCGATTTGGTGGGCGCACACGATCACGTTGCTGGTTTTTCTTCCGTTGATTCCCAAGACCAAACACATGCATCTGGTGCTGAGCCCGTTCACCATTTTTCTGGAGCGCGATCGGTTCAGCAAAATTCCGCCGCTGGTCGGAGATGAAGATTTCGGGCTTGACACTGGCAAAGACCTGACGTGGATTGCCAGCCTGCAGGCGTATAGCTGTGTGGAGTGCGGACGCTGTACCGAGCATTGTCCGGCGAACAACACGGGCAAGATTCTGAACCCGAAAGAGATCATTTTAGGCACACGGCACTACCTCGACGAGTTTGGACCGAAGAGCACGGAGCCGCTGCTGGGCAAATATTTGTCGATGGAAGCCGCGTTCCAGTGCACGACTTGCGGGGCGTGCGAGTTTCAATGCCCGGTGGGAATTCAGCATCTGCCGCTGATTGTGGGCCTGCGGCGTGGGGCGGTGAATACGGGCAAATGGGACAACAGTTACGGCAGCGAACTGTTTGTGACGCTTGAGCGGCAGGGAAATTCGCTGGGCTTTCCACCGTCGGATCGGGAGAAGTTTATCGAGAAGAATAATCTTCCCTATTTCGACGGCACACAAGAATACTGCCTTTGGCTGGGCTGCCTGGGATCGTACGATCCCAACGGGCGCAAGATCGTGCTGGCGCTGGCCGAAGTGCTTCGGTACCTCGGGATCAGCTTTGGCGTGCTGAGGCAGGAAAAGTGCAGCGGCGATCCGGTTCGGCGGCTGGGCAACGACTATCTTTTTGGCGAGCTGGCGCAGGGGAATATCGAGCACATACGTGAAAGCAAAGTCACGAAGATGCTATCGATTTGTCCGCACTGTGTGCAGACGATCGGGCAGGATTGGCAGGAGCAGGGCGCGAACTTCGCCATTGAACACCATACGGAACTGCTGGCGCGCTTCCGCGACAAACTGCCGAAGAAGGACGGCGATGAGCGTGTGGTCTTTCATGATGCTTGCTATCTTGGCCGGTATCGCGGGATCTATGATCAGCCGCGGGAGGTGATTGCGAGATTCGGGCAGGTGGTCGATCCGCCGCGGGCGCGGGAGCGCGGCTTCTGTTGCGGCGGCGGCGGCGGGTTGATGTTCCTGGGCGAAGAAACCGGCAAGCGAGTCAACCTAGAGCGGGCGCAGGAACTGGCGGCGACGGGGGCGAGCGTGGTGGCGGCGGCGTGTCCGTTCTGCAACTCGATGCTGCGGGATGGGTTGGCGGCCAATTCGTCCACTCCGCCGGAGTTGCTGGATGTGGTCCAGATCGCGGCGGCGGCGATCAGTAAGCCGTCCGCGGGCGGCGGCGACTGAAGGCGCAGACATATCAGAGAAGACCCTGTGGATACCCCGTAAAATATTGAAAACAGTATAGCTCGCTGGCTCCATATCGATGTAAGTTATTGATAAATAAGGTAGTTAGATATCAAAATATAGAAAACAAAGGAGTTAACGGATCGGTCGTTAATCGTCGGCCGTTAGTCGTTAGCTTTCGAGCTTTCAGCTGCTTTGGCCGGCTCGCAGGCCGCCAGGCGAGACTTGGAACCGCCAGCCGAAGCTTCAACCACAGGAACACAGGGGTATAGAGCTACTCCTTCGGCGCGGCGGTGCTGGCGGACTTTGAGTCCGCAATGAGGAATTGTTGCAGGCGACGGGCGACGGATTCGGGGGCTTCGAGTTCGAGTTCGACTACGCCGTCTTTGTAGGCGCGTGAATAAATTCTGGCGCGAGCCTCCAGCAGGGCGAGGGTCTTACCTTCCTTTTGGGGCACGCGCAGACGGATGCGCTGGACGGCATCTTCCTGGAGGGCGTGGTCGATGCGGTCGAGCAAGGTGCCGATGCCAATCCCTTTGGCGGCGGAGACATGGATGGTCTTGGCGTCATCAAGCAGGCTGTCGCGCTGCTTGGGCGGGAGCAGGTCGATCTTGTTCTTGATGTGAAGGCGCGGTTTCTTTTCGGCTTCGAGTTCTTTTAATACGCGTTCGACTTGAGCGTCCTGTTCGGCGGAGAGCGGACTGCTGGCGTCTGACACTTGCAGAATGAGCGCGGCGCGCTGAACTTCCTCGAGCGTAGCGCGGAATGCCGAGACCAGCGTGTGCGGCAGATTGCGGATGAAACCGACCGTATCGGAGAGCAAGACTTTGCGTTTGGAAGGCAGGTCTACGGCACGGATGGTGGGGTCGAGCGTGGCGAACATGCGCGACGATTCGAGCACCGAGGCTTTGGTGAGGGCGTTGAATAAAGTCGATTTGCCGGCGTTGGTGTAGCCGACGAGAGCAACGGTTGCGACCGGGAGCGATTCGCGACGCGAGCGCTGCTGGGCGCGAATGCGGCGGACGTTCTCGATCTGCTGGTGAAGGTGGCGAATGCGACGATGGATTTTGCGACGGTCGGTTTCAAGCTGGGTTTCGCCGGGGCCTCTGGTGC
>DASVWZ010000043.1:0-44887 GCA_036392935.1 Terriglobales bacterium | reverse complement strand
AATCTATTCTTATCAATAGGTTAGCGGGAGCGTTCCCGCCAGATCTATGAGTTTAAAGGGGTTAGAGGTAAAATCTTCCAAATAAAGGACTTATTAGCGGCCATCAGCCGTCAGCTATCAGCCCTCAGGAACCCCTCACTCTGACGAATTCTCGCTCGGGGGCACGAACATTTCTGGTTGTCAAAGAGCGAGTGGTTCCCTCTTTTCTATTTTCGGGAGTTTTGAAGAGTGAGGTCAAGCGGAATCTTTGGCGCAGGGTTGCCTCGGCGGTCTTGGCTCCGCATCGTGCGAAAACGGGACATGCAAAGCTTTGCAGCTTGACGAGTTTGTGGTGCGGGCGCACCATAGGGGACGCGGAGTTCCCCACCCCGCGCAGGTTTCTGTCCCAGGATCGCGAGGAGCGCCAGATGAAACGACTTCTATTTCTTTGCACGATAATGTTGTCGGGGTTGGCTTTCGGCCAACTGGCTCCGGTTCCGTATATTAATAACCCACTGGTGCCCGCCAGGGTTGCCCCCGGCAGCGCGGGGTTTACGCTGACCATCAACGGCAACGGGTTCACGTCGACTTCGGCGGTTTATTGGAATGGCTCGCTCCGCCCGAGCACTTTGATTTCGAGCCACCAGCTCACAGCCCAGGTCTACAGCTCCGATGTTGCCAAGTCTGGCTTTGGATGGGTAACGGTATCCAATCAGGGGATCGGATCGGCGTTTTCGAATGTCGCCTATCTTGAAATTGGTGGGACCGCTGAGGGAGTCGGCTTCCAATCCATACCCTTCGACACTACCTACCCTGGTGTGGTCGCTGTCGGCGACTTCAACAACGATGGCATTCTCGACTTCGTCGTCGACTGCGGCACCAGCGACAACAAGAATGGTATGGCGGTTTACCTGGGGACGGGCAATGGGTCGTTCAAGCCCCCGCTGGTTTCGACCCGAGGACCCATTCGCTCGATGGTGGTGGGCGATTTCAATGGGGACGGCAACCTGGATATCGCCACGGCGGGGACTGACTTCCACGTATTTCTAGGTAACGGAGATGGAACGTTCACAAAGGTTTCGCAGTTTGTACCCTATGTTCAGAATGTTACCCTTACGGCGGATTTTAACAATGACGGGAAGCTGGATTTAATGGTTCAGCAGCAGCGTGGCGGCTGCTACATTCTCTTCGGCAATGGAGATGGAACGTTCCAATATGGAGAGGGCGGTGCCTATTGCCCAGCGAATTCTCTTGCCGTGGGCGACTTCAACGGTGACGGTTATCTCGACCTGGCGTCTGTCGGGATCAATGGTCCGCTTTACATCTCTCTAAACCAAGGCGGCAGCGGGGAGTTCAAGACCTCCAGCATACCTATTACCTATCCGGGCGAGACCGTTGCCGCCGCCGACGTCAACGGCGACGGCATCCTCGACATCGTCTCCGACGGCGTCTCTGTCATGTTGGGCGACGGGGAAGGCAGTTTTACCGAGGCCTTTTCCTATGAGATGCCATCAGCGCCGGACTCGATTAACCTCGCCGACTTCAATGGCGACGGAAAACTTGACATCGCTGCCGGCCCGTACCTCATGCTGGGCAACGGCAATGGCACATTTGGCAATCCCGTGAGCTTTGCCAACATGTTCCCCGGCGAGCCTACCCTCGTGGGCCCGTTCAACCCCGATGGCGCCTTTGATCTTATCGGCGTGGACGGCCAACTTGGCCCATTGATGCTGTACAAGAATGAGCCGGCCTACCTACAGCCGACCGAACTCACCTTCGGCCAACAGCCGGATGGCGAACCCAGCGCGCCGCTGACCGCAACCCTGACCAACTACAGCCGCGGCCCGGCCCCGCTCACAAATTTGAAGTTCGGTTTCACCGGCGCCTACGCGGCCGATTTTTCCCAGACCAATAATTGCGGCACTTCACTGCCGCTGAATCAGACCTGCCAGATTCAAGTGGTCTTTACCCCAAGCATTGTGGGCAACGAATCGGCCTCGCTCAATGTGAGCTACGGCACTTCGAAACCGATCGTAATGCCTCTTACCGGCACCGGAACCAATCAGCCATACACCGTCACTCTGGTACCCACTAGCCTGACCTTCCCACTGACAGTGGATGGGCAGACAGCCCCGTCTCAAAGTTTGAGACTTACTAATACGGGCAATCCGGCGGTCACGATTTCAGGCATTAGCAACCCTCCGCCGCCGTTTTCGCAGACAAATAATTGTCCAACAACCTTGCCCAGCAACGAGTACTGCACCATTACCGTCTCTTTCGCGCCCACCGACAAAGGCGTGTTCAACTCGACCATCAGCGTAACCGACAATGCTCAAGGCAGTCCTCAGCAGTCTTCGCTGAGCGGCACCGGCACTGCTGTCGCATTTAATCCGACTTCGCTTAATTTCGGAGACCAACCGGTCGGCCAGGCCAGCATTCCGCTCAAGTTCATGCTGAAGAATCTCGGCACCGGTGCGCTGACCATTTCTCAGATTCAGATCACCGGCGCGGATCCCAATGACTTTAGCCAGCAAAACAATTGCGGATCCAGCCTTGCCGGAGGAAGCAGTTGCACCATTACCGTGACCTTCAATCCGACGGCAAAAGGTGCGCGCTCGGCCGGCGTGCAATTCACCGACAACGACCCGACGAGCCCTCAAACTGAGCCGCTTTCAGGAAAAGGGACATAGTCAAGGGTCAGGCGATGACAGCGTCTTTACGCGACCGCGAAAGCCGCTTGCAGTAAGGGTTTTCATTGGCTGAATACGGCCGGGCTGCAAAGTTTTGCGCTTGACAACGGCACCCCAGCGGGTCAGAATTGCGGCCACTGTTGGCTGGCGGTTTGAGGACGCCGCGTGATCCTCGCCAAGAGCGCTCGCCTAGATGGGACTCATAGCCTTTAGACGAGCGACGGCTTCCGGTTCGCGATGAATTCAGCAGACCGGGGCGTGCTTAATTTCCAGGAGACCGCTTATGAAAAAAATCGCGATTACCTTGTTGGTTTTCTGCACCTGTTTTGCTGTGGCCGAATGGCCGCAAGCCCAACCGAAAGGCACGCACACAATCACCAAATTCGATGCTCCTGACGGGGGCACCGGCGCCGGGCAGGGCACGGTGGGCGAGGGCATTACCGGAGACGGTTCGACCATGGGCTATTACCTTGACTCGAACAACGTGACGCACGGCTTCGCGCGTTCCGCGGCGGGCAAGCTCACCGAATTCGATCCCCCGGGCAGCGTGGGAACGTACCCGCAAGGGATAAATTCGAAGCTGGCAATTACCGGCTATTACCTCGACTCGGGCAATGTGGTTCATGGCTTTCTGCGCTCTGCGGAGGGCAAGTTCAGCAGCTTCGATGCGCCCGGCGCTGGCACCAGCGGCAACCAGGGCACGGTGGCCAACAATATCAACTTTAATGGGCGGATTGCGGGATACTACATTGACTCGAACGGGGTGGCGCACGGCTTCCTGCGCTCTCCCACGGGCAAGTACACCAAGTTCGATGCACCGCACGCGGGCAATGTCCCTGGTGCGGGCACGTTGTCCGTCAGCCTCGATGGTCTGACAGATTCTGGCTCGGTGGTCGGTTACTACATCGACTCGAACTATGTATGGCACGGGTTTCTGCGTTCCGCGGCAGGCAAGTTTACACGGATCGATCCAACGGGCACAACGCTTACGGCGTGCCTCGGCATTAACGCTACGGGGACGATCACGGGATTCTACTCGGACTCAGCCGGTGTGACTCACGGCTTTGCGCGCGCTGTTGACGGCACCATTACCAGCTTCGACGCGCCGGGCGCGGTGGACACGGAACCTTCAGGGATCAACGCAGAAGGTGCGATGACCGGATTTACCATCGACGGGAAAAGCGCCTTCCATGGGTTCAGCCGAGCTCCGAATGGCAATTTCTCGAAGTTTAATGTGCCGGGCGCGGGGACGGGCTTCCTTCAGGGCACCCTTCCTTTCAGCAACAACGGGGATTGGGCGGTGGTGGGATACTACATTGACTCCAACAACGCGTGGCACGGCTTCTTGCGGCAGTGAGGTAAAGCGAGCGCTGAACGGCGCGACGAACCAAGGCCCCAGCCTTCGTAGGGAAGGCTGGGGTTGTTTTATTGGCAGCTGCTGAACTTAAACGACACGATACGAGATTGCCAGTTGGATCCGCCGTCGCTGTATTCCTGGGTGTACCATAGGGTGCAGTCGTCGGTGGGGTCGACGCTCATGGAACTGTAATCGCCCCAGCGATCGTCTCCCGAACTTTGCACTCCGCTGCCGCGGTGAACGATCTTGTTGCTCTCCATCTTGTTCAAAGGATCGCCAGGAACTCGCCCGGTGATCCAAATGCTGGGGTCGAGTGAGGTATTGTTGTCGACGCTGAAGCCCAGGGCGATGTTTCCGGCTTTGTCCATGGCCACGCTGCCCATCCAGTAGTTGTCGGTGGTGTTCTGGTAAGTTGCAGCCTGATAGACGGCGAAACTGCCTCCCGGTGGCGTGGCGCGCAGTTCATACCAGCGTTCGGCAGAGATGGCAGTGGAATTTTTTCCCGCGCCGACGGTGTGAGAAAACACCATGGCTTCGTGATCGCCAAGGTTGCGGTAGGCGTTGCGGAACATCAGGCGGTCGCTGAGGGCTTCCAGAATTAGTCCGCCGGGAGGTTGTGGAATGCAGTCATCGACGCAAATCTCCCGGAACGCGGGCACCGTAAGAGTGTTTGGCCCCTTGAAGGTAGATGACTTGGGGTGAATGAAGTCCACGTGGAAGTCGTACTCTTTGAGCGTGGTGTTGGAGTTGCCCAGCTCGACATAGTGATTAGGCTCACCTTTCGGAGGCGCGAGGGTGCCGTCGAGATCGGAAGGCAAAAATCCCATGTCTGAGGTGTTGGGAGTAAAGCAAACCATGGCTGGGCTGCTTCCACCGGCCAGCATGGTCTTGCGATCAAGCGCACAGGGCTCGGCATGACCTGCGCCAAAGAAATTGAACGCGAGGTAATAGGCGTCCGGCCAGATGCCGAGCTTCGGATAGTCGGTTAAACCGGAGAAGGTATAGGAATAGAGATTGTACTTGCCGGTCGCGTCGTCGGTTTGCGAGACAGCAAAACAGATCTGGTAGCTGGAGTCGTACTCCAGCTGCTCGAGCAGCCAGCGGTTTGCCATCTTGTCGTAAAGCACGATCGGATCGCCGCCGTTGTCCGATTCGCACTGGCCGCCAAATCCTTTGAAGAGGCTGTTAATCAGTAGCGGTCCCATCTCGAGCTTACCTGTGGTTTTGTTGAAAATCTCAAAGGCGTCGTTGGTAATGAGGAGGAACTGCTTGTCGCCGGCGGAGCCGTTGGTGTCAGGGGGAAGAATGCCGCCAGCGTGTAGGCCATCGACGCCGTTAAAGTTGAGCCCGAGGGTTACGGACAACTGCGGCTGCGGCTCAGAGCTATCTTGAATGACCGGATCCGGCAGGTTGTAGATCGTGGTCATGGGGTTGGGAGTTTCGGGCTCCTCGCGGACAATCCAGCCGTGGAATGCCGGGGGCGGAGCGGTTTTGGCAATCTCGCCGAGGGGTTGCGAGACCATGAATTTGTCCGGCTGGAGTATGAAGGACGTGGGGTTTGCGGCAAAGGCCGGAACGGCCAGCAAGAGTAACGATGCTGCCAGCAGGGAGATTACCTGGCGTGTCAGCTTCAGTGCATGTGGCGGCATGTGGATCCTCCGCGCGGGCCTCGGGGTCGAACAGTGGATGGGCCGAACTGGTATAGATCTGCGAGTCTCATGCTGATCTTCTGCCTGACCAATGTCAATGGGACTTTCGGCCCCAACGTGGCGCGTCGATCCCAGGCGAGGAGATTATGCCCGATAGCGGATTTCGCGATGGGTGAGGCTGAACAGGATCGCCACAATACCTAACACGAGCGGACAGATTACGCTGGCTTCGGGGCCAACGGTTCCTCCGGTCAGCCAGCGTGGGCCGGTCAGAGTGACGCTGAAGAGATTTTGCACCGGGATGAATCCGCTGTTGGGCACGCCGTAGAAAAACGTCTGGCCCCAGTCGTATCCGAGGTGAAAGCCGACAGCGCACCATAGGGTGCCGGTGCGCCGCAGGAACAGACACAACAACAATCCAAACGACATGACCGACAGCGCGCCGAATATATTTTCGCCTTTGTTATCGAGGTGTCCCCAGCCGAAAAGGGCCGAGAGCACGACCGCAGCCGGCCAAAAGCCGATGCCGGTGGCCAATGTGAACTGGGTGTAGCCGCGATAGAGAAACTCCTCGGCCAGGGCTGCTATCACGAATGTTCCGGCCCAGGCAGCTGCCCAGGCGAGGATGGTGGCGCCAGGATTTGCGGGCCGCGAGATCTGAAGGCCATGCAGCAGATAAATGATGAGCACGGCGGCGGTGGTCGAGAGAAATCCGATCCACAGGCCGAGCCAGATTTGTTTGGGTAGCTCCGGCGTAAAGGGCAGGCCGTACCGGCCGATCTTGCGGCCCTCGATTTTGCTCATGATCCAAGCAGCCAGCGTGATGATGACCACGAAGAAGGCATCTGGAACAGAGACGCTCAAGGGCGTGAACAGGTTGGGGACATATCCGGCCGGAATCAAGAACCGGATGATGATGGTGCGCACGGTCAAGCCCAGCGGGACTAAGATCGCGAAGAAGATCAGCAGACGCCATCCGGCGCGCAAGCCTTTGGGGCCGATAAAAGCGGTTCGAATGCCGGTGCTATCCATAAATGGTTGCTGGCTTGCACGGTTAGGGCGGCAGAGGCGGAACCAGCCCCGATGATAGTACGCAGGGCTTTGCCGGAAAGTTTCGTGGTGGTTGCAAAACCTAAGGCTGAATCAGTCCTGATGGCGGTGCGCGTTATTCTCTGAGCGACTCTGCCAGCGAAAGGCCCGGGCATCCACGCTCAGGTTAGCGCGAGCCATGCGGAGTTTTACAACGGTTTTACGTTCTGATGACAACCGGCCCGGGCTGTTTAGTTATGTTTCGTGGCGCAACAAAACCCTAAAGGCTTTTCAGGAGGCGGCAAATGATTGGACGCATTCGATGGATCGCGGTGGCCATAGTGGTTGCAGGTTTCGTCCTGGCGAGCGGTGCTGCCATGGCGCAGAGCTACACCGGCAATTGGCCGGCGACGGTCACAAAATCGCAGCGCAACAACGGGAAGTATTGCATCTCCCTGACCGACGACGGCGACTACGGCTTCAAGCACAGCGGCGAAGCCGAGGTCAACGGCCAGCAAAACCCCTACGGAGGATACTTCACGGTGGTTGACGATGTAATGACTGTGACATTCACCTATCCGTCGGGCGCAGGTGACTGCTGTGACTTCCAGGTGTTTACCGCGCGAGCCAGCGATGGCAGCATCACCAGCGGGGTCTTCAACTATTTTGGGCTGACTGACATTGGCCTGGTGACGTTTGGCAAAAAGGGCGGCTGCAGTAAGTGAAGGCAAGTCGGAGTTTGGGACAGAGGACAGACATGCATACAAAACGATTCAGCGTGAGAGTTTTCTCTATCGCAGTGGTTGGGTTGTTGTCGTTGATGGCAATCGCGGGGCCTTCCGCGCAGGCGCAGACTTTCACCACGCTTCACAGATTCGCGGGCGAGTCTGGCGGGGGGAATCCGTATGCGGGCGTGATTCAGGGTTCAGACGGCACCCTTTATGGAACCACATATTTTGGCGGCGCTTTTCCCTATTACGGAGAGGTTTATCGGCTGGACGGCGCGGGGAAAGCGACCCGGCTGCACAGTTTTACTCACAACGGAACGGACGGGCTGTATCCCTACACGCCGTTGGTTCGCGATGACGACGGCACTCTCTATGGCACCACCAATGCAGGCGGCACCGGCGATTACGGCACCGTGTTCAAGATCGACAGCGCCGGCAGAGAAACTGTGCTGCACGAGTTCGTCGGCTTCGACGGTTGCAATCCGGTACAAGGACTGATCAGGGATAAGAGCGGCAGCCTGTATGGTACGGCCAGTGGGTGCGGGTTTGGTCTCTACGGGACGCTGTTCAAAATTGACAACGCCGGGAACTTTAAGCTGCTCCATACCTTCGAAGGGCCGCCGTCGGATGGCGGCTACCCGCTTTTTGGGCACTTGACGATGGACGCGCTGGGCAACATTTATGGAACCACCACACAGGGCGGTTCCCGGGAATGCGGCGGCTATGGCTGTGGAACTGTCTACAAACTCGGCGACAAAAGAGGATATTCCATCCTCTACACCTTTGCCGGGGGCACGTCGGATGGTTGCACGCCGGAGGGGACAGTGCTGGAGGATTCGGCCGGAAATTTTTATGGCACCACTCGAGAGTGCGGCTCGCACGGCGATGGGACAATCTGGAAGCTGAACACGAACCACGTGGAGACGGCTCTGCATTCGTTTGCAGGCGGGTCGAGCGACGGATGCTATCCGTATGGAGGCGTGGCTGAGGATGCAGAAGGCAACTTTTACGGGCTGACCAACGGTTGCGGCGCGAACAATGACGGAGCGTTGTACGAGTTCAGCGGCGGCAAGCTGAGCCTGCTGCACAGCTTTGACGAAACCGATGGCGAGTATCCGATGGGTGAAGTATTGCGGACCGCTGACGGAACGCTGTTCGGCACCGCCGGCTACGGCGCGACCGTCAACTGCAATGGCGTTGGCTGCGGGACAGTGTGGTCTTACGTGCCGTGAGGCGTGATCGCCTAGTCCCAGCTTTGCCCAATTCCAGTTCTATTTTTTCGGTCGCGACTCCGGGGGAACCAGGCCCGACAAGCGGTAGTAGACAACGAGTTGGCCATAGTGTTCGCCGCTGTGCTCGATCATGCCATAGGCAATGTCGAGAACGCGAGTCTCCTGACCCCCATAGGGAACCGTAGAGTTCAGCCCCTTTTCACCCTGGGATTGAATCGCCGCCGCGCCATCGGCGACAGATTTCTTTACGAATGCGACAACCTCTGCCTTGGTCTTGTAATTCTCGCGCTTCGGATCTTCCGCCGCAGGAGGTTCTTTCCCCATGGCGGGATTGGTGAAGAAATAATTCGCGCCGGCAGCGTGCAGCAGTTGCTCGGCAAAGCTGCGTTGCGCGGGGGTGGGCTTGAAATCATATTTGTCCTCGGGGAAATCTTCCGCCATTGCTATAAGTTTGTTGCCAATCTCGTTCCAGGAATCGAGCACGACCTTTGATTCCGGGTCGGCGGGCTTAACGGCAGCGCTTTTCTTCGTGGCATCCTGCGCATGAGCGGGCAACGCAAACGCCGCCACGAGCAGGGCGACGGCGAGAAAGGGACGTGTCTTCATTGTGTTCTCCATCATATCGTGTTCATCACCATTGAATTTCGCGAAGCATGAGCGGGGTCATTTTAATTCCACCGGGACTTGAAAGGAAAGGCGCGTGGGGCGCCGAATTGTTTTCGAAGGGTATAACCCCTACCGCGTTGACTTGCCCACCGACGCACCGTAACATTTCTTGACCATGATTGGGCAGACTGTCTCTCACTACCGCATCCTCGAAAAGCTGGGCGGGGGTGGGATGGGGGTGGTGTACAAGGCCGAAGACACGGACCTGGGACGGTTTGTGGCGCTCAAATTCCTTCCTGATGAACTGGCGCGCGATCCGCAGGCGCTGGAGCGCTTCCGACGCGAGGCGCGGGCGGCGTCGGCGCTGAATCATCCGAATATCTGCACGATTTACGAAATTGGTACGAGCGGTGAGCAGTCGTTTATCGCCATGGAGTTTTTGGAGGGCGATACGCTCAGAAGCTCGATCGGTGCCAGGCCGATGGAGAGCGAGCGGGTGCTCGCGCTCGGAATTGAAATTGCCGATGCGCTGGGTGCGGCGCACGCCAAAGGGGTGGTGCATCGGGACATTAAGCCGGCCAATATTTTTGTGACCCGGCAGGGACACGCGAAGATTCTGGATTTTGGGTTGGCGAAGGTTGCGCCGGCGGAGGCGAAATCTTCGCAGAGCGTGGTGCTGACGCAGGCCACGGCCGATTTGCATTTGACCAGCCCGGGGACGGCGATTGGGACGGTGAGTTATATGTCGCCGGAGCAGGTGCGCGGAAAAGAACTGGATGCGCGAACGGATTTATTTTCGTTTGGCGTGGTGCTGTATGAAATGGTGACGGCGGCGCTGCCGTTTCGCGGCGAGACCACCGGCACGATTTTCGAAGCGATTTTGAATCGCGCGCCCACGCAGCCGGTGAGGATCAATCCCGAGGTTCCAGCGGAGCTTGAGCGGATTATCGATAAGGCGCTGGAGAAAGATCGCGAGGTGCGCTATCAGCATGCGACCGACATGCTGGCGGATTTGAAGCGGCTGAACCGGCAGAGCGAGTCGACGAGGACCGTGGCCGCGGCTGAGCCGCAAAAGCAAAAGAAAATGTTCAGCGGGCGCAATGTGCTGATTTTGTTTGCCTGCCTGGCGCTGATTCTTTTTGCGATTTTGGGTACGGCTTATTTGCGGTCGCGGCCGAAGGGACAGATTGATTCGATCGCGGTGCTGCCGTTTGTAAATAGTAGCGGGGATGCGAATGCGGATTATTTGAGTGACGGCATTACGGAATCGCTGATTGCGAATCTGACGCGCGTGCCCGATTTGAAGGTGAAGTCGCGGAACTCGGTTTTCCGCTACAAGGGCAAAGACGTTGATATACAAAAAGCCGGCAACGAACTGGGCGTGACGGCGCTAGTGAGCGGGCGCGTGGTGACGCGCGGCGACGATGTTGAAGTGAGCGCAGAGCTGACGGATGTCCGCGACAACAACGAGCTGTGGGGGCAGCGGTACAACGCGAAGAGCAACGATCTGATCGCGTTGCAGCAGCAGATTGCGGGCGATCTGGCGGCGCGGTTGCGGTCGGGGATGAGCAGCTCGGAGAAGCAGCAGATTTCGAAGCAGGGCACGCAAAATCCCGAAGCGTATGAACTGTATACGAAGGGACGCTACGCGTTCGGCAAGCGGACGCCAGGAGATTTGCAGGCGGCGCTGGGATATTTCAACCAGGCGATTGCGAAAGATCCGAATTACGCGCTGGCGTATTCGGGCGTGGCAGACGTGTATTCGGTTTTGCCGAGCTACGGCGGCGTTCCGAACGAAGATTATCCCAAGTCCGCCACTGCGGCGCGCAAAGCGATGGAGCTTGATCCGACCCTGGCCCATCCGCATGCGGTGCTGGCTGCCGATTACATGGAGAGTCAATGGGATTTTCCGGCGGGCCAGGCGGAATATAAGAGGTCGATTGAGCTTGATCCCAACGATGCGCAGGCGCGGGTTTGGTATGCGCAGGATCTGGCGATGATCGGCAACGAGCAGGAGGCGATCGCTCAGGCAAAACGTGCGCGTGAACTGGATCCGCTTTCCCCCGTCATCGCTTTCAATGCCGGAATTGTTTACATCGACGCCGGACAATTCGATGACGCCATCGCGCTCTGCGAAAAGGTGGTTGCCGACAATCCTACGTATGCGCGGGCGCATTACTGCCTTACTGGCGCGTACTGGGGCAAGAAGGATTATGCGAAAGCGGTCGAAGAGTGGAAGTTGTATGCACAGTATTTGGGCAGCGCAGAAGAAACCGCGATAGCTGACGCGGTTGAGCAGGGCTACCGGGCCGGAGGGTGGAAAGCGGCAATGGAAAAGGCCGTCGCGGTGCGACTGGAGCAGCGTAAGACTGGCTATGCGTCGCCATTTGAGATCGCGACGTATTACGCGGAATTGGGCGACAAGGACCAGGTCTTTGCCTGGCTGGATACGGCTTATCGCGAAAGAGATTTTCAAATCGAGGAATTGACCACCAACTTCGTGCTTGTTCCGCTGCACTCCGATCCGCGGTTTGCGGAACTGGTGAAGAAGATCGGGCTACCGCAGTAGCTTTCCCGCCGCGCGACTCTGCTAAGTTTGCGCCGGCTGCTGCGGGCGCAGCGAAGTGCCGCAGTGGGGGCAATAGAAATCACCTGCGCCGATGAACCGCTGGCACTGCGGGCAGGTGGGGCTGAGCTTGCAACTGCACTGCGAGCAGAAGTTGAATCCCGGCTGCGAAACCGTTCCGCACTGCGGACAGACGCGGTTGCGCGGCTGGCGCAGCAGAAAATAAAGAATGAAGCCGAGCGCGTTTGGGATGAGCGCTGCCATAAAAGACCAGAGCACGGCATTCATGCCACGGCGGCGCGAGTCGACGCTGATGTAGCCGATCAGAAGGAAGTAGCAGCCGCCGAAGAATCCGGCCAGAAGGGCAAGGATGGGGCGGCACCATTGAGGCGGAGCGTCGGTGTGGTGGGCCAGTTGAATATTGAAGAACCATTGCGCGGCGATAAAAACGATTCCCGCGAGCACCCATGCCCAGGTGGGAATGATGCGAAGTTCGCCGCGGAATCCGGTTTGAGTGTTGTTGTTTACCTGCATAAGCTTGTCCGTTGTTCTACTTCCAATTCTTTTCTCCGTTGTGCTGCGCATGTGTGCCGCGAGCCAGCAACATTAAGCTGATGGCCAAGGCCGGGGCAATCCAGAAGAATGCAAAAGCCGCCTGCCACACCGGGCTTGAAATGCCGGCTTGTCCGCCCATCCAGGCAAAAAGGCGCCAGAAAAGCGGAGCGGTGATGACCGCGGAAATTCCTACTCCCACAGATGCCATGGCGATCAGCCACATGCGCTCGCGGGTTTCGCGCAGGCGAGCGGCGTGGAAGCGAACGCGCATCTGCGTAGCCCGGACGAGACGCGAGTCGGCGGCAATGGGCAGGGAGCGGAGGGATCGAACTACGCGATCTGCGGCGTCGGCGTAATTCTTGCATGCATTGCATTCTTCGAGATGCTTCTGCAGCCAAACTTGCTGATCTTCTGCGACTTCCTGGCTGCGAGTGCCGCTCAGGGCAACCAGTTCGCGAGCGCGATCGTGATCGTTTTGCATCATGCCTGAGCGCCCCCGAGCCGGACGTCTCCCAGTCGGTCCATTAACATATTCATTCCGCGATACAGCCTCGATTTCACCGTGCCGACAGGAGCTCCGGTGACAGAAGAGATTTCATCGAGCGCCAAGCCGTCCTGAAAGCGTAGGACGATGGTCTCACGATACTCGGCTGGAATGCCGACGAGCGCGGCGTTGATTGTTTCCGCCTGCTCGCGCTGCGCCACGACTTCCCAGGCCGCGGGGCGAGTGTCGGCAGGCTCGAGCGGCGCATGATCTTCGTCTTCCATTAAACCATCCAAGCTGACCGGAGATTTCTTGCGCAGATAATCGATGGTCAAATTTCGCGCCACGGCGTAGAGCCAGGTGCTGAACTCGCGCTTGCCGTCGTATTGATGGCCGCGTTCGAGCACGCGAATCCAGGTTTCCTGGAACAGGTCTTCGGCGAGTTCGCGATTGCCGACCAGATAAATCAAATAGCGCAGCAGGCGGTGCTGATACTGCTCGATCAGGCGATCGAGCAAGTCCGGATCACGCCGGCGCAGACCGCGGGCAATTGCCCCTGCTTCGGATTCCATCGCGTTCATGAAGCAATAAGCTACGGCGTTCATGCTAAGGGATATACGGGTGAAGTGGAAGGAAAGATGCAGAAAGAGGTATGCCCAGAAAAGCAAAGTAGTTAATGGGCGTCTGGCAGGGCCGACGGACGGACGCAAGGCGCCCAAATCGCTACTTCAGGCCTTCGACCACGTAGAGATCGGACAGGGTGCGGATGTAGCCGTAGAGATAAGAGCGACCGTCGGGGGTGATTTCGACGCCACGAATGGTGTCGATGCCGGCAGCGTCGCTGGGAGTGAGTTCTTTCCAAGGCTTGCGCTCGCCGGTGGATGGATTCAGGGTGAAAACTTTGGCGGGGATTTCTCCGAAGCGATAGGCATAGAGTTTGCCATCGGCGGACCAGCCAGTGGGAATCTCGTCGGGTTGCATGCCGTGGACGGCGACAGGATCGCCCCCGGCGATAGGATAGAGATAGGGTTTGCCGTCAGGGCCGATGCTAGCCACGAAATCGCCTTTCGGTGAGACCAGCACGTTGGGATTCACACCTTCTGGGCTGATGGCGCGGGGCTTGCCGCCACCTTCGGCGGTGTCAACGTAGAAGCGGAAGCCGTGGCCGGATTCGTTGCCGGAGAAGACGATGGTTTTGCCGTCGGGAAGCCAGCGCGCCCAGAGATGGTTGATGGAATCCTGGAAGATGTGCTTGGAGTCGCCGACACCGGTGGGCAGAAGCAGGAGTGGCGCGGGCGAAACGTTGAGGCGGGCGAGTGCCCATTTTCCGTCGGGGGATAGAGCAGTGGCCGTGCCTTCGCCCAGTCGAATCGCGGGAGAGCCATCGGTTTTGCGGAGGTAGACGGCGTACTTGGGGCCTCCACCTTCGCCGGCTTCGGAGAAGAGCATGGTCGAGCCGTCTGGTGACAACTCGCCGGGAACCGACCAATCGAGCCAGGAAAGATCTTTTTCTTTGGCAGCGCCGGACCCGAGGCCGATGATGCCTGCACGGTCGTTGCCGCGAGTGAGGAGCACGCTGCCGTCGCGGCCAACGTCGAGGAGGGTCAACTCACCGGGAACGCGGGCGAGCAGGCGAACGGTTCCGGAGAGGTTGGCGGCATAGAGTGAGCGGTCGCCGCCGGTGCGAGTCGCGGTGAACCAGATTTCATCGCCAGAGGGCGACCAAGCGACGCCTTGAATACTGTCCCAATTGGTGGAGAGCGTAGTTTTTTTGCCGCTGAGATCGACGATGGCGAGGGAGCCGCCGTCGTCGCCGAGTTCGGGATGGTCGATGAAGGCGATGGCGTCGCCTTTGGGCGAGAGGCGAATGTGGCCGATCCACCCATCAGGACGGTAAAGAAGTTTGCCGGCGGGATACTCGAGGCGATGGCCACCGTTTTCCTGGCGAACTACGGCGAGCGCGGAGCCATCGGGCGACCAGTCGGCCCACTCGACGTTCTCCATGACTTCGCGCGGCGCGCCACCGACGAGGGGAACGCGAGCGAGCGTGCCGGAATAAAGAAAAGTAGCGCTGGGGTGGCTGTTGAGGAGCAAGGCCATTTCGCCGGTGGAGGAGACGGCGAGGATGTCGGCGCCCATAGGTTCAAGCTCGTGAGACTCAGGGCTCTCAGGGCGCGTGGTGAAAAGCTGGAGCGGCTTGCCTTCCCAGGCGGCGCTGTAGACCATGGTTTTGCCGTCGGGCGCGAAGCGGGCGGAGCGGACTGCGCCTCGCCGAAAAGTCAGGGGATGATAAATCGGGAGGACGGATTGCTCCGCGGTTTTGCGGAAAAATAACATGCCGATAGCGACGCCGATGAGAAGAGCGATCATCGAAGCGATGGCGGCGATGGGAAGAACCTTGGAACGAGTTGGTGGTGGTGGCGCGATTTGCGCCGACGAGATTTGCGATGACGATGGCGGCGCGATCGATGGCGAACTGCCGGATGGCGGGCCGGTGACAATCGGGATCGAAGTGCTGCTGCCGCGGACGCGGGAGGTTTCGAGATCGCGCTTGATGCGTTTGAGATCGCCGCGAAGTTCGGCTGCGGTCTGGTAGCGCAGGTCGCGATCTTTCTCGAGCGATTTCGACACAACTTCTTCAAGGCGCGGCGGAATATTGGGATTGACGCTTGAAACCGGCGGCGGGGTGCGATTGAGAATGGCTTCGAAAATCAGACCGCTGCTGTTTCCGGGGAAGGCAATCTTGCCGGTGGTCATTTCGTAGATGACTGCACCGAAAGAAAAAAGGTCAGTGCGCGGGTCGAGTTCTTCCGCGCGAACCTGCTCGGGCGACATGTAGGTGACGGTGCCGAGGGTGGAACCGGGGCTGGTCATCTGCATCGGCGTAGGGTTGGTCGCAGTATTCTCGTTATTCTCGGCGCCGAGTTTGGCGAGGCCGAAATCGAGGAGCTTGGCCTGTCCGCGCTTGGCGATGAAGATGTTGGCGGGCTTTATGTCGCGATGAATGATTCCCTTGCTGTGCGCGGCATCGAGCGCGTCGGCGATTTCGATGCAAAGGGTCAGGAGTGTATCGAGGTCGAGCGGGCGCGTGGCGATCAGATGCTTCAGGGTTACGCCATCGAGAAACTCCATGGCGATGAAGGTCTGGCCGTTCTCTTCGCCAATGTCGTGAATGGTGCAGATGTTGGGATGGTTCAGAGCTGAAGCGGCCTGGGCTTCGCGACGGAAGCGGGCGAGCGCCTGAGCGTCGCGGGCGACTTCATCGGGAAGGAATTTGAGGGCGACGAAACGATGAAGGCGGATGTCTTCGGCTTTGTAAACCACACCCATTCCGCCGCCGCCGAGTTTCTGCAGAATGCGGTAGTGGGAAATAACCTGGTCGATCACTGGCAGGAAATCTTACGTTGGCGGGAAGGACAAGTCAATCGAGGGCGGACAGGCGGAGTGCAGTGTATAAGACCAGTCCTCCGCGATCCCCGATTGTCAGTTCCCTTCGTTGCTGGCGCGCTTCCAGGTAATCAAATCTCCGATAGTCGATCCGCCGGTGCTGGCCGCGGGCTGCTTATACTTTTCGACTTCCTTACGAGAAGCTTCCTCACCGATGGCTTTGATGCTCAAGCCAACTTTCTTTTCGTCGGCGTTCATTTTGACGATCCGGAAGTCGTGCTCCTGGCCGGGTTCAAGGGTCATGGGCTGTCCGTTGCCATCGACGGCTTCGGAGTTGTGGCACAAACCTTCGATTCCATCGGCAAGTTCGACGAATGCGCCGAAGCTGGCCATGCGCAGAACTTTGCCGTGAACCACGTCGCCGGCGCGATGAGTCTGGGCAAAGTTCTCCCAGACGTCGGGCTGCATTTGCTTGATGCCCAGCGAAAGCCGGCGCTTGTCCGGTTCAATGGCCAGGACGACAGCTTTTACGCGGTCGCCTTTCTTCAAAACTTCAGAAGGATGCTTCACCCGCTTGGTCCAGCTGAGATTGCTGACGTGCACCAGGCCATCGATGCCATCTTCAATTTCAATGAAGGCGCCGAACTCGGTGAGGTTGCGCACGCGGCCTTCAACCGGCGCGCCGACCGGATACTTGGTGTGCAGAACATCCCACGGATTGGCCGACAGCTGGCGCATACCCAGCGAAATTCTGCGCTCGGTGCGATTGACGTTGAGCACCACGCACTCCACGGTGTCGCCAACATTGACCAGCTTCGACGGGTGCTTCATGCGCTTGGACCAGGTCATTTCACTGACGTGAACCAGGCCCTCGATGCCCTGTTCGAGCTCTACGAATGCGCCGTAATCGGTAACGCTGATTACGCGTCCGCTGACGCGCGCGCCCACCGGATAGCGATGCTCGGCGTCGAGCCACGGATCAGGCGTGAGCTGCTTGAATCCAAGCGAGACACGATGTTTTTCCTTTTCGAACTTGAGGACTTTGACCTGTATCTGGTCGCCGACGTTGACCAGGTCGCGCGGATGCGTAAGGCGTCCCCAGGACATATCGGTGACGTGGAGCAGGCCATCCAGTCCGCCGAGGTCAACGAAAGCGCCGTATTCGGTGAGATTTTTGACGACACCGGTCAGGATCGATCCTTCCTCAAGATGCTCTTCCGTCTTGGAGCGCTTTTCATTCTGGTCGGCTTCGAGAATCTGCTTGCGTGAAACCACGATGTTGCCGCGCTTCTTATTGAGCTTGATGATGGCGACATCGATGGTCTGTCCTTTGACGGCGTCGAGATTGCGCGTGGGGCGCAGATCATACTGCGAACCCGGCAGGAAGGCCAAGGCGCCGAGAATATCTACGTTGAGGCCGCCCTTGATGCGCTCAACCACAATGCCCTTGATGGCAGTCTTGTCGTTATAAGCTTTTTCAATTTCGTCCCACGCCCGCAGCTTCTGCGCCTTCTGATGGGAAAGCTTGATGTAGCCTTCCTCGGTTTCGCCGGCTTCACGCATCACGTCGATCGCATCGCCCGGCTGAAACTTCGACTTGCCCTCATGATCGAGCACTTCCGACAGAGGCAGCATCCCTTCCGACTTGGCGCCGATATCGACCACCACATGGCTCGGCGTAAGCTTGAGCACCGTGCCCTTGATGACGTTGTCTTCGGTTTTGGCTTCCTCGGTCTCGGTGGTAAAGCTTTCGAGCACGGAAGCGAAGTCGTCAGCGGAAGGCGACCCAGGCCTGTCGTCTGAATGCGAAGCCTCCGAATTCGAAGCTTCGATCGGCTGAGCCGGCATCTGGACTTCAGGTTCGGCGTGCGTTTCGGTTGCGGTTTCAGTGCTCTCCACGGGCTCTGGCATGGTTGAGGTCGCGGAATGCTGGTCGTCGGCGTGATTGTTTTCGTACAAAGTCATGGGATTGTCTGCGAGTTCGATGTAACGGGGTTACTTACTAGACAGCTGGCATGAGTCTTAAGTTAGTGTTGAGCCCACCCTGGCGGACGGACTAGCAATTTCCAGCGGTCGGACGTTTCAAAAGCAAACCCGCGTCCTTAGGGAACTCTTTGAATATAGCAATCGGTTGCAAACAGTGTCAAACACCAAAGGGAGATTTTCTTCGGAAATTAACATCGATTCCGGGGCCAGTTCCAGAGCGGAATTCGCACTGTTCCAGCATTGGGAATTTTTACCTGATCTGCTAGGCTCCATCGAATGGATTACCTGTGGACTCCGTGGCGGTATCAATGGGTTAGCGGCACCCATCAGCCCTCCGGCTGCATCTTTTGTGAGCTCCCCAAGCTCGGCGACGATGTCAAAGCGCGAATCGTGCATCGCGGAAAATATTGCTATATCGTGCTGAACACATTTCCCTACACCTCCGGGCACGTATTGATTGTGCCCTTTGCGCATCTGGATGAGCTGCAGAAACTGCCGGCCGCCACGGCGCAGGAGATGATCGCACTGGCACAAATTTTGGAGGGCGTGTTGCGCCAGCTTTATTCGCCGGACGGGATCAATCTCGGAATGAATATTGGTGCGGCGGCCGGCGCCGGAGTGGCCGGGCATGTGCACATGCATGAGTTGCCGCGCTGGATTGCCGATGCCAATTTTGTTTCGGTGATTGGGGAAACGCGAATCCTGCCGGAAACTCTGGATGTGACCTACACGCGCATTCGCAGCGCGCTCGAGAAAGATAAGCTTTCGATCCCCTGAGCGCGGATTCGAAGGGCAGGAACCCGCGCCCAAGATGATCGTTTCGACACCGGCGCCAATCGCACTCTGTTGCCAGGCTGCGATGCTCCCGAGGGCGCCGCGTGCCACTACTTAGTCGTACATACGAATAAGATATGCCGGTTGGATTGCCTATTTGTCAGATTTTTGTAAAAAAGGTCGGGATTTACGGTACAAAGGCCGTCAGGAGGGCCCGGCCAGAGCTTTCATTTCGTCTTCGCCAATGACTTTCACCCCCAGCTCGCGCGCCTTATCCAACTTCGACCCGGCGTCGCTGCCTGCCACCACGTAGTCGGTTTTCTTGCTGACCGATCCCGAGACCCGCCCTCCAGCATCTTCGATAAGTTTCTTGGCTTCATCGCGAGTGAAGCGCAAGAGCGTGCCGGTCAAAACAAAAGTCTTTCCGGCCAGCGCGGTACCCCGCTGCTTTTTCTTGCCGGTAAGGGTCACGCCGGCTTTGGCCAGACGTTGAATGAGCTCCTGGTTTGCCTTTATGGCGAAGAATTCTTCGATGCTTTCGGCGATCCGAGGCCCCACTTCATCCACCTGCTGCAGTTCTTCGGCATCGGCTTTCATCAGCGCGTCCATCGAGCCGAAATGCTCAGCCAGAAACTGGGCGGTGCGCTCGCCGACAAAGCGAATGCCCAGCCCGAAAATGACGCGCTCAAGTGGAAGCTTTTTCGATGCCTCGATTTCATCGAGAATATTTTGCGCAGATTTTTCGCCCATGCGCTCGAGCGAGAGCAGCTTTTCGCGGTTGAGTTCATAAATGTCGGCGACATTTTTCACAATGCCGCGATCGGTCAGCTGATTGACCAGCGCATCGCCCATGCCCTCGATGTTCATGACACCTCGCGAGGCGAAGTGCAGGATCGTCTCGCGAAGCTTGGCCGGACAATTGGCGTTGACGCACCGGTAATCGACCTCACCTTCGCTGCGAACGACCGGCGTGCCGCAGACCGGGCATTTTGTCGGGACCTTGATGGTTTCATGGCCGCGCGGATGCTGCTTGTCTTCGACCACGCGAACAACTTTGGGGATGACGTCGCCGCCACGTTCCACCTCAACCCAATCGCCGATTCTCACTCCCAGCCGCTCGACCTCGTCCATGTTGTGGAGCGTGGCGTTTCGTACCGTAGTGCCGCCGATTGCAACCGGCTCCAGATCGGCCACCGGGGTGAGTTTGCCGGTGCGGCCAACCTGCCAATGAACTCCGTTGAGCTTGGTAATTCCGCCTCGCGCCGCGTATTTGTATGCGATGGCCCAGCGTGGAGCTTTTCCGGTGTACCCCAGTTCGTCCTGCAACGCGGTGCGATCGACCTTGATTACGATGCCATCGATTTCATAGGGAAGTTTTTCGCGGCGGGTCTCTTCCGTCTCTATAAACTTCCACGCTTCCTCAAATTTTGTGATCAGCTTGCGGGTGGGATTGACTTTAAATCCCGCGTCGCTCAGGGACTCGAGAGTCTGCCAGTGGCGATCGAAATAAGTCCGGCCATTTTGCAGCAGCATGTACGGGAAATAATCCATGCGGCGCTGCGCGGTGATGCTCGGCTCAAGCTGGCGAACCGTGCCCGCGGTTGCATTGCGGGGATTGGCGAATGTCGGCAGTCCTTTCTGCTCGCGCTCTTCATTCATTTTCCGAAATCCCGCCAGCGGCATGAGCATCTCGCCGCGCACTTCGAAGCTGAAGGGAATGCCCGCCTGCTTGAGTTTTTCTTTTGGGATGGAGAGTGGAATCGAGCGCACGGTGCGCACATTCGAGGTGACATCTTCGCCGGTGGTGCCGTCTCCGCGCGTGATGCCGCGAACCAGCTTGCCATCTTCATAGCGTAACGCCAATGACATGCCGTCGAGCTTGAGTTCGCATACGAAATCAACCTGGGCTTGGCCGCTGAGTTCGTGCACGCGGCGAAACCAGTTGCGAAGCTCGTCTTCAGTGTAAGTATTGTCCAGCGACAGCATGGGCGACGAGTGCGCGACTTTAACGAAACCCTCTCTGGGTTTGCCGCCGACGCGCTGCGTGGGCGAATCGGGCGTGATCACATTGGGGTGCTCGGCTTCGATTCGCTTCAGTTCGTTCATCAGTTGATCGAACTGCGCGTCTGTGATCTCAGGATCGTCGAGGACGTAATAGCGATATTCGTGCTGCCGTATCTCGTCGCGCAGCTTGGCGATTTGTTTCTCCAGGTCTTTTGCTGAGGTTTTTGTCGCGGCCATCGGAAAGATTATAGGCGACGAGCGTGCGGGATCAGGCGATGCGGCTCGCGCTGATTTATCCTGCTGTTGGTTTTCGAGGAGAGATCTCTATGGCGAAAGCTGAGCCCCAGGCGTTTGTGTTGGCCGAAGCGTTGATCCACGCGTTTGACACCAACGAGCGCATTAACCAATTCATGCTGGAAAACCTGCCCGCCGGCGCGTGGCGCGCCGCGCCACCGGAAGGAAAAGGGCGCGAGATCGCTGCCATCGCTGCGCACATGCACAATGTGCGCGTGATGTGGCTGAAAGCCACGAAGAGCGCGGACATTCCCGAGCAACTTGACCGGCATACAGTCACGGTCGCGCAGGCCAGAAAAGGACTTGAGCAAAGCAGGAAGGCGTTGAGCGGCGTTCTCAAGTCGTCACTCGAAGCGAATGGCCAGGTCAAAGGATTTAAGCCGGATGTGGCGGGATTCGTCGGCTACCTGATCGCGCACGATGCCCATCATCGCGGGCAGATTTGTATGCTGGCGCGGCAGGCCGGACATCCGTTGCCGCAAAAAGGGATGTTCGGCATGTGGGAGTGGGGCAGCCGCGGCAAAGAGTAGCCACATTTTATGCGCAAGGCGTTGCTCCTCTACAATCCGCTGTCGGGAAGACGATGCGAGCGGCGCGTTGCCGATGTGAACGTGGCGTTGCGAATTCTTCATAGTGCCGGAGTGGTTGCCACTGCAACTCCGACTGCGGCCGCAGGACAGGCTGCCGCGCAAGTGCGCCAGGCAATGGCTGAAGGATGTGACACGGTATTTGCCTGCGGCGGAGACGGCACCATCCACGATGTGTTGCAAGGCCTGGTGGGGGCGAATGTCGCGTTAGGTGTCATTCCGCTGGGGACGGCGAATGTGCTTGCCCACGATCTCGGCCTGCCGCTTCGACCCGAAGCTGCGGCCAAAGCCGCGCTGCAAGCAAAGCCCAGGCGCATCGCAGTGGGAAGGGTTGAGTATCGGAATAACGACCGGCGGCCCGCGGCGCGGTATTTTATTGTGACTGCAGGGGTGGGGGCAGATGCGCATCTTTTCTACAAACTGAATGCGGAATCGAAAAAGGCCATGGGGCTGGCCTCTTATTATCTGAAAGCGTTCGAGCTGTGGCTGACGCATCCCATGGATTGTTTTCGCGTCACTTACTCGGAGAATAATATCCAACGCGTCGCCGCAGTCTCGCAACTGCTGGCGGTGCGCATCGCGAATTTCGGAGGGATGCTGCGAAAGTTGGCGCCCGGCGCGTCGCTGCTGCGCGATGATTTGCGGCTGGTATTATTCCGCACGCGCAGCCGATGGGCTTATCTGAGCTACGTTGTGAGGGCGTTCGCCGCGACCAACAGCAAAGTCACCGGGATTGATCTGGCGTTCACCCGCGAGGCAACGGCTACGGCATCTGATGCCGGCGCCCGAATCTTCGTGGAAGCCGACGGCGAGTTGCTCGGCACTCTTCCCGCAAGAATAACGATCGTTCCCGATGCGCTTACGCTGCTCATGCCGCAGCCCTTCGCCGGCATCTACGGAATGTTGAGCGTCTGCCCTTCCTGCACTGTCACAATGCGTTGAGCGCCGCGATTCACCGAGTACGTAACCCACAAAGTTTTCTTGGCGCCGGGCGCGGGATCGACTCCGATGGTGCCATTGTTGACTGCTATATTCAGGCGTCCATTGCGTACCAGGGACTGCAGGCGCGACGAGACATCCTGCTGGCGGCCTGGAACCCCGTAAGAGGCGCGAATAATATTTAGCTGGCCCGCCTGGATTGGGCGCGCGCCGTTCCATCCCCCATGCCACGGATTGTTGCCCCAGTTTCCGCCGCTCCAACCGCTGAATTTTGCGCCGTCGACCAGACTGCCTTCGCGGTATTCAAGGACGTGGTTGTCGCCGCGTGTCCCCCGGGCATAGATTCGCAGAGTCTTGACCACGCCGGGTGCCGGATCGACGCCAAAAGTACTGTTGCCCATGCGAAAAGTGGCGTTAGTGCGAGCCAGGTCGCGTAGGCGCTGGGTTACATCGACGTGCCGCGTGGATGTGCCGTACTCGGCGTGAAGAATCTGATATTGCGCGCTAACCACCGGACGCCCGCTGGCGCTGCCGGAAAACTGTGAGGTGCTGACGTTCGCGCCTTCACCGTACTCAAAGGTCTTTTGTTGGCCCCGCGAGTCGCGCGCGTAGATCCGCAGGGTCTTGGCATTATTTGGCGAGGGATCGCTCCCGAAAGTGGTGTTATTGACCCGAAGGCTCTGATTGGACAGTGCGAATTGCCGGACGATCTGTGTGACGTCGATCCGCTGGTTGCCGGCGCCATAATCGGCCCGAGTGATCTGATATTGTTGCGCCGCCACGAACGGCGAGCAGCAGAGAACAATAACGATGAGCGGCAGTAGCCTTCTGACGTAGAGCATTGAGCGGCCTCGCGGTTTCAACCGGAATGCGGAAAGTATCGCACAGCCGCACCGGCGTCCATTCTTCCAGGCGGCAGCCGTGAACGGCAACAGCCATTATGCATCCAGAACGTTTACTATATGGTAAACATTAAAATGCTCGCAACCTATTGATTCCAGATATTTTAGTATGTAACTACCTTATTTATCAATATTTTAGATCGATACGTACCCCGGTTTGTGCTGATTCTAAAGCTCTTACATGCCAAGTGCGGATGTCCTGGATATGGCATTCGGCCGCTGATAACCAGTTCGCAGAGTGCCATCCGCGATAGCAAATGTTAACGCCCGAGTTAACTCCCACGACTTGCGACACAACGCAGAACAATCGGTTACACTCAATCAACCTTGGAACCGGTCACACATTTTCTTCTCGGCGCATGCATGGGACGCGCCGGCCCGAACCGCACAACCGCGCTGGCAACAGCCACCATGACGCTGGCCGCCGAAGCGCCAGATCTCGATGTTCTGGCCAGCTTCAAAGGGCCGGTAGTCGGCTTTGCCCATCACCGCGGGTTCACCCATTCATTTGTCGGGCTGATCTTCACCTCCGCGCTGGTGGTGGGAGTCCTGTACCTGACCTGGCGATGGCGTGGCAAGGAGACAAATAAATTTGGCCTGCGCCCGCGATGGGGATTGCTGTTCTTCCTTGCCTATATTGCGGGGCTTACGCACATCCTTCTCGACTTCACCAATAACTACGGCGTGCGCCCGTTCTGGCCATTTTCGGAGCGCTGGTATTCGTGGGACATCGTGTTCATCGCCGACCCGGTGATTCTGCTGCTGCTGATCGGCGGCCTGGTAATCCCCTCGTTCTTCGGGTTGGTGGATAGCGACATCGGGGTGCACAATAAATTTCCGCGCGGACGCTGGGGCGCGACGTTCGCTCTGATCGGCGTGGTCGCCTATTGGGGCTTGCGCGACTTCGAGCACCGGCGCGCGGTGAATGCGCTGGAAGCGCGGACTTATCAGAGTGTCACGCCGTTGCGCGCGTCCGCGTATCCGCAGTGGTGGACGCCGTTCCAGTGGGGTGGGGTGATCGAGACGCCAGCCTTTTACGCGGATATGGTCGTTGATTCGCTGAACTCCGACGTCGATCCCGACGGCACCATGGAGATCATTTACAAGCCGGAAGAGACGCCGATCACGTTGGCGGCGAAGCGATCGTATCTGGGCCGCGTGTATCTGGACTGGGCGCAGTATCCCATCACCGAAACCGAGCCACTGCCCACCGGCGGCTACATCGTGCGGTTTAAAGATGAGAGGTTCAACTATCCGGGATTTCGACGTCGCAGCGTTTTAACCGCGGCCGTAGTGCTGGATCAGAATCTCCGCGTAGTAGAAGAGCGCTTCGGATCGCGCCGGCAAGAGCCGCCGGAGTAAGACCGGAACTTGACTCGGCCACAGTCTCGCGCCACAATCTAACCTGCGAGGTGATCATGCTGGCCTACCTTTTCGTTGTGTTTGCAGTGGCTGTGCGCTTCCTGCCCCATCCCTGGATGTTTACGCCGGTAACCGGCTCGCTCCTTTTCTTCGGAGCGCGGGGCCAGCGCCGACAGCTTTGGATCCCCTTCGCGCTTTTGGTCGCCTCGGACATCGTGCTCACGACGATGGTTTACAAATATCGCCTCGAATGGGATCAGTTGGTCGTCTTCGCATGGTATGCGGCCGTGCTGTGGCTGGGAACGCGATTAGACAAAAATGCAAAGCCCCTGCCCATCGTTGGCGCCGCCCTGGCTTCTTCGATTTCTTTTTATGTGGTGACCAACTTTGCCGCGTGGATCACGTCAGACATGTATGCGAAGAACCTCGGCGGCCTGATGATGTCGTATACGCTGGCGATTCCCTTCTTCCGCCACGCGGTTGAGGGTGATCTACTTTTCACGGCAGCGATGTTTGCTACTCCGGTCGCACTAAAGTGGATTGAGCAGCACTTCGCCGGCGAACATGGAAGTTCAGCCACAGCCTAAGCGCGAGATTGAAAACTATTTTCCCTTCACCAGGGTTTTGGCCGAAACCATATTGTCGTAGCGGTCATAGACGCGAACCACAACTACGTGGTCGGACCCCGCTGACGAAGCCGGCAGGCTCACCCGAAAATCGTAATCTTCGGTCTTCGAATCCGATAACTCTCCCACCGGAGCTACGAACTGCCACGGCGCCGCATCGATCGAATACTCTGCGCGCTTGATGGGCGAGAAGCTGTCACTGGCGCGGAAAGTCACGCGAATTGCGCCCGGCTGCAGAGCCGCGTTCAGGTTCTGAATCTGTGGCGGCGTGGTGTCGACCTCGAAGCGTGCGCTCTCTTTTTCTGCAATGAGCGCTTCACCCGGCGAGTGCGACGGCGCATCGGAGGCGATGACTTTTACGGTGTATCCTCCATCCGGCAGCAGCGATGCGTCAAACGAGTAGAACTTGTCGATCAGATTATCTTTCAGCAGAAGCCAACGGCCCTCGCCATCGCCGCGATAATAAACCGAGTAGGCCATCTGGTCGTCGTTGTCGTCGTGCACGCGCCAGGTGACGCCGATGGAGTCGCGATCATGTGCGCTTGTGGGCGGCATTTCGATGCGCGGCTGGCCGCTTCCGCTGGAATCTGCACCGCCGACTTTAGGCAAGGGCGTATAGCGGACGCCGGGTGTGACGCTGACGTCGTCAAATTCCGGAGCCACGTTCTTCGGCAGGTAATTCAGAGTTACGCTATCCACGCGCGGCGCGGGATTGCCCGAATGCAAAACCGCCTTCCACTGCGCGAAGCGCGCAGGCGGCACATCGGCCGCACCGTCTTTTTTCAGATCAACTTTTTTCCAGCCGCTCCAGTTGCGGTCGGGATTGTCGACGTTGCCGCTCTGTAGAAACAAGTCGACGTTGCCGGCGCCGCGAAATTCGATCCGTCCCCACTGCGAAAATATATGCGCGTCGAATACATCACTGGTGTACGTGCCCTCGGAAGCGGGCGACGCGCCGAGCAGAAACATCTTGCCCAGATTGCTGGTTGCTGCATACAACGCGCCGCCTGGCGCTGGTGCAAAGCCGCTCACCTGATTCGCACTGGCCTTCACTAGGTCCACATATTGGTCGGCAGCGGTGATGGCGAAAATATGTCCGCGATTGCCGGTGCCGGCCAGCAGGCGTTGGTGCGAATCGAACGCCAAAGCGTAGACGATGTCTTCGCGCGAAGTCCAAAACCGGATCGGGGTGCCGTCAGAGGCGATTCTGTAAATGTCGGAGCCGCCGGTCAGAGCCGCACCCAAACCGGGGAAGTTCACTGGCGGCAAGGGGCTCGCCGCTCCCGGCGACGGAGTGACGTTGATCTGGATCGATGATCCCGGTGCCGACGAAGGAACTGCGGCTGGCGGTGCAATGGGCAGGACCCCAGGAATTGCAGGCCCCGCGCGTTTTTCGCCGGTTCCGGCAGCATAGATGTTGCCGGCGGCGTCAACAGCCAGCGCCGTGATTTCTTTTTTCGGCGCGCTGTAGAGAACGTAGCTTTCACCTTTGGGCGAGATGCGGTAGACCAGACCGCTGCCGTCAGAGCCGGCGATCAGGTTGCCTTTGCCGTCAAAGGCCAGCACCCGAATATGGGCTTCGTCGCTTTGAAAGAAAACCGAATGTTCGCCCTTCGGCGTGACCCGGAAAATCTGCCCGTGATCGCCGGTGGCTACATAGAGATTGCCTGCATCGTCGAGTTTCAGGTCCCAAATGTACTTGGTATCTGGATTGAAAAAAACCGAGGAAGACCATCCTGCATCGACAGTGGGCTTTTGCTCGCTCTCTTTTGCGCCGGCATCTTTCGGCGCGGGCTGCTTTGCACCCGGAGCGTGTTCGATCTTATAGATCTTTCCGTCGGGATTGGTAGCTGCAAAGATAACGCCATTCTTGTCGATGGCCAGCGCCTGCACCTGCAACTCCTGTGGTTCAAAAATGACGGTCCACTTGCCCTCCGGCGTCATGCGATAGACGCGGGCCGGCGATCCGGCGGCAGCGTACAGCACGCCGTCACGGTCAGAGGCAATCGCCCAGATGTAGGCTGATGGAGTGGTCGTCAACCCTTTGAACGCAGGCGCCAGTTCGATCCCGCCGGAGTTGGCGATAGCCACGCCATCCGCCGTGCCTTTGATGAGTTCATCGAGCTTTGACTGTTCCCAGGTGCGGGTTTCTCCGGCGAAAGCCAGACAGGTTGAAATCAATAGTGTGACGGCAACGCGAACGGGCTTCACCAGGCCTGCGATCAAGTCCTTACCTCGATGTGGAGTTTTCAAGGGAGAAAATCAGGTTAACACAGCTACTTTATGGTGATGGTCAGCACCTGCGCGCCCGCGACCACATAATCCAGCGGCCCGGTGGTGGCTTCGTTCACCGACGATTCGTTGGAGATCACCATATCCTGCGTGCCTCGCATGCCGTCCATCACGTTCATCACCGAAAGCGGCAAAGCCGGCATGACCTTGTCTGCGATCACCGCTTGCGGGTCAGCTTCGAGAAGGGAAACATAGACGCGATTGTTGTCGTGCTCTTTATTCAAAAATGCGATAGTGGCAGCCAGGTCGAGCTTGCGCGCGGCTGCTGTGGTGTAGCGAAGCCGGTCGAGGGTATCACCATCGCTGACCAGAATGCGCAGCGTTCCTTTGGAAGTCGAAGTTGGAATATGAATCGGAACGCGTTCCACTAATCCGTCGCCACGATAGGGCCGCAGCATGGTCTCGATGACGATCTCATCGCCGGGGCGCGCTTCGGTCACGTCAGTGCGGGCGCTTTCCATGCGGGCCCAACGACGGTCGCGCTGCAGGTCGAACTCAAGATTTACGCCTTGAATACCGGCCATGGAGTAGGGGTTGTCGTAGATCCGGGCAAAGCGGTCGCCCAGCGAAATCGCAGCCAGCATTGCTCCCGGCTGATTTCCGTCGATGGAGGCGAACACGTCGTGCAGAGCGACATCCGGGTAGCCCTCCACGTGGATGGCGCCGTTCATATGATATGTGGTGTCCTCGCCGTACTCATTGAGACCATGCAATGCGTTATATACGGTTGCCGCCATGGCAACCGGGCTGAGGCGGGCGTGATTTAGAACTTCGTAGTGGAAAGCTTTGTCACCAGAGTTGCCGTGAATGGTCAGCGTGACCGGGATCATCTTCGGCTGCTTGCCGAATTCGCCGAGGATGCCGTTGTGACGGTCCTGCACAAATGCGCCGACCGGCTCGGTGGCGTTGACGATCTTGAAGGAGTTGTACGGCGAGGGCACGGTCGCCAGTACTTGCGCTTTGGTCATCGGCAGGTTGATCATGCCGAACTGCATCAGCGGGTGGCCGCAGGCGAGCAGTTCATCGCTGTCGGAATACGTGACCGTGCAAGTGGCGGCGATGTTCATATCACCGCGAACCAACACTGCGCTCACGGCAGAACCGGGTTCGAGCGGCTCGGGCTGCTTGGCATCGCTGACCGAACCAACGCCCATGACGGGTACAATTCCAGCTGAAGCAAATTCCGGCGCAAAGCGCTTGACCACATCTTCGTCGAATCCGCTGAAGACGAGCGGGGTCTCAATCGGTCGTAAATAATTGGCAAAGCCGGCAAGCGGCGTTTGATCGGAATTGGGAGCGGCCACTTTGCCCGCCGTAGCTCCCGCCACGGGTTTGATCTCTAACGGCGTTGGCTCGGGAGTGTGATCGAGCGCGCTGATTTCCATCATCTCCGCGATCGGCGTAACTCCGGCGATCGGCTCTTTGGAAAATTCGCCGATGCGAAATGCGACGGCGCCAGCGAGTTTACCGTCGATGTAAACCGGGCTCCCACTCATGCCGGCAACCACGCCGGTGTATTCAGCTTTACTTCCGCCCAGTCGAACCAGAATTACGTCGCCCTTAGGGCCATTGGCATTGCGCAGAATGCCCAGAACCTCAACATCCATGGGTTCGGGTCTGGTTCCCTCAAATACGGTGTATGCCACGCCCTTCATGCCGGTGTGAATCTGATCGATGGATAGGGTTTCAACGCGTTTGGTGTTTTGCGCAAGGCACAACAGAGGCAGGAACAGAACCGCAAGAGCGAGAAGCGCTCGTTTCATCGACAGATTTCCCCCGAGGACGTCAGCGTCCCAGTGCTCGCGCCAAAAACGTTCCGCTGCCAGGCAGGAGAGGAATTTAGTTGAGGACCGCGAAACATCCCAACCGCGAAGCTCTGCGTCTATATTAACATAGAGGGTAAGAGACCCGATGTTTTCTCGATACTTGCAACGTTTTCCAGCGTGGGCCCGGTTCGCCGGTGTTCTGTTTCCTTGTCTTTTGGTCGTGATCTTTGCCGCCTGGCTGGCGCAAGGCCAGAGCCAGTCGCAGAGCCAAACGCCGAGCCAACCACCGCCGTCTGACTCGCAGGATTCCACGTCCGATTCCGGCGGCGGCCCGCAGACCAACGTTGGACCGTACGCGATTCCCAAGAAAAAAGACGAACCACCCCCGCCTCCTCCCAAAGAGACGCCCAAAAAAATCGAGGGTATGCCGGATTATTCAATTCACCTCGATGTGCCGGTCGTGACCGTGCCCGTCTCCGTGGTCAGCAAGGACGGCCAGTTCATTTCGACCTTGCAGAAAGAGAATTTCAGAGTCTTCGAGGATGGTGTCAAGCAGAACATTACTGGTTTCACGGTGACAGATGCGCCGATCACCGCGCTCATGCTGGTCGAGTTCGCCAACATCGCCCCGCAGTTCACCATGCAAACCGTATATACCAGTTATGCATTTGCTCAGTCCGTAAAGAAAAACGACTGGATCGCGGTAACGTACTACGACATTCGTCCGCACATTCTCGTCGACTTCACCCAGGACAAGCAGGAGCTGTTCGGGGCGCTTCATCAGATGCAGATCCCCGGCTTTTCCGAGACCGATCTTTACGACGCGATGTATGACTCGTTGGACCGTCTAGGCCGCGTCGAAGGCAAAAAGTACTTGATTCTGGTGAGTTCAGGCTACGACAGCTTCAGCCGTATCACTCTCGATAAGGTCTACAAAAAGATCAAGGATACGAAAGACGTAACCATCTTTCCGGTGAGCATGGGATGGCAGTTGCGCAACTATTGCGAACTGGCACATTGCTCCGGCCGTACACGCGGCATGGCAAGCATGCCTCAGTCCGGAGGTGAGTCCGCCGCTGAGCTGGATTACCTTGCAGCCGATAACCAACTGCAGGAGTTCGCCAAGATGACCGGCGGACGCTTCTACCAGCCGCGCTTTATTGCGGAAAACTCGGAGATTTTTCAGAGCATCGCCGGCGACATCCGGCATCGCTACGAAATCAGCTACCATCCGACGAATGCCAAGTTCGATGGCTCTTATCGCAAATTGAAAGTAGAAGTCGTCGCACCGGACGGTGGTCCGCTGACCGTAAAAGATCAGAAGGGTAAAACTGTTAAATATGACGTCATCGCGCGCGAGGGCTACACCGCCCGGCACGAAGTAGATTAACGCTCCGGTGCGAGTAGGCTTTCGCCTGTGATATTCATACCACGTGCGATCCAACGTCCAACCTGCTCTGCTGGGGATTCCCTTTGATGCCAACTCTTCTTATTTGCGCGGGCCTGCGCTGGCGCCGGATGAAATTCGCAAGGCTCTGCGCTCCGACGCTTCCAACAGTTGGGCTGAAAACGGCGTTGACACCGGCTCCGCATTCAGTGACGCTGGCGATGCTCGGCTGAATGAAGGGTCAGAATTCGCCGACATCGAGGCTGCAGTTTCCGAGATTCTTAATCAGTCTCGAATCCCGTTTTGCCTGGGAGGCGACCACTCGATTACCTATCCCATCATTCGCGCGGTTGCCAAATATTTCCCCAATCTCACAATTGTCCACTTCGACGCCCATCCCGACCTCTACGCGGAATTTGAAGGCAATCGCTTTTCCCACGCGTGTCCGTTTGCGCGCATTATGGAGGAAAAGCTCGCGAAACGGCTCATCCAGCTTGGCATTCGTACCATCAACGGCCATCAGCGCCTGCAGGCAAACCGCTTCGGCGTGGAAGTCATCGAGATGAAAGACCTGCCCGCGACGGACAGGCTGAAGAACTTGTCAGGCCCGGTGTATATCTCGTTTGACGTGGACGCGCTCGATCCCGCCTTTGCCCCCGGCGTCTCACATCGTGAGCCGGGAGGAATGTCGGTTCGCGAGGCGATCGCGCATCTGCACGCAATCAGCGGCGACATTGTCGCTGCAGACCTGGTTGAATACAACCCCTCGCAGGACGTCTCGCACGTCACGGCCACGGTATGCGCCAAGCTGGTGAAAGAGATAATCGGAAAGCTGATTGTCGGCGGCGAAGACTAAGAGATCAGCCTAGCTCTGCAGCTTTGTCAGCGTGCATTTCAGTTTCTTCTTCATCGATGTGAATCAACCCAAACTTCTTCAACTTATAACGCAGTGCGTCGCGCGAAATATTGAGCAGTTTGGCGGCGTGCGTCTGATTGCTGTTCGCCTGGCGCATGGCCAGGTCAACCATCGTGCGCTCCACATCCTCGAGCGACGTACCGCCATCCGGGATGTAGAGCTTGGGCAACGCGCGGCCGTTCGCCAACTGCGATCCGCCGTCGGTCGAAGATGAAGATGCGCGCTCGAAAGCGGTCATGCCGCCGGTTTCCGCGACCGCGAACGGCAGGTAAACCGAATGTAGCAACTGCTCGTCTTCGAGAATCATGGCGCGCTCGATCGAGTTCTTGAGTTCGCGTACATTCCCGGGCCAGTTGTGGCCAAGCAGCAGCCGCCTGGTGTCGGCAGTAATTCCGCGCACAGACTTGCGAAATCGCTTGTTGTAGCGCTCGATGAAAAAGTCTACCAGCGGGATAATGTCGTCTTTTCTTTCGCGCAGCGGCGGAATGAAAATCGCAATGATCGCCAGCCGGTAATACAAATCTTCGCGAAATTGATTTTCTCGTACCGCTTTCTCCAGGTCGCGGTTCGAAGCCGCGATTACGCGCACGTCCACTTGCATGTCGCGCACCCCGCCCACACGACGAATCATCTGGTCTTCCAGCACGCGCAGCAGCTTGGCTTGCAGCAGGGGCGAGAGCTCGCCGATTTCATCCAGAAACAATGTCCCACCGTCAGCCGCTTCGAACAGACCTTTCTTCATCTGCTTGGCGTCGGTGAAAGCGCCCTTTTCGTGGCCGAACAGCTCCGCTTCCATAAGCGTCTCAGGAATGGCCGAGCAATTGATGGCCACGAACGGCTTTTCCTGCCGCGAACTCTCGTAATGAATCGCCTTTGCAATAAGGTCCTTACCAGTGCCACTTTCCCCCTGAATCAAGATCGTGGTGGCTTCGCTCGAAGCGACTTTCCTTACGAACGCCATCAGTTCGTTCATCTTGCCTGACGTTCCCACGACCTCGTGATAGCCCGTCTTCCGCCTCACCTCGCCGCGCAATGACTGCACTTCCGTCTTTAGCTTGGTGTTCTCGAGCGCGTTCTTGATGGTGACGTTAAGCTCGTCGAAATCGATCGGCTTGCCGACAAAATCGTAGGCGCCCAGCTTCAACGCGGCTTTTACGTCGTCAAGCTGGGGATCGGCGGTGATCATAATGACCGGCCGGGTATCGCCGTTCTTGCGCATCTCACTGAGAACTTCCAGTCCGGTCATGTCCGGCATGCGGACATCGAGCAGCATAAGATCGGGACCTTCGCTTTGCGACAGGGCCAAACCGGGAGCTCCGGATTCCGCTTCGATGACCTGGTATCCCCACTCTTCGCACCGTTGACGAAGCGACCAGCGGACCAGCCGCTCGTCATCGACGATCAGTATTTTGTCAGCGCCCATGCGGTTACTAGATTACTACGGAGGGGCTATTGGGGGGCAAACGGAGCCATTTGCGGAGGGGATGCCGAGATTAAGCTTTTAGCGAACGGCTGATGGACGAAAGCCCACAGCCGCAAATAAAGAGTCCCGAGGTGGTGTTGATCTCATTCGTCTCGGCCAGTAGCTCGCGTTAGACCCTTGCCAACCTGCGGTCGTCGCATGCCTTGCGGCTCGCGTCAGTTGCGATTGTGTGCTCGGGCTCCGGGCTCACCGCCAACCGGAAAAACTAGTTCAACGCCTCGGGACTCTATCCTGCCTTTGACTTGTGCTCTTGTTCGCCTCGACCAGCGCTTAGCTATTGACCCTTGCTGACCCTCAGTCGCTCATCTTGCGATGTGCTCTGTGATCTCGCTTGAGTCCCGGACGCCGCACCAACCGGGTAAACTTCAGAACGTGTCAAAGAACGAGTTTGTTTTACTACGTCTGTTTTTAGAGTCAACGAAAAATGCACGTCCCTATGTAGTTTGAATTCAGCCAAGTGCAGGCAGTTCACAAGCGCCTGACCGGATTTGGTGCAAGCGCCGCAAATGATCTCTCTGATGACCTCATTGACCGCGCCGATTTTTGAAGGATTTATGCTGCATGGCGCTCAACGGCTGCCCTGTAGCTTTGAATAGTTCGTGTGGAAAATCGGCCAGAATCATTACTGGGCAAGGGGTCTGGTCAGCTGCACGTTGCCAGGCCGGTTTCTGCCGACTATTCAAACTGCTTCCGGAAGCCCGCCAGTTCCTGCTTCAAATCGGCAACTTCACGGCGCAGCTCGGCGACTTCATCTTCCAACCGCGCGACGCGAGAATCGTCGGAATTCGCCGCTGCGTGCGGTGCCGGCGCGGCCTCAACCCCGTGCATATCTCCGCCCAGTAGTTGCGCGTAGCGCGCTTCTTTCGTTCCCGGCTGCCTCGCCAGCATTTTCACCAACGCCGGCTCGCGCTGCATCAGCTTCTGCAAAGTTGACTGAACATCGTCCAGCGTTTCGAAGCGAAACATCCGCTCTGTCCGTCCACGCAGTTCCCCCGGCGTCTGCGGACCACGCAGCAACAGCACACACATCACCGCCGTTTCCTGCCGGCCGAAGTTGAACACTTCCTGCGCCCGGTGCTCGTACTTGGTTACGCGGCTGTCGGCGCCACCGGCCGGCCCGGCCAGCCGTTTTTCCTGCAGAGAACTCAGCGCGTCGCGCACTGCATTTTCGTCCAGATTCATCACCGGATCGCGGTTGTTCTTCTGATTGCACGCATTCACCAGCGCATTCAGCGACAGGGGATAATAATCAGGCGTGGTGATGTCCTTCTCGATCAGCGCGCCGAGAACGCGAATTTCGACTTCATTAAGTCGGATGTCCAAAGTTGCATTCATTCCTAGATCCCGAAGACGCGTGCTACCGAGCCAGCGAATGCTAAAGTCGGGTCACTAATACACCAGGAATCGCTCGGAAGTGGCGGAGGTTGGCCGTCCCTACGCTGTATCCCAGTTCTAAAGCCATAACTCCAATTGGCAAATCCGAGAGAGGTACACGGACCCCCTTGGCTTGGCCTTCGCCGTCTATCTGTCCGGCGCGAAGCGCTATCGCAGCCGTGATGGGATGAACGGGTAACGTCCCGAACAACTCCTCGATAAATTCTTTTCGGTTGCTTCTGCGTGCGGCAGTGTCGGCTCGCGCCGCGCCATGAGCTAGTTCTAGCAAGGTGATCACAGAGGTGGCAATCTGCGTGTCTCCAATCTGGCGCGCGATCCCTTCAAGCATCTGCCTTGCGTTTTGCCCCTGGCGCCCTGCGGCGATGAGAACGCTTGAGTCGAGGATTACTCCCATGTCGGCGGATCAAGCGGCTCGCGATGGCTTTCGATTGCGGCTTCGACGTCCTTCGCAAAATCAGCGTCCATAGTCGCATTGGAGCCTGCAGGCAATAAAGTCACGCACTCGGAGACGGTCCGGCTCTTCGGGACGGGCGCATGGATTACAGCCAGAGGCAGCTTCCCGCTCTCACTTTCAATCACAATCTCTGCCCCGGCGCGGACCCGGGCCAGAACGCGTGCGAAATCATTCGCAGCTTCCGTCTCCGAGATATGAATAATGCGGTCGCCCATGTCGATGATTATAACTTCATGCGGCTGATGTCGTGGTGCACAAATGGAAGTGGCTAGAATGCTCCTGTGACGCCTTATCGCGGCCGCATCGCGCCCTCGCCCACCGGCTTGCTTCACCTCGGCCATGCGAGAACATTTCTAAATGCCGCCCGCCGCGCCGCCGACCACCACGGCACTCTCATTTTCCGCAATGAAGACATCGACCCCCAACGCTGCCGCGCCCAATTCGCCGACGCCATGATGGAAGACCTGCGCTGGCTCGGCCTCCGCTGGACCGAAGGCCCCGATTGCAGCGGCCCGCACGCCCCGTATTTGCAAAGTCAGCGCCGCGATCTTTATCTCGATGCATGGCGCAAACTCCGCGATTCCGGCGCAATCTATCCCTGCACCTGCTCCCGCAAAGATCTTGCGCAATCTGCCTCTGCGCCCAACGATCTCGATGACGAGCCGATCTATCCCGGCAAATGCCGCAGCCGCACCGACGCCGCAAACTTCTCCGAACCAGCCGGCGTTAACTGGCGCTTCCGCGTGCCAGACGGCGAAGGAATCGCTTTCATCGACCAACATTTCGGCCCACAAACCTTCACTGCTGGCCGTGACTTCGGCGACTTTGTCGTCTGGCGCCGCGACGACGTCCCCGCGTACCAACTCACAGTCACCGTCGACGACGCCGAAATGGCCATCACCGAAGTCGTCCGCGGCAAAGATCTCCTCAAATCCACTGCTCGCCAAATCCTGCTCTACCGTGCCCTTGGGCTTCCCATTCCCGCCTTCTACCACTGCGATCTCGTACTGGACGACGAAGGTCAGCGCCTCGCCAAGCGCCACGATGCACTAAGTCTGCGACACTTTCGCGAAGCTGGATTCACTCCGCAGCAAGTCATCGAGAAAACCGGCTTCTGAGCGCCGCTCGCCCAAACATGAACGCAATAACTCTGCTTAATCCCCTACATAAGCTTTTTTGATTGGAATCACAGGCCGCCAAGCGTTAATCTTTGCTGCTGATTCCCCCAGGCAAACTTTTATGCGGCAGAAGTTCATAAATTTCTAAGGAGAGCCATGTCAACTGAACTGCGAAATTTTCTATCAATCCCTTATGACGAGTTGGAAGAACTGAATCTCAAAGCCAAAGAGCAGCGCCTCAAACGCGTCGCGCCCGCCAAGATTCAGGAAGAGCGCCTCAAGTATCTCACCGACGAAAAACGCATCAAGGCCGTGACCGTGCTGTTCAGCGACCTCGAAGGGCGCCTGCACATGCTCGATTACGACAAAAAATTCCTGCTGAAAAGCTTCGACAACCTTACTTTCGACGGCTCATCCATCCGCGGCTTCACCGCGCAGCGCGAGAGCGATCTCCGCCTGGGCATCGATTGGGCCGCATTCTACTGGGCTCCGGCCGATGTTTTTGGCCCTGGCAAGGTGCTCGTCTTCGGGAATGTCATCGACAAAGGCGGCGAGCCCTACGCTGCCGACATTCGAGGCTTGCTCAAAACCTTCGCAGATTCTCAACATAAAGAAGAAGGCTACACGCTCAATGCCGCCAACGAAATCGAAGGCTTCCTGTTTGAGGGCCCCGACGCCGAGCGTCGCTATCATGAAACCCACAAATTCGATTACGTAAACACCGGCGGATATTATCATTCACTTCCCGGCGACCCGCTGCGCAGCTTCATCGACACCACTGCCGAAGTGCAGCGTGCCATGGGCTTCCAGAACGAGAAAGATCACCCCGAAGTTGCGCCTTCGCAGTTTGAAATCAACTACGGTTACGGAGAAGTCGTCGCCGCCGCCGACCAGATCCAACTCTACAAGCTCATTTGCCGCCAGGTGGCCACACGGATGGGATTGACCGCTTCATTTCTGCCCAAGCCCGTCGTCGGCGTCAATGGCAGCGGCATGCACACCAACGTTTCCATCAGCAAGGGCGGCAAAAATCTCTTCTGGGATCCCAAGGGCGAAGAAAAACTCAGCAAATTCGGCTACGCCTTCATCGATCGCATTCTCACCCACGCAAACGATATCTGCCTTCTACTGAATCCCAGCGTAAACGCCTATCGCCGCCTCGATCCGCACTTCGAAGCGCCCAACCAGATCAAAGCTTCGCCGGTCGACCGCGGTTCGATGATCCGCATTCCCATCGGCAACGAAAAAAGCATGCGCGTGGAAGTCCGCTCGGTCGCGCCTGACGCCAGCCCGTACATGGTCATGTATTCCATCTTCCGCACCGGCCTCGAAGGCGAAACCGCGAAGATCAAGAATCTGCGCCAGGCCGAGCGTTATCTGCCCGATAACATCTACACCGCGATCGCAGACTTCCGCAAAGCCAATTGGACGACAAAACTGTTTGGCGCAGACGTAAAAGAGCGTTACGCTGAGCTGAAGCAGGCCTCGGCCGATCGTTGTCCGAGACTGTTGGGCACCTTCGTGAAGGCGCCGGAAGTGCAGTACCATCACGACGTCTACAACCAGTTCTTGTGGAATCTGTTCTAGGTTTTCCGGAATCCAGTCGCGGCGGCGGGTGGCAGCCCTCCCCTAACCCAAGTCACCCGCTGCCTGGGGGCGTAGCCGCATGACCATCATCGCGCGCTTGCAGCAATGGAAAGACCAAGGCGCGATATCCCCGGAGCAACAGGCCTATTTGTCGGGCCTGTGCCGTGGTGATCCCCTCTCGGTTTTTCTTGAACTGAATATTCTCCTGTACGCCGGTGTTCTCGCCTTCGTCGCCGGACTCGGCTGGACCGTCACTACCTGGTCGAAGCAGTTGGGCGACGTTGTCGTCCTTGCCGTTCTCTCCGCCATCCTGGCCGCATGCTTTTGGTATTGCTTTTCTCGCGCGCCTGCCTGGTCGCCGGCGGAAACTCCCTCGCCCAATGCCGTATTCGACTACGTGCTTTACCTCGGCAGCCTGGTCTGGTGCGTCGAGCTCGCGTATCTCGAAAACCGCTTTCACGTTCTCTCCGGCCAGTGGGACAACTATCTGCTCGCAACTGCTGTCCTGTTTTTCTTCTTCGCTTATCGTTTCGACAATCGCTTCGTTCTCTCGCTCGCGCTGTCATCTCTTGCCGGATGGTTCGGACTCAAGACATCGAACTGGGCGTTGGACTACTCGGCCTACCGCCAATGCGCTCTTGTCTACGCTGTCGTCGTCGGCGTCGGTGGAGCGATTCTTCAACACCGCAATCTGAAGTCGCATTTCTTCGGCACTTATCTGAACATCGCGGCCAACGTTTCATTTTGGGCGATACTCGAGGGCGTGTTCGAGCGGAATGACTACGGGTTTTGGTTTCTCGCTCTGCTCATTGCCTGCGCTGCATCTCTCGCCTGGGGTCTAACGCGCCGCCAGTTTGCTTTCGTCGCCTACTCCGCCGTCTACGGATACATAGGTGTCAGCTCCGTGCTCATGCGCGACATCCATGACGAGACGTTTGCCTTTGCCTATTTCGTCGTCACCGCCATCGCCATGCTCATTGCGCTCGTTATGATCGCCCGCCGCTTCGGGAGATCCGCGTGAGAATCTACGAAGCATCCAGCGAAGAAGCCCTACGCGCCCGCTCACTGCTCAAAGACTGGGCCGATGAAGGTTGCATCACCCCCGCGCAGCATCAGCAACTGGAAACAGAAACTGTTTCCGACCTTCGCACCACCAACATTTTCCTGCGGCTGACTCTATTTCTCTTCACTTCCATCTGCGTCGGCGCGGCCGTCGGACTCTTCTTCAAGCTTTTTCTGTTCGGATCACCGGACGAAACCGAAGGCATTTTTCTGCTCTTGGTCGCCGGCGTCTGCTACGTCTCCGCCGAATTTGCCGTCTCCCGATTCCACCTTTATCGCTACGGGATCGAGGAAGCTCTCCTCGCCTGCTCGGTTGGTTTTTTTTGTGCCGGATTGCTGGCCACGTTTTTTAGCGGAATGCCTTATTCGCCAAAACCAAGTGTGGCAGAGTTCGTGGTTCCCGCCTTCGGCGCAATACTTTCGCTTTGGATCTGGCAGCGCTTCGGCCTCTGGTACGCCTTTCTCGCCGCCATGATCTTCGCCGTCTTTCTGCCCGGCTACTGGACCTCGTCTCACCCTGTGCAGCACGTGATCGTTGTCTTTATTTACGCCATCGGTCTCGGGTGTGTGATCGCGGTACGCCCACGCCATCGCTTCGATTACCTCAACGATTCTTACTCTCTCGCCGAAGCTTTGCTTTGGCTGGGCATTTATTTGACCATTAATCTGAAGCTTTCGTCATTCGAGCGGCCAATAGTTCGCTCGCTCGGACCAATAACCAGATATCAATTTCCGCAACCCTTCTACTGGGCCACTTGGCTCCTCACTTGGCTTCTGCCGGCCGTTGTGCTGTTTCGAGGCGTTCGAGAAAAAGACCGCTTCGTGATCGCCGCCGGTGCCATCACCGCCATCCTGACCTTCATCACTAACAAGCCGTACCTCGGCTGGCCCCGCCACACCTGGGACCCAATGATTCTCGGCATCCTGCTGACCGGCGTTGCGCTCTACATTCGCCGATGGCTCGCCCAAGGCCCGAACGGAATTCGTCACGGCTTTACCGCCGCGCGCCTGTCAGCGAAAGACAAACAATGGCTGAATGCCGGCTCGGCTGTTTTAGGATTGGTTTCGCCCGTCGCTCCGGCCCCGCAGCCTGCCACCACTGACTTCCGCTTCGGCGGCGGCGCTTCCGGCGGCGGTGGCGCAAGGCGGCGCTTACTGAACGCCGTCACAAAACCGCACATGGACACCGCACCAACTAGGGCGTATAGTTGCCATGGACGGCAAGCCGCGCGCCGCTTTTGACCCTACGAGCTCCCCTTCAAGGTCCGGGCGTTGGTCCGCAATCCCCAAAAATTCAAGGAAAACTCATGAACGCAAGAAGCACGAATCCCACTCTGCGCCATCACTTCGTATTTTGCCTGCTCACGGTATTGACGACACTGTCCGCCGGACTCAGCACAGCCCATGCGGCAGACAACCTGCAACAGGTAAGCACCGATACCTTCACCAACAGCTACAGCGAACATCGAACTGAGGTTGAACCGGACACCTATGCATATGGATCCACCATCGTTAGCGCCTTCCAAGTCGCTCGCTGGTTTAACGCAGGTGGCGCCGATATCGGATTCGCTACTTCAACCGACGGTGGTAAAAGCTGGACTCATGGCTATCTTCCCGGACTCACCCAGAATTACAAGGGCGGCAAGTATTACACCGCCAGCGACGCCTCGGTTGTTTACGACGTTAAGCACCACGTCTGGCTGATCAACTATCTTCCCATCACCACCAATGAGGGCGCCGTTGATGTGGCGGTCAGCAGTTCTACCGACGGCATCCACTGGGGCAATCCCATTCTTGTCGACAAGTCGGGCGTAGACGACAAAAACTGGATCACCTGCGACAACCATGCCACCAGCCCACATTACGGAAATTGCTATGTGGAGTGGGATCTGGGCTTCAGCACCGGTCAGATTCAGATGAGCGTTTCCAGCGATGGGGGGAAAACCTGGAGCGCAGCCAAGGGTACGGCCGATGGCGCCAGTGGAATCGGTGGCCAGCCCGTCGTGCAACCTAACGGTACCGTAGTGGTGCCAATTGAAGCCGGCGTCGGCATCAGTGCATTTACTTCCACCAACGGCGGAACCAGTTGGAGCAGCCTACAGTCCGTTTCCAGTATCGACTACTGGGGAGAGGACGGGGGCTTGCGGAGCGGTCCGCTACCCTCGGCAAAAGCCGATGGCGCCGGCAAAGTCTATGTGGTCTGGGGCGACTGCAGATTTCGCAGTGGATGCACCGCCAACGACATCGTCATGAGCACTTCCACCAATGGCAAGAACTGGAGCGCTGTGACCCGCATCCCGATTGACCCGGCCAACAGCACGGTCGATCACTTTATCCCCGGATTGGGCGTTGATCGCGCCACTTCCGGAGGCTCCGCCCATCTGGCAATGACTTATTACTATTACCCGGTCTCCCAGTGCAACAACTCCTGCAAACTCGAGGTCGGTTACACCACTTCCGAGGATGGCGGGAAAACCTGGACCGCAGGAAAGAACCTGGCGGGCCCCATGGAGTTGAGCTGGATTGCCCCTTCCGACAACGGATTAATGGTCGCCGATTATCTGGCGGTCGATTTTTCCAAAGGTAATGCCTACGGAGTATTCGCAGTCGCCACCGCCCCCGGCAGCCTGCTTAACGAAGGCATGTATACCACGAATGCACCGCTGTTGACGTTGCCGGGCGAGCCACGATTCAGCTCGCAAAACGATATACCGGTCGCGACTTCACCGTATGTTCTAAAGTCCTACAACGACGAAGACGAACCCCCGTTTACGCCCTCAGGGCCAAACCCACCGGTCGAAGACAAGTAAAGCTATGTCAGGAAGTGAGGCAAGCCGCTCGATTCGCGAGCGGCTTTTCTTTGCCTTATCTTGGCCACAACCACCCGAACGTTCCGCCCGTCAGCGCGCCATAGACCAATCCGTCAAAAACTTCTTTCAGCACCGCGCTCCACGGTTGCGCCTTCCATATTCCGTTGGCCAGACTTCCCAGTCCGTAGGCCATAAACGCAGCGCACCCGGCAATCTGATGCACCCGCAAATACGGCGTCCCCGGCGGGACCGTCCGTCCCGTGAGATAGGCCACAAACACACCGACGACGATGCAATACACAAACCACTGGATCAGAAACTTCGGCATTGCCGGCGGCCCGGCTGGAAACACCGTCATCATGCCCGCCGGGCCCTGCTTGAATTTTTCCATCATTTCCGGCGACTTCATCGCCTTGGGTGTGCAATAGGGGAACATGTACAGCCCGCGCTTCACACCGGCGGTTCGCATCACCCCAAGAATTTTGTCTTCTTCCGGAAGTTGTTTGCAATCGCTGCGGTGATACGTCAGCACCGTGTGCATGATGGAGCTGGCCACAAACACGATCACTGCCGCCACAAAGATGGGCAACAACAGAGCACTGAGAGGGACCATTCAGCCTCCTAAATTTTGTTTTGAATTTCGGGAGTCCACGCGAGGCTACGCCGGGCAGGGACGGCTGTCAAGCAATCCTCAACGAATCGTTGCCCGCGGAGTGAGAGATCTGAGCTAACATCGCCAAACTGCAGACGCACGCTTGGCTCGCACCCTCAACTCCATCCCTGAGTAATCGGTTCACTGCCCTTGCTTAAGACTTTCTTCGCCGCCGCTACCACCGCATCCGCTGTCATTCCCAGTTCCTTCATCACAATCGCCCCCGGCGCCGACGCGCCAAACCGATCGACGCCCACAACCGCGCCGTCAAGTCCAACATAATCCCACCACGTCATCGTCGCACCAGCTTCAACCGCCACACGCGCTCGAATCCTCCGAGGCAAAACAGACTCCCGATACGCCTCCGGCTGATCATCAAACAACCTCGTGCATGGCATCGACACCACCCGGGCCCGAATATTTTCTTTCGCCAGCGTCTCCTGTGCCGCCAGCGCCAGTTGCACTTCCGACCCCGTCCCAATCAGAATCACCTGGGGATTCTCCGCATCCTTCAAAATGTATCCGCCCTGCGCCACTCCCGATGCCGGCGCATATTTCGTCCGATCGATAATCGGCAACGCCTGTCGCGTCAGAACCAGCGTGCTTGGCGCATGTTTGCGATTCAACAATGTCCGCCAGCACTCCACCGTCTCCGTCGCGTCCGCCGGACGAAACACCGCCATGTGCGGAATCAGCCGCAGGCTCGAAAGCTGTTCAATTGGCTGATGCGTTGGCCCATCCTCGCCTAGCCCGATGCTGTCGTGCGTAAAAATAAAGATCGTCGGAATCTCCATCAGCGCCGCCAGCCGAATCGCCGGCCGCTCGTAGTCGGAAAAAATCAGGAACGTCGCGCCGTACGCCCGAACGCCGCCGTGCACCGTCAACCCGTTCATGATTGCGCCCATGCCGTGCTCACGCACGCCGTAGTGAACGTACTGCCCGCTGAAATCGTCCGGCGTAATCACGCGCACGCCCTTCCACTCCGTGTTAACTGAAGGCGTTAGGTCGGCCGAACCTCCAATCAAGATCGGCAGCTTCGGCCCAATCACATCCAGAACCTTCCCTGACGCAGCCCGCGTCGCAATCGGTTTGTCCACCGGAAAACTCGGCATCGTCGAATCCCATCCCGCTGGAGATTCGCCTTTCAACTCCGACCAAAACTGTTTCGCCAACTCCGGATTCGCCTGCGCGTACCCGGCCATCAGCTTTTCCCAATCTTTTTGCCGCAATCCGCCATCTTTCCCGCGCTGCTCGAAAAACTCTTTTGCCTCTTCCGGTACCACAAACGCCTGGTCCGGCGGGAAGCCGAATTTTTCCTTCGTTATCCGCACGTCCGCTTCACCCAGCGGTTCGCCGTGAACTTTATTCGTGTCCTGCTTTGGACTGCCATACCCAATATGCGTTTTGCAAGCAATGATCGACGGCCGCTCCGTCTCCGCCTGTGCCGCAGCGATTGCAGCTTCCACCGCCACCGGATCATGCCCATCCACGTGCTGCCCATGCCATCCATAGGCTTGAAATCTCGCTACTGTGTCATCCGTAAACGCCAGCGACGTCGACCCATCAATCGAAATCGAATTGTTGTCATACATCACAATCAGTTTTCCCAGCGCAAGATGCCCTGCCAGCGAGCACGACTCGTGCGAAATCCCTTCCATCAGATCGCCGTCGCTGGCGATCACATACGTGTAATGATTCACCACATTGAAATCCGGCCGATTAAACCGCGCCGCCAAATGCCGCTCTGCTAGCGCCATCCCGACCGCGTTCGAAATCCCTTGCCCCAGCGGCCCGGTCGTCGTTTCCACGCCCGGCGTCAGCCCGTACTCCGGATGCCCGGGCGTCTTGCTCCCCCACTGCCGGAATTGCTTCAACTGGTCGAGCGGTAAGTCGTAGCCGCTCAAAAAAAGCAGGCTGTACAGCAGCATCGACCCATGTCCCGCCGAAAGCACGAAGCGATCGCGGTCCGGCCACTTCGGATCTGCCGGATTGAACTTCAAAAATCTCGACCAAAGCACGGTCGCCACGTCGGCCATGCCCATGGGCAATCCCGGATGACCAGAATTTGCCTTCTGTACCGCGTCCATCGCCAGACCGCGGATCGTATTCGCGGCCAACTGGCGCAACCGTGCCAGCTCGCCGGTGGTCGTAGGAGTCACACTTGTGGTCGTCATAGTTCTCCTAGTGTCTCATTTTTCCGCGCCGCCGCACGCCGCCTCCCTTACAAAT
>DASVWZ010000042.1:0-45338 GCA_036392935.1 Terriglobales bacterium | reverse complement strand
AAGCCGCCCGCAATGCGCCGCGACTCTTCGGCAGTGGGATTGAAGGCGAAGCTAAAAATCACAACCACCAGCAGCGCGAAGAACAGCATGGAGTTGATGGCGTCTTTGGAGCGCCATTCGAGGCGAAGATCTTTGACGAGCGAAGCGCGCGTGAGGCCGGAGGTCGTCATTTTTGCAACTCGGAAGCCCGGTGGTCGGGAGCTAGGTCGGGATTTGGGTCGAGCCTGAAGTCGGGCGTGCGGGCGATGATTTTGCCGGAGTCCATCCAGATGAATTCGTCGGCGATGCCCTCGAGCAGCGAAGCCTGATGGGTGACGACGAAGATGGTTTTGCCGGAGGCGCGCATTGCGGCGAGCAGCGCGACCATTTCGCGGGCGGAGCGGAGATCGACGTTGGAGAAAGGTTCGTCAAGCAGGAGAATTTTGGGATTGTTGAGCAGGGCGCGGGCGAGCGACATGCGCTGGCGCATCCCTTGCGAATATTGTCCGACGGGGCGGGTGAGTTCGGGATCGAGCTTTACGGAACGGATGACGGCGGCGCAGCGGTCGTCGTTTTCGGCCCCGGGATTCATGCCGTAGAGACGGGCGAAGTAGCGTAGGTTCTCCATGCCGCTCATTTCGTCGTAAAGCAACGAGGGGTGAGCCATGTAGCCGATTTCAGCGCAGATGGCGCGCAGGTCATCGTGGCCGAGGATGGAGATCTGGCCGCGTGTGGGCGGGGATAATCCGGCGAGCGAGCGAAGCAGCGTGGTCTTCCCTGCTCCGTTGTCGCCAAGGATGGCATACATGCGAGCGGACGCGAAGTCGGCGCTCACGCCGCGCAGAGCGTAGAAGCGTCCGAACTGCTTGACCAGATCGGTGACGGCGATGATGGGCGCGGCCGGGTTCGGCGAATCAGTCACTGGATTGGGCGGCAATCAGAGAAGATAGCCGATGGGGGTGGGGGAAGTCGAGAGCGTCGTCGCAACGAATTCAACAGCGACAAAAAGGCCGGGCTGGAAGGCGCCAGCCCGGCGCTCCACTCAGGCGGACCATTATTGCTGGGCCGTCATATGCGACCTTATGGCAATGCGAGGGCCCGAGTGTCAGAGCTTTGTCAAAAAATTGTTAGAGCGGAAAGCAAACGGCGACGGCAAACATCAGTTTTGAACGGTTGACGTCGGCGTCTGCATCTGCGTCATGCTGCCGGGTGCGCCGTTGGGAGCGCCAGTCGAGCCGGGCTGAGCGGGCGCGTATTTCGACGCGCATTTGGCTTGCAGGCCTTTGGCGTGGAAGACGCCGTCGCGTCCGAAGCTGCCATCGGCGAGGGCTTGCGAGTTGTCTTTGAAAGTGTCGGGCGGGGCTTCTGTGCCGCTGTAAATAACGGGTAGGAGCTGATCGTTTTCGACGAGGATGAATTGGACCTGGGTGCCGTGCCTCTGGATCGATCCGGGCTGCACGTTGCCGGCTACGCGCAGGCGCTTGGTGTACGCGCTGTCACCCATGGTGTGAAGCTCTTTGATGGTGACGTAGTAGCTCTTGCTCTCCTGCACGCCGGTATACGCGAGATAACCCAGCGTGACCAGGATGACGAGCGTCGCGCCACCGAACTTCAGAAACTTACCGGTTTGAGAAGACATGACCCCAGCACCTATCTGAAACTTTAAGCTTCGACGGGCGCCGGGGTCAATATCAATCGGGTGATCGAATGATTGGGAGATCGGTTCATTTCTTCATCGGGCCATCGGTTCAGTAAAAGACCGATTCGTCACATGGGCGACTTGAAGACGAAATGGATCTCCTTGGTTTCGTTGGCGCCAATGGTGATTTGCTGCTTCGAGGTGCCGAGGGTTTCATGCCAGGCTTCGATGGTGTAGGTGCCCGGCGGAAGATTGGGCAGATCGAAGCTGCCGTCCTTGCCGGTGACCGCGTAGAAAGGATGTTTGAAGACGGCTACGTAGCCGCGCATCCAAGGATGGATGTTGCACTTGACCGGGATGGCGATTTCTTCGCGCGCGAAAGCCTCTTCGACTTTGCTGCCGGGGATTTCGGCTTTGTTCCACTCGCGGTTGTTCTGCGGCACGGGATGAATGTTGTGGCTGGTGGGATCGTCGTTGACGATCTCAAGCGGCTGGTTGGCCTGGACGGCGAGAACGTGCGGCGCATACTCGCAGCCTTTTTGGTCGAAAACGACGGGTTGCGGCGGCGGATCAAAGGTGCGGTCGCCGAGGCCGTCGGCGATGAACACGATAACGTTATCGAGATCGCCTTTCGAGTCGACGACGACGTCTTGGGAATAGATCGGGCCAGAATGCTGTTTGGCGCAGGAGGGGTCGGCAGCCATGCTGACGAGTTTCGGTTTTGGCGAGGTTCCCTGGAATTGTACGGCGCCTTTAATGGTAGCTGCACCAGTGGTTGCTCCTGCGGCATGGACGGGTTGGCGGCTATTCAGGTAAATGGTGAGCATGAGCACGAGGCTGAGCGTGAGAATTCTATTCGACATAATGCGTTAATCGCATGCTCGGGACACACGAAGTCTCCTTCTGGTTGGATTCGCCGAAGATTCTTCTTCGACCTTCGCAGCCTAGGGTCTGACGCGGGAGTGATTGTCACTGCGCGGTCAACGACGGGTCATTTCGCGGTTAGAGTTTTGTCAGGGAGTTGCAAATGCGAGCGCGACGGCACGCAGGGAAAAAGCGACGAAGAACTTCGCCGCTTTTGTTGATGAAACGCTTTGGTTTACCACACGCGGCACGCGTTGGCTGAGACCATGGGCTGGCCGGCTTTGCATCCCCAGGCTTTTTCGAACTCGGGCATGTTTTGCACGGTGCCGTTCACACGGAATTTTCCCGGTGAATGCGGATCGGTAAGGATAGTCGAACGGGAAAACTCGGGACGGCGCAGCTCGCACCACACGCGGGCGAAGCCGAGGAAGTAGCGCTGCTCGGGAGTGTAGCCGTCGATCTTCTGCGACGCCTGCGAGGGATCGAGTGCGAGCAGAGCTTCGAGCGCGTTGAAGGAAACGCGCGCGCCGCCGTTGTCAGCAGTGTTTTCGCCGAGCGTGAGTTTCCCGTTGAGCTTCAGATCGTCAACCGAGACGAAATTGCTGTACTCATCCGAGATGCAACTGGCGCGCTTTTCAAACTCGCGGCCGTCCTGGTCGGTCCACCAGTCGTGCAGATTGCCTTGCGCGTCGAACTTGCGGCCCTGATCGTCGAAGCCGTGGGTGAGTTCGTGGCCAATCACCAGGCCAATCGCGCCGAAGTTCACCGGGTCATCCATTTGCTTGTCGAAAAACGGCGGTTGGAGAATGCCGGCGGGAAAGTTGATGTTGTTTTCCGAGGAACTGTAATAAGCGTTGACCGTGGGCGGCGTCATGCCCCATTCCTTTCGGTCGAGCGGCTTGCCGATTTTGTTGACGTCGCGCTTGGCTTCGAATTCGTTCGCACGGAGAGCGTTGCCGAGCAGATCGCCGCGTACGACGGTGACCGAGCTGTAATCCCGCCAGGTATCGGGATAGCCAATTTTATTTTGGATGGCATCGAGCTTGATCTTGGCCTGCTTCTTGGTTTCTTCGGTCATCCAGGGCAGGTCTTTGATGTCTTCGTCGAGAGATTTCTCGAGTGCGTCGACCATCTTCAACATGCGGGCTTTGCCGTCAGGACCGAAGGTCAGCTCAACATAGCGCTGGCCTAGCGCTTCGCCCAGGCCGCGATCGGTGGCGCGAACGCAACGCTTCCAGCGCGGCTGAATTTCTTTTTGTCCGGTGATGGCCTGCTGCATTTTGAAATTAGCGTCGACGAACGGCTGCGAGAGAAATGGCGCGGAGCTGTCGATAAGGCGCCAACTGACGTAGGTCTTGAGCGAATCGAGGGATTCGCGTTCGAGAAACGCGTTAATGGCTTTGAAGAAATCCGGATTGGCGACGTTGAGGTCAGAGAATGCGGGCGAATTTACATCGGCGAAATACTGGCCCAGATGGAAGTTCGACGCCATCGCCTCGGCGGTGGTCGTCGACATTTTATGATCACGAGTTTTGGGATCGCGGCGCGCGGTGCGATCCATCGACGCCTGCGCGAGTTCGGTTTCAATGCGTAGCACAGATTGCGCGGAATCGGCGGCATCTTCGGCCGACTGACCGGTGAGCATGAAGGTTTGGGTCACGTAGTCAACGTAATGCTTGCGCATGTCAACCATGTGGGTGTCGGTTTTTATGTAGTAGTCGCGGTCGGGGAGGGTGAGGCCGCCCTGATCGATGTAGGCGATGACCGAGTCGGCGTTGTGATAGTCAGGCGAAGAGTAGAAATTGAAAAGGGCGTTCGAACCCAGCATGTGGGTGCGCGCGACGGTGTCGATCAGGTCCTGCTTGGTTCTGGCGGCGGCGATGTGGTCGAGCTCGGGCTTGAGTGGAGCGATCCCTTTGTCGTTGACGGTTTTTTCGTCCATGCAAGCGGCATAGTAGTCGCCGATTTTCTGGTCAATGGCATTGCGGTTGGGATCGTTGACGGAAACTTTTTCGAGAATCCCGCGCAGGGTCGCAAAATTTCGCTCCTGCAGCTCGGTGAACGTGCCCCAACGCGCTTGATCGGCTGGGATCTCGGCGTGCTTCATCCAATTGCCGCAAGCGTATTGATAGAAGTCGGTGCAGGGGTCGATGGATTTATCGATGGTGTCGACGGTGAAGCCGGGGCTGAGAATGGCGTTGCTGTTGGCCTGGCCGCCAGGCGCAGAGGTTTGAGCGAAGGCTGTGACGGCAAGAAACAGGGCTGCAAGTAGCACAAGATGGCGCATGATCGAGGCTCCTGAGTTGGCAGGGAGAATTGTATGCCGCATGGAGTTGGACGGACAAGCGGGTGCTTGGTTTACGCGTCGGGCGGCATATAATGAGCCTTAATAACTGTTTCGAGGACCTTACTCATGACTTCTAGTAATTCTCAGCCCCGCATTCCAGAGCAAAAGAATGGCAACGGACATCGGTCGAATGGAAACGGCGCGGTCGGGTCTGACGTACCCAAGCCGCGCGCGGAATGGATTGCGCAGCGTAAGGCGGGGAACCGCGACGGAAATTTCTCTCAGATGCACTACGCACGCCAACGTGTGGTCACTGAAGAGATGGAATACGTCGCGCGGCGCGAGAAGCTGACGCCGGAGTTGATTCGCGATGAGGTCGCCCGCGGAAGGATGATCATTCCGGCGAACATTAACCACCCGGAACTGGAGCCGATGGCGATTGGGGTGGCCTCGCTGTGCAAGATCAACGCGAATATCGGCAACTCTGCGGTCACGTCGAATATTGAAGAGGAGTTGAAGAAGCTGCACACCTCCGTCCACTACGGCGCGGACACGGTGATGGACCTTTCGACCGGCGGCGAGATCCATGAGATTCGCGAAGCGATTCTGCGGCACTCACCCGTGCCGATTGGCACAGTGCCGATCTACGAAGCGATTTCGCGTGTGAAGCGGATCGAAGACCTGACTGCCAGCGTGATGCTCGAAGTCATTGAAGAGCAGGCCGAGCAAGGCGTGGATTACATGACCATCCACGCGGGCGTGCTGATTCAGTATTTGCCGATGGTTTCAAAGCGCATTACCGGCATTGTGAGCCGCGGCGGGGCAATTCTGGCGCAGTGGATGGCGCATCATCACAAGCAGAATTTTCTGTATGAATGCTTCGACGACATCTGCAAGATTTTCGCAAAACATGATGTCAGCTTTTCGTTGGGTGACGGGCTGCGGCCGGGATGCATCGCCGACGCTAGCGACGACGCGCAATTCGCTGAACTGAAAACGCTGGGCGAACTGACCAAGAAAGCTTGGCAATATGATGTGCAGGTGATGATCGAAGGACCGGGTCACGTGCCGCTCGACAAGATCAAAGAACAGGTCGATAAGGAAAACGAGCTTTGCTACGAGGCTCCGTTTTACACGCTCGGTCCGCTGGTGACCGACATTGCGCCGGGCTACGACCACATCACGTCGGCGATTGGCGCGGCCATGATCGGATGGCACGGCGCAGCGATGCTGTGCTACGTCACGCCCAAAGAGCATTTGGGTTTGCCGAACGAAAAAGACGTGAAAGACGGGATCATCGCCTACAAGATTGCGGCGCATGCGGCAGACATCGCGCGGCATCGTCCGGGGGCGCAGGACAGGGATAACGCGCTCAGCTATGCGCGCTACAAGTTCGATTGGGAAAAACAGTTTGCGCTGTCGCTCGATCCGGAGACGGCGCGGTCGATGCACGACGAAACTCTGCCCGACGAGCATTACAAAGAAGCAGCGTTCTGCTCGATGTGTGGCCCGAAATTCTGCTCAATGAACTACTCGTCGAAAGTAGACGAGTACAACAAGCAGGAACACGGGCTGGAAAAGACGGATTACTCGGGGCTGGTGGAGAAGCTGGTGACGTTGAAGTAGGGGACTCGCGTCGAATCTAGCGATACGCCTCCCTGCGATGAAGTACTCGCAGGATTTCGACGGTGGCGGTATCCGGGCAGACAAAGAACAACCGGTAATCGCCAACGCGCAAGCGGAGTTCTTCCCTGCCCCGCAAGGATTTCACGTCGCCGACGCCCGATTCCACAAAGCGATGAAGTGCCGACAGAATCTGCATCGCGACAGGCTTGCTCAGGGTACGAACATCGCCTTGAGCTTGCACGGTCCAAACGATCCGTCTCACTTACGTTTCCGGGAGCGGGTGATTCCGTCCTTCTTGATCCCGAATTCGGCAAGGACCTGTTCGTGTGGAATCCCCTTATTGTGCTTCAGCCATTCCAGCGATTCGTCGAGCGCCTTCTCTTCCTCCGCCGTCAACGGTTCGTCGTCAACCGGGGCGCTGGCGATGGCGCGAGAAACCGGATCGAGCAGGGTCTCGATCATCGTGACCACGGCAGCCACCTGAGTCGGGGTCATGCGGTTAATCAGTTCGTGAGCACGTTCTTTGTCGGCTGCCATAATCAACATTTTACACTCCGCCAAAGATGGGAAGACCTGTTGCAGTGCCCTCGCCTTCACTCCTGAAACTGCAGGCTCCCTGCTATCCTGCTACCGTGCGGCAGATACATTCCAGCGCCTGGCGATTGGTATTGCTGTCGGCGGCCCTGCAGATTCTGATCTTCCCTCTGCCCAATCTTTATTTTCTATGCTGGATTGCACTGGCGCCGCTGCTGGTAGCCCTGTTGCGAACGCGTCCCCCGCAAACCCTGCAACTGCGCGAAGCGATCAAGTTGCTGCCGGCCACGCCGCTCCAGGGATTCGTGCTGGGCTATGCTTGCGGTATTTTGTGGTACGCCGGAACCTGTTACTGGATCTTCAGCGTCATGCATCAGTACGGCGAGCTGAATACGCCAGCCGCATTTGGAATTCTCATTCTCTTTTGCCTCTATCTGGGTCTGTACCACGGCGCCTTCGGCTTGCTGATCAGCTTGCTCGCGCGTGGCGAGCGCCCCGGGCGCATGCCTCTGCTGATGGCGCCCGCCGCATGGGTTGCGGTGGAACTGGCGCGCACGCGCATCACGGGCTTCCCGTGGGATCTGCTCGGCATCACGCAGGTCGACAACATCCCTATGGCACGACTGGCGACCGTCGCTGGAGTTTATGGGCTGTCGTTTGAAGTCATGCTGGTCAATGTCGCGATTGCGGCGGCGTTTCTGATTCGCTGGCCGAAACGTAAGCCGTTGCTAATGGCCTGGGCGGCAGCGGTCGTAGTGTTGCAGTCGGCGCGATGGATTCCGGCGCCGGCCTTCCCTGCTGATCAAATTGCGTTCCTGGTGCAGCCGAACATTTCAGCCAATGAGAACTGGACCAAACCCTATTTCCTGGGTACGCTCGAGGACCTTACGCAGATCAGCATGCCTGCTAAACCCGGAGCCGATGTAGACGCGCCGCCGCATCCCGATCTGATCGTGTGGCCGGAGGCGCCGATGCCATTTTTCACCAACGACCCGGTGTTTCGCAATCAGATGAGCGATCTCGCGAAGCAAGCGAATGCGTGGGTGCTGGCGGGAAGCATTGGAGTTCGACCCACGCCCCAAAATGCCGAGCGGCCATCGGAGATGTTCAATTCAGCGTCGCTGGTCAGCCCGACCGGCGATTGGACGGCGCGCTATGACAAAATTCATCTGGTTCCCTTTGGCGAATATGTTCCATTCGAACAAATCTTTTCTTTTGCCAGCGGATTGACCAAAGAGGTCGGGCAATTCTCCCGCGGAGCTTCCCGAATGCCGCTCGATACCGGCAACGCGCGGCTCGGCGTTTTCATCTGTTACGAATCGATTTTTCCCGATGAAGTCAGGCAGACGGCGCTGAACGGAGCGCAGGTCTTCGTCAATATTTCCAACGACGGATGGTATGGTGACAGCGGCGCGTATGCGCAGCATCTGCGCCAGGCGCGGATGCGTGCAGTCGAAAATTCGCGCTGGCTGCTGCGCGATACCAATACCGGCGTGACCGCTTCCATTGATCCCTATGGCCGCGTCGTCGCCAGCATTCCGCGCAAGATTCGCAGCAAGCTGATCGCACCCTACGCTTTGGCCGACGACACTACTTTCTACACCCGCCACGGCGACTGGTTCGCGTTTCTGTGTGCGATAATTTTAGTAGTGGCGCTGCTGCGGCTTCCATTTGCCACCAAGGCACAGTCATAAAAGGCACGGTCATAAATGGTTGAAGAACTCGAACAGGAATACGCGGTCCTGAAAGAAAAAGCGCGCGAACTCCGGGAGTATCTTTGACCCTGCCAAAGTCCGCGGGCAGTTGACCGAAGTTGAAAAGCAGGCATCCGACCCCAATCTCTGGTCGAATCCGCAAAAATCCCAGCAGGTGATGCGCGAGAAAAAGCGCCTCGAGGACATGCTCGCCACAGAGGCCGATCTGGCGCGTCGCGTCGACGACATTTCGGCATACTTCGATCTGGCGCGTGAAGGCGAGAGGGTCGATGACGACCTGCGCCGAGAAATAGATGGGCTGCGCGAGAAAGTCGACCGGCTCGAGACCGAGACTTTGCTCTCCGGCGAAAACGACCCCCGCAATGCAATTGTCACCATTCATCCAGGAGCCGGCGGCACCGAGTCGCAGGATTGGGCGGAAATGCTTATGCGCATGTATCTGCGCTGGGCCGAGCAGCAGGGCTTTCAGACCGTGCTTTACGACTATCAGCCGGGAGAAGAAGCTGGATTGAAATCAGTCACCTTCGCGGTCAATGGCGAGTATGCCTTTGGATTGTTGACCAGCGAAATCGGCGTCCACCGGCTGGTGCGAATTTCGCCGTTCGACCAGGCCAAGCGCCGGCATACGTCGTTTGCCAGCGTCTACGTCTCGCCCGAGATCGACGACAGCATTGAAGTGGTCATTCGCCCGGAAGATTTGCGCATCGACACCTACCGTTCCAGCGGCAAAGGCGGGCAGCATGTAAACACGACCGACTCGGCCGTACGCATCACTCATATTCCAACCGGAATTGTTGCCGCCTGCCAGAACGAACGCTCCCAGCACAAGAACAAAGACCGCGCCATGAGCATGCTGCGCTCAAAACTTTACGAGCATGAGATGGAAAAGAAGCGCGAAGCCACAAAGAAAATTGAAGATTCCAAGCTCGACATCGATTTCGGCTCCCAGATTCGTTCCTACGTGCTGCAACCCTACCGGATGATCAAAGATCACCGCACCAAGTTCGAAATGGGCGACGTAGATAAAGTTCTCGACGGCGGCTTGCAGCCGTTCATGCGGGCTTACTTGCGCATGCGCCGCGATGAAAATGCCCCAAGTTAGCTGGTGCCCTTAGTAACCTTCCTGAAGCATAAATCCCTCGCAGAAACGGCCAGCCTGATTGATCCTGTGGTGTACGAGTTTTCGCACTCGTCCGCCTTGCTATGCCGAAAATGATTCAATTAATCCGCGCTTCGGCCATGCCGTCGCACACCATGCAGACGGCGGCGCGCGGAGCCCTCGCGGTTCCAGCCGCCGAGATGATCGAGATCCTCGTCCATCTTGCGCAGCACAATAAAGTCTTCGGACAGACCGCGAAGATGACGCTGGCCGGCTGGGATGAAGCCGCCTGCCGCGGCGTGGCTGCCGATCCGCACACGCCCAAAGAAGTCCTCGACTACTGGCTGGATGTCGCGAACCTGCGGCCGGCGCTGTTTCCGGCGTTGCTCGAGAATCCGACGTCGTCGCAGGCATCGCTGGCGATTATCGCCGAATCGGCCAAACCCGAAATCATCGAGTTGTTTAAGAAAAGCCCACGGGCCGAGCAGTCGACGGTCATCAAAAATGCGCTCGCGGCCAACCCACACCTGCAAGTAAAGCAGGCCGCCGTTGCCGCTGCCCCCGTGGCCGCGCCAGCCAAGCCAACCGCACCGCCCGATACACCGGCTCCAAAGACCGAACCGCAGACGGCCCCGGCGGAAGCCCACGACGCAGACGAATCCGGCCATCCCGTCTCCGATGAAACCGTTCATGCCTTCATGAACGCGAACGCTACCGAGATCGCCGCCACGCCGGAAAAGCCCTACCAGCCGGTGACTGGCCTTGACGAGTTGCCCGACGCCGTGGCCGTGCAAGCCGCCGCGCCTCCGGCTCAGCCGCTAACAGCGCCTGCAGCCGCTGCGGCCGCCGCTCCGGCTCGCACCCATGCCCAACCGGTCCGGCAGCCGATTGTGCCCAACCAGCGGCGGGAAAGCACGGTGCAGAAGATCAACCGGCTGGACATCAAAGGCCGCATCCAGCTTGCGCTGAAGGGAAACAAGGAAGAGCGCTCGCTGCTGATTCGCGATGGCACAAAAATCGTGGCCCTCGCCGTTCTCGATTCACCCAAAATCACCGACGCGGAAGTCGAAAAGTTTGCCTCGCAGAAGAACGTTCTGGAAGCCGTCCTGCGCACCATCCCGCTGAAACGGCAGTTTGCCAAGCAATATACGATCGTGCGCAATCTGGTCGCCAACCCGCGCACACCCATGGACGTCTCGCTCGGCCTGATGAAACACCTGCTCATCAACGACCTGAAGAACCTGTCTTCAAACAAAGAGGTCGGTGAGACCATCCGCAAGCTGGCCTTGCGCATGTTTAAGCAGAAATCGGAAGATTCCAAGTCCAAGCAGTAGGGCTCCGAGCCAGTGACCGAATCCGACCCAACCCTCCCGCCTCGCCACTGCTATGCTTTTTCTTTAGCGATTTCTCGCCCATCTCACTGAGTTCGGTGATGCAGATCACACAGCAGTGTGGGAAATGACCCAAATCCGGTGATTTGGGCGTGACCCTTCGTTCCCGTCTTCGCCCCATCGACAACAAAATAAGCCTTTTATATTCTTATAGATACATCCGTAACCGCCAACCGCCGCCCATCCCCTCTCAGATTGGCCATGCTCGTGCCTTTAGCCAATGCGGGTAGCAGCAAAGCGGTACAAACGAAGGCTCTGAAAGAGGAGATAACATCATGGGAGCAACGCAACTAGCAGGAACGGGAATGACGCACTTCCAGCCGTTGACATCGTTCAATAGCAAGGCAAACTCGCCTTACGGTATGCCGATTGTCGACGACTGCGGTTCATGCAAGCTGCGTTGCAACAGCTTTTTCTGCTCGCTCTCGAACGACTCGCTGCGCGATCTGGATGCGATCAAGCACACCACCTCGTATCCCGAAGGCGCGCTGGTATTTGTCGAAGGCCAGGCGGCGCGAGGCGTATTCGTCCTCTGCCAGGGCCGCGCCAAGCTGATGGCCACCAGCCGCGACGGTCGCACGCTGATCCTGAAGATCGCCGAACCCGGCGAGATACTTGGCCTTCATGCTGTCGTCGGCGGCACAGCCTACGAAGTCACCGTCGAGACCTTGCAGCCCTCCCAACTGGCTTTCATCGGCCGCGACGAGTTCGTAAAGTACATCAAGACCCACGGTGACGCCTGCCTGCACGCCGCCCAGCACCTGAGCCGCGATTGCCAGGCAGCCTATGACTCCATGCGGTCGATCGGCCTGAGCCACTCGGTTACGGAAAAACTGGCCCGGCTGCTGCTGCAGTGGTCTTCGAACGCCAGAGTGGTCGATGGCGCCCTGCGCACCAAGCTGGCCCTGACCCACGAAGAGATCGCCCAACTGATCGGCTCATCGCGCGAGACTGTGACCCGCACCCTGGCCGATTTCAAGAAACGCCACGTAGCCGAGTTGCACGGCTCTACGCTATTGATCTGGAAACGCGCCGAACTCGAAGGTTTGGCCACCTGTTAACGATTTTCCTCCCCGAGCGGTCGAAAGCGGGCGGGCGGAGATCCGAGAGTTACGAAGAACCTGTCGAACTCCCGAATCATCGCCCGCTCGCCAAGACCGGAGAAGAGACCGGAACCCACCGAAAACAGGTTTTTTCCACAGAGTTTTGCACATATCTTAGGGTGAATACCGTATTGCCTCCCTACCGCGGTCCCGTTAGGCTGATTTGGCTTTTTCCGTAGGCCCATTCTCGCGCGGGTTAATGGGTTCTGTCTGCGAAACGGAATCACCTCGGCAGCGCTGGCGAGGCTGAAGTTCCCCAAGCCATCTTCCATCATCCGCCGGAACTCTACTCGGAAGTTCGCCTGCCCCGGGCCACCAATTCCAGGAAAGGACTACACCTCTGCGATGACCAAATATTTCTATTTTGCTTGGTTTACCATATTGATATTAACTTCATCTTTAACAGCACAAAGCATCGAATTCGGCCTCAATATCGGCAATTGGAAAAAATTAAACGGCAAGCCGCCCAAAGTTTCCGTTGACAGCTATCGCTTCTGGGACGATGGCGCGCAATGGGCGCAGACCAATTACGCCAACGGAAAATACTCGTTCGGCGTCACTTCAAACTGGCTGCATGCTCTGCGCAAGTCGGGCATCAACGATGTGCTGTTTGAGCTCGGCCGCACCCCCAAGTGGGCATCGAGCAATCCCGGCGACAAAAACTGCGATTACGGAAACTACGGCACACCCGGCGAATGCGCCCCACCCATCGACCTCAACGCCGATGGCACCGGCCCTGACCTGATCTGGCGCGAGTGGTGCAAAGCCGCCGGTCAGTATTTTTCGCAGAATTCGGACATCCTGGTGCGTGCCTGGAGCCCGTGGAACGAATTCACCCGCCATAGTCCCACTAATGCCTGGTCGGGCACAAATGCCCAAATGGTGCGCCTGGCGCAGGATGCACGGGCCATCCTGCTGGGACGCGGGACCATCACCGCAACCGGCGAGACCGCCGAGCAGGCTCTGAAGACCGTGGGCTTGAGCGCGCCCGCGTATTCGCGCTACGCCGAGTCTTCCATGCTGAGCCCGTCCAGCGGCGCATGGACAGACCTGCAAAGCCGCTACCTGAATTATCTTTCTACGCCGGGAGCAAAGGAGGCGGCCGAGATTCTGGCGCTGCATCTCTACGCCTGGTCGGCCGACAAGGCGCTGTGGCTCTACAACTACTTCCGCAACCACTCCAATTATGACGACATCCCTGCCTGGAATACTGAATCAAGCTGGGGAGCGACTGGCCTGCAAGGCAGTCAATCCACCTACGTGAAGGATTTATTCAGTGGCTTGGCCAGCGCCGGAGTCGGGCGTTCCTATTGGTACGAATACCAGTCCACCGCGCCGCTGGTAAACAAAGACGGCCTGACCTCAGGCGGCGTCGCCTGGAACGAGGTCTACAACCAGCTGCATTGAAGATTACTGATTCATAACTATTCATAACCCACGCTGGCCGGGAGCATATTCCTCCCGGCCAGCATAAATCTCTCCGTCACGGTAGAATTCTAGATTCGATTCAAACCCCAAAGGACGGAACATGATTGAGCGACTCAGCGAACCCGGCGGCGGAGGATTTGGATTCAAAGCCACCGGCGAAATCACCGCCGCGGACGTAAAAGCCATTGAACCCCAGATCCAGCACCAGATTGCGGCCAGCCACAAAAAACCCATCGGCATCCTTATCGATATGACTGCGGTGAAAGACGTCGACTGGAAAGCGCGTTGGGAAGAATTGCGCTTCCTGCACAAGTTCGGTGGCCCCATCGCGCGTGTGGCCGTCGTCGGTGCGCGCAAGTGGGAAGAACTCATGGGTGACGTCGCCGGAGCCACCGTGCTCATGCAGTCCGACATTCGCTATTTTCACCCCGCCGAGACCGTGCACGCCTGGCACTGGCTAAAGACCGCGAAATTCGCCGAAGAATTGCCGGTACGCTACCTGCTGCCGCCGGGACACCTCATGAGCGGCTACAATCCTGAGTACACGGACATCTAAAAGGCAGAAGTAAGAATGCAGAATGCAGACGTGGGTTTTTCACTTCTGCATTCTCACTTCTGACTTCTAACTTTTCGTTAGAATTGTTCATGGTCACGCAACCGTCCACCGACCCGATCACCGATGTCCTTAAACGTTCCAAGACCATTGCCGTCGTCGGGCTATCCGACAATCCTATGCGCCCCAGCCACGGCGTCTCCGCGTACATGCAGGCCCACGGATACCGCATCATTCCCGTGAATCCCACCATCAGCGAGGCGCTCGGCGAAAAGGCTTACGCCACGCTGCGCGACGTCCCCGAGCCAATCGACATGGTCAACATTTTTCGCCGCTCGGAGCTGGTGGAAGAAGTGGTCGACGAAGCGCTCGCGCTGAAAATTCCCGCCATCTGGATGCAGGAAGATGTCATCAACGAAAAAGCCGCCGCCAAAGCCCGCGCCGCCGGCGCATTCGTCATCATGGACCGCTGCATTTTGAAAGAACACAAAGCAAGAGTGCGGTAGCCTGTATCAGCCGAATGCTCACCAACATTGATCTCACTCGCCGTACCGGCACAAGTGGGCGCCCGTGCTTTTCGTCCCACGACGGCGAGAGCCCCCTATCGATACGGAGCGGAGGCTTGAGTCATAGAGGAGCAACAGGGTCCCCGGACTCGAAGGCCGATCCACTTCCCGTCCGATGACTCGAGTTGCAGCGAGATCTCGGACTCCCCAGACCCAGCCCGTTCTTCTTTCCACCGTCCTTGATTCTGGCGATAGATTACATAACCGGTTCGTGGAAGCTCGAATGTCTGTCCGACCGCGCGGTCGTCGTCGACGATAAGTAACACCCGAAGTTGATTGCGGCCGTCAGTCTTAAACTCCATCCGATTCGCCTCAACATATTTCCCTGATCCGCTCGCCTGCCGGGAGGACTCGATGTAGCTAAGGTCAATTTGCGCAAGGTCTACCCCTGCTTCATCCCGCCGGACCACCTCGATCTTTGCGTTCGTCAACCCGGTATCGGGCATCATTGGCCTCACCAGAAGGTACGTCCCTCCAAGCGACAAGAGAACAGGAACCGTTATTCGTGCAGCCTGTGGCAAGGCTCGGCCCATCGTTGGAACTAGCGCAGGAAATATGAAAAGCCCCCAAAGGCCAGTACATCCGGCCACTGTGTAGACCCCAACCGCTGAGATGGCGACAAGCCATCCGACCCCCGCCATCAGCAAACCGCCGGCAAGAAAGGCAGGCACGACTGCAGCGATCGCAAGTGCCCAGCGAGGCAGGCGACAAAAACCCAAAAGCGCCGCCCCGACTGCAAAGAACGAACCGCACCACGCTGCCCCGGGCAAGAGGAGCATGGCGAAGCCAAGAAAGAATTTCAGTTCCGCGAGGGTCGGAAGATGAGGTGTCTGCCAACCAGGTCCTGGCCGATCGCTGTACGGCAAATACCCGACGCTATTGATCAGAGCCAACAACGGCGATGGGAGAAAATCAGCCGCGATAATGAAGGTGGCAACCGTCAACAGGCAACGAGACCACCACGTTGTAGGAAGTGCAACCTTTGGCATCGCAAGGAGTTTACCTTAAATAACTTTTCACCCCCCTTCACCGCGTTTCCCGCCCGGCAGCCTGAACCCCAGCGCATAGTTCAACTGCACCAGAACAATCAGCCCGATGCTCCAATAAGTACTGAAGACGCTAAGCATCGCCCCGAACGCATAAAGCGTCTGCGCAATGATCACACGCCGCTTGAACGCACGGGGAAACTCGGCGGGCATATCGTGCTTCACCAGCCCGGAGTCCAACGCGCAAAGCCAGCTGAAATAAAGCGTCACCCCCAGCCACAGAAGATTGAACCAATAGAGGATGACCGCCAACCGGTACTCAATGAAATCGGCCAGCAGCGTGGTGGAAAACGGCAAGGTAGTGATGGCGAACAGAAACGCCAGATGAATCCACGTCAGGCTGCGGTCTGTGCGCGCCAAATGATTGAGCTGCGTCTGCTGCCCGACCCAGAAAATGCCGAGCGTCAGAAAGCTCATCATGTAAGTTACCAGCCGCGGCGCCAGCGCCACCAGTGCGCGCCACAGATCATGGTCTCCGCGAATGGCCTCCGCCGCAGGCACGCGCAGATCGAGCACCAGCAGCGTCATCGCGACCGCGAACACGCCATCGCTCAGCGCCGCCAGCCGCTCCACGCTCTGCCCCGCCAGCCGGTTGTACGCAGTAACCATGGCAGGGAGTGTACCAGCTTGCGGATGGCTGAAACGAACCGAACCGGCGGCCCAGGAATCAGCAATACTTCATAGATCATCTGTCATCGCTTGGCTTCATGCTGCGGGGCCGTGGCCGTCAGAGCGGGCCTTGCCATTACAGCAGCCGAGTTCTTCACGCTGGACTCACGCATCTTTTTCAGCATTTTTGCCGGATCGGGATCGTTGGTGTGGTCGGCGAAGCGCACTGTCTCATACTTCCGGCGAATCGCGGTGATGCGATAGTCGAAGCGGATATTTGAAGTCCCGCCGCCGAGTTCACGAACCTCGAACGACTCCGGGGACTTATTGGTGACGTACAAGCCCTTGCAATCGCCATTGGGCACGGGGAAGACTCTGTACTCTTTTTCGCTGTTGACGGCCTGGATGAAATCCGGGTCGAGCCGGACGACAGCAACGCCATTGACCAGTTGGGCGGAGCCGAAATCCTCAAACCAGTTCTGCGGCGATTCAATCGCCGAGAGCGCCACCTTGCGTTTCCCCCCGTCGAGTGGAACCACGGCGTTTTCGCCGCCGTTGCAGAGCAGTTCGCCAGACTGGTTGACGCTGCATCCCGCGTTATTTGCGCTGTTGAAGGCTCGAAATGGATAGCCGTTGCTGCTTCGGTTTATAGTCTGCAACGTGTCCGCACCGTCAGAGTTATTGATAAAAGTTCCAGCAATGGCATCATCGGCCGTGCCTAAGACTCCAGTCACGACCGCCGTATCTAACGAAACGCCGGTATCACCCCAGACGCCCGCGCCAAAACCCTGGTTACGGCCGGAGCTCGACTGGATGTCTACGCCGTACACCCCAGCCCCCGTGGGATCCTGTGTGGTTGCCCACACACCCAGTGAGCCGCCGCTGGTCGCGCTTTCAATGGCAAGGAGTCCGGCGTTGCCTGAACCGGACGAACTGGCGACCATGGCTTGACCGCCCGACACCTCGGCGACTTGGCTTCCGGTGAAGGTATTGTTTGCTGCCAGCTGCGGCACCTTGGTGGTGTCGATGTTCAGCGTCACGTTTCCGCTGGAGCCGCCACCGGTCAGGCCAGTTCCTGCCGTGACCCCGGAGATCGTGCCCACCGGTATCGCAACACAAGTCCAGGCCCCGCCGGTGAATTCCAGTATCTGGTTGGAGCTGCAGCTCTTCAGGCCCAGGCTCGTGCTTCCGCCCAGCGCGACCGATCCGCCGCCGCTCAAGGGGCTGTTCGCGGTAACGGTCAACGACGGGTTCTGCAGCATCGCATTGGTCACCCCACCGCTCGCAATGCTCAGCGACCCGCTCTTGGTGATTGGGCCGCCCGTCAATCCAGCTCCGCTCGCAACGCTGGTGACGGTGCCGTCGCCGGTACCGGGAAACGTCTGCCCTTTCGCGAATGTCACCTGGCCATTGGTGGCGATGTGCAGTCCCGTTTCCGAAGGAGTGTTCGAGCCGGTTGCGAACAACAGGTTCAGCGTACCCGAAGCATTGCCAGTGTCATTGTTGATGGGCTCGGCCTGCCATAGGAAGTTTTGCGCGACCGCGGCTCCCACCCCGCTGTCGTATGACGAGGCTGTCTGTTTGATGGGTTGCGAGTCGTAGCCCTGCGTCGAAGTGGCGGACTTGGTCGGAGGCAGACTCAATGTTCCCCGCACCATGCTGTTGCCCTTGACGTCCAAGGTCGCCGACGGGCTGGGGTTGTTGACCCCAACCTTCGCCGATGTTCCCGATCCCGTTTGCGTAAGGGCTGAATTCTCGATGTCGGTGGCAGTCTTGAAAAATGGGATGGTACCGGTCGTGCCGCCTGCGGTGGTCACGTCCGACGAACCGGTGCGGTCTGAACCTTGTAATGGTTCTCCACTCGCCGCCGACCCGCCTTTCGCATCGTGCGGTGCCGCCAGAACGAACGCCGAGGCCGGTAATCCACCCAGGGTCTGCGCGTCTGCAGCCTTCAGCGCATAAGGCACGCTCACCACCAGCACGCGCGGCTGTTCGTCCGCACCATTCACCCGCACGCCCACCCAACGCGCCTCGCCGGAGCTGAAGAGCTTCAACGAAAGTCCCCCGGCTTGGGTCGAGCCGAGCTGCACCGTATAGTTACCCCTGGCATCGGTGGTGACGTTCTGGGTTTCGATCCAGAGGGGCGCTCCGCCTTGCTGGGCGCCGTAAATAGCGAAGGTGAGACCGGCCACCCCGGAGATGGCCTTGCCTTGCGCGTCCACGGCCCTTCCGGAGAAGTTGACTAGCAGAGGCACCACTGGCGACGGTCTCAAGGTCGTAGACTGAGCAGCAGCTAGAACACAAAACAAAATAGTCACAATGCAGGCACGAAACGACCTTCGAATGCCGTCCATGGGTACCCTCCGCGAGTGGGATCTTGAGGCCTTGGTCGAACCGGACCGAGCATCCAGGGTTCATGGCCCCTAAAGAAGAAATCGGAAATGGCGGGCAAAAGACGACACGGACGGGCAAAGATTTCTTGTGGTTGCGGACAGAAGTTGCAAATCAAGTTGAAGCAGCCAAAAGCGACTTTCCAGCTGGCGAAATCGGGACGGACGGAAATAACTCCAATTCCACCCCTGAGCGACGCCACCAGCTGTGAGGCCAACACCCATAAAGCCACCCGAACAACTCCCTCCATTTCCCCTTGACCTCACTCCCCAATTCCTCAACAATTAAAGCAGTCAGTTTGCTGGCGCGAAACCTGTCGACTCTTTTCCCCTTGACCTCACTTTTCGACTTCCGCACAATTGAAGCAGCACTCGCTCTTTGACAACTGAATAGCGTGGCACGGAGATTCCCATCCGCATCCACGGCGGCGCTTTGGGGGCGCTTGAAACGAACGCGAATCGGATTTCAGCGAACCAGTGACTGCTCGCGCAAGTTCTTTGTTTTCTATATTTTGATATGTAACTATATTTAGAATCAATGGCTTGCGCGGCACCCGTTGTAGCCGGACGATTAGAATCAACAACTTAGGCAATATTTTCAAAAATTCTCGGCTCCGAGGCCGCAGGACACGATTTAGGCAAAATAGGAGACCAAAAGAGGAGCAAAAGAGGAGCTGGTTTGGCTGACGGCTGAGGGCTGACGGCTGACCGCTGGTTCATCTAACTCATTTGTTTGTAAGATTTTACCTCTAACCCCTTTAAACTCATAGATCTAGCGGGAGCGCTCCCGCTAAGTTGCTGATCCCAAAAGATCAAGCCAGGGGGGTGGGGGGGAGGGGGGTACCCGGTTTTCGCGCCCTTGGCCAAGATAGTCGTTACAACAACTATCTCATGGGGCACGGCACCATTAGAGCACGCGCTAAGCCGGACGATTAGGAGTGCCCGGGCAGGGTCAGCGACCCCGGAGCATGGCCTTTTCGGCTGTCTGGCCGGGCTAAAGGGCCTATGCGATACTGGGCCTGCGCGGACTCACGCGGGCGCGTAGCTCAAACGGATAGAGCATCGGATTTCTAATCCGGCGGTTGCAGGTTCGATTCCTGCCGCGCCTACCATCTTCTGATTTTTTTCTGCCGATTAAACCGCTTCGGATTCGATCGCACGATCAATTTCCGCCGCGCCCAAACATGATTCCGGTTTCCACCTCAACCACTTTTCCGTTTTCGACATGCGGCCGGAATTTCCATTGCTTCAGCGCCGCTGTGATCGCTTGCGCCTGATCGGGAAATGCACTGAGAAAGTGAATATGTCGCACGCTTCCTGATTTATCGATGATGATTCGCACTGGCACTGGATTAAACCTTGCTTCGTTGAACACTGGCTCGACGCGATTGATCAGGTTGGCTTCAGTCGCATAGTGCTTGATGCAGACAGGAAATCTTTCCGCTGTTGAACCAGTCTCGTCGGGCAACTTCATGGCCTGCAAACTTCGCATCAGGGATTGCAGCAGATCGCTGTCGCGGCTGGAGAGAACGATTTCTACGGTGTGGCAACGAATTTCGGTAGCCAAAACGAACCAATGCAATTCCGCCACCGGAGACCAATATTTGAGGAACGTGAAATTGCGTCCGGCGAGCGTAATTGGCTGCGGAAGCTGCTCGACTTTGTAGTCCGGTTGCAAGTGATCCTTTGAGTAGTTCACAAACTCGGCCGCACTTTTGGCTGGCACCGGCGTGAAGAACATATCTTCGGCAGTCATAAGAATCGATCCACGAGCGGAGCCAGTGAAGGTTTCAGGAGGCGCGATCTGAGCGAGAACATACCGTCCATGATCTGACGGCGGCGGGCCTTTGTATTCTTCGGTCCAATTATGTGGAAGCGAGTAAGTCATGCCGAAATAATCGTTGCGGTAGACGCCGTTCGTCACGCTTCCGCCTTCCGGCACTGGCGTCGTCGAGTCGCTCGCGCTCGACCATGCTCCCTTGACGATGATCACGCCGGATGGAACTTTGCCATCGTCGGCCAATTGAGCGGATTGCGGCTGCGCACTTTGGCCAACGGCGAAAGAGACGCAGAGCAAAGGAATCAAGAGATGGCGAGCGAGTGGTGAAAGCATAGTTTTCCTCGAAGTTCCTGGCAGTGCGAAGACAGCCAAAAATCCCGGCGAGGTCGGCGATTTGGCCTCGCCGGGTAGCGAAACAACTACAGCGAACGCAGGAAGTCGAGAATCTCCTGCTGCTGAGTTGCGCTGAGGTTGGTGAAGGTCTGTTCCACGGTCGAAGCTTCACTCCCGGAACTGGCGTGAGCCTTGATCGCGGTGATCAGATTGGTCGTGCGGCCATCGTGCAGCAGAAAGATTCGCTGCCCCAAACCCCACAACGGCGCAGTACGGAATTGATCTCCGCCGGCTCCGCCTTGGGAGACGTTGTCGGCGAGACCGCTTCCCATGTGATGAATCTCAATATCCGAGTACGCTGGCACTGGCGCGCCGCTGAGAGCCGGATTGAAGTTCGAGACCTGCGTGTTTCCAGGACTCGCGTTGTGGCAGGTTGCGCAGCCGATCGAGTTAAACAGCGAGTTTCCCGCCGAGATGGCTTGCTGGGAAACTTGCTGGCCATTCAGCGTCGCACCGCCAGTTGGCGGCGGAGCCAGGAAGCGCATGAAGTTCGAGAATGCCGACACATCGTCCAACACCGAGGCGTTCGATGCGTTCGGGTTTGACGTGTCTTCCGGATACCCGGTTCCGCTCAGGTTCAGGCAATTCGCCGGCAGCCCGACTAGACCGCTGCCGCCCATGCCATCTTCACCCGGCAGAGGACGATCTTGGGGGAAGAGCTCGTTGCTGATGCCCATTTCCACGTTGTAAGCCTCGCCGGAGAACACATGCAGCGACTTGTTCTGCGCCTTCCAGCCAAAACGGCTGATGGTTCCGTCATTGCCGTTGTGGTTGAAACTGCCGGCCACGCCGAAGTTGTTGTTCAGGTTCTTTGCCTGGTTCTCGAGCAGAGTCGATTCATCCAGGTTCTCGATCAACCCCGCCCCGAAAGTCGGCGTCGGGATGCGATAGATGATGTTATTGACCGCAATCGCCTGGGCGAAGCTGGGCTGCTGCAGACTGCAACTTCCAGCGTCCGGCCGGCCCGTGACGACAAATATGGTTTCCACTCCGCCGTTAGGGGAATTCATATTCGGCTTGCCGTTCGACAGGAAGAAGAACGGAAAACGGGCTTCACGAGTCGGCCCATTAGCGGTGATGAAACTGGGCATTGTGTTGCCCGGCGCAACGCCATCGTTGGGGAACTGGAATTGCGGGTTCACCGCCGGACCGCTGCCGCCAACTGCTGGTTGCGCATGGCAAGAACTGCATTGGTTGGCATTGAAGCGTGGTCCCAGGCCGTTGTTGTTCGTAGGGCTTCCGGAGACCGATTCCACCGCTTGAAAGCGCGCCTGTCCATCCTGAAAGAACGCGTAGAAACCATGCGGGTCATTCGATGGATTGATCAGCGTGGCTCCGGTTCCGCGGTTTCCGCTCTGAACGCCAGGATCGGTTTGCGCGAACGCCAGTCCGGCCAGACAGAATGAAACAAGTATTGACACATAAGCAAATCTAGCTTTCTCGATCACGATTCCTCCTCGTAACGTTAATCTGGTCACGTTATTGGTGAAGGTGTGCGTGTGCGAACGTGCACAGAAGGAACGCACCACACCACCCAAGGTGGAGATTGCAAAGGACATCCGCCGCCGAAGGCATTGCGGCGGATCATGTGCGCCGAAAGGCAGGTTTCTCCCTGCGGCGCACTGTCTTTGTATTTGTGTTTGGCTAAGCGCAGCGGACCGCGAATCCGGCGCGCCAAAAAGGAGGGACCGACCCTGGCACGAAGCAGATCCCCCGTTGATGGAAAATCAGGCGTGGAGCAACGTCTGAAATTTCGGGGAAAGAACTGCGGAGGAAAGTAATACAGACTTTTATCCCTAGTCAACGAAAAAAATCCTGTAGAAGAAAATGCGAAAAAGAGGTAAGTGATTGATTCGGCGAGACGAGTGCAGGCGATTGGTCTGTGGATATTGTCGGCAAAAGTCGGGGGCAGAACTTGGGCCACGCGGGAAAGTCTGGGCTTGGGTGCGTCAGCTGTGGAACTGGGCTCTGGCGCATCTTGGCATATCCGACGGCTATCGGCTGCGTGGTAGGTTGACGTTACATGGCACGCCAGTTGTGCGGGGATGGCTACTCTTTAACCTCCCGCGACCATCCCCGCACTCTTTATTTAACTCTTAGGGCACCCGCATTTTCGCTGCTTCACGGAATAGTCGCTGCATCGTCAATCAGCCCGCGGGGATTTCGGCGGCGCGGTAACCCAAGAAATTAGTCAACGCGCTGAGCCTCTGCTCCGAGCCACCTGCATCATTCTTCGTCCTTGACAAACTTTCGCTGAGTGCATAATCTGCGCGCACAACATTTTTTCGAAATCTCCCAGGTGCGATCGATGAGAAATGTTTACGAGGTTCTGCGGCAAAAAGAACTTGAACTAGCGAAGCTGGAAAAAGAGGTAGAAGCGTTGCGCGTGGCTGCTCCGTTGCTCTCCGACGACAAGGAAGTGGCCGACATCAGCGAAGCCAAGGCGACCGCGGTCGCGGCGGGCTCGCAGCAACCAATCCGGATTCCCCAACCGGTGGCGGCATCGGCGCCACCGACTGCACGCGCTGTGGGTTGGGAAGATTCATCCAAGCGCTGGCCGTAGGAAATCCCGAGATTAATCCAAGCGGAGCTGGCACCTGACGCCTGTGCGTGTAGCCAGGTGCGGCTATCGCCTCGGCATTCCCGAAGGATTTCACGCGGAGGCCGAAGACGTCGGGCGCGCCTGCGAGGGGAACCTAGGTTCCTACCCCGCCGTGACCCAGTCCGGCTTTTACCCCGCTTCTATCCGTGATATAAGGGCGTGTACGGGTTTCCCAGGACTTTGTGGGAGTCCGCACCGGATTTGGGTTTGGACGCGGTGTGCAAGGAGGGCTTGTGGCTGAAGCACGCACGGGAAAACGATTTCCCCTGGAATTGCCGATCAAGATCCATAAGTCGGATGAGAGTGGCGATCATGCCGGCGTAACTGGGAACCTGAGCGCAGCGGGCGTCTACATTCGCGCGGACGCTAACTTGGAAATCGGCTCACCCGTCGAATTTGAAATTGCCCTTCCACCTGAAGTGACTGGTGCCAAGGAAAACGTCGTTGTTCAGTGCCGGGGGCGCGTCGTGCGTACCGACGAGCCGGCCGCCGGCGGCAAGAGCACGGAGGCTCGCGGTGTGGCCTGCGTGATCGACTCATACGATTTCGTTCGTCACTCGTAGCGAGGTTAGAAGCATGCTGAAACTTATTCTGGCTGATAACCAGGCAATCTTCCGGGCGGGCATCGCCAAGGTTCTGGCGGTTGAAGACGAGATGCGCATCGTGGCCCAGGCGCAGACAGCTGAACAAATGTTTATGGCCCTGGACAAATTTCGCGCTGGCGTCCTCGTGGTTGCCAGCGGCTTCCATGATGACTTTAACGGAACTCTTCAGGCGGCCAACAAGGCGAAGACCCGAGTGGTTATCCTGGGCGATACTGGCGAGAGCGCTCAGCGTTATCTCAACGCTGGCGCGCATGGCGTGGTGTATCGGAATGTTACCAGCACAGCGTTGGTTGACTGCGTTCGCAAAGTTGCGCGCGGGGAGACCTGGGTGCAGGATATTGCCGTTCCCAGCGAACTAACAGAAAACGATATGGTTGGGCTGCGCGTCCGCGACCGCCTTACAGCGAAAGAGCTGCGCATTGTGGCTTTAATCGTTCAGGGATTCAAGAATAAGGAAATTGCCACCCAACTGGGCACGACCGAACAAGTGATCAAGAATTACCTGCGCAATGTGTATGACAAGATCGGCGTTTCCGACCGTCTGGAATTGGCCTTGTTTACGATTCATCATCGCATTCTGAACGAGGCCGCTGCTCAAACCGCAGCAAACTCCCCGCAGCCGGCGCAAACCCAAGCGATGCCTTCGTAAAGCCTCTGAGGAAGAGAATTCTAAGCCGCTCCAAATTGAGCGGCTTTTTGTTTGCTTCTTGCAGGACAAAACCAATCACAACGATGTGTGATCGGTGTCACCGACGTGGCCAATATAAGAATTTAATCTGGTATCAACTTAATAGGGCGCGTACCGTTGCCATCCTCACCCCACATCTATACGGTACGCGCCCGCGGTGTTTCTGGGGACTCACTCTTCGCTAGGTCTCACTTCGGGCTATTACTCGCTCCCGAGGGGGAAACGCATGTGTTTGCGATGGGATACACTCTTCTGTCTAATTTCTTTTACAGGTATTCCATTCGGAGCCGTTGAAATGAAAAGCATTCATAAGGTTGCAGTTCTTGGTGCTGGAACCATGGGTGCGCGGCTGGCCGCGCACTTTGCCAACGCCGGCGTTTCCTGCCTTCTGCTGGATATGGCTTCGGCCGAACCTGACGCGCGCAACAGCATAGCAGCGGCCGGCCTTGAAGCTGCCAGGAGAGCCAAGCCTGCAGCATTCATGGAGCCTTCCCTGGCGCGATTGGTAACTGTTGGCAACTTTGAAGACGATTTGAAAAAACTCGCAGAGGTCGACTGGATCCTGGAAGCAGTGGTCGAAAGTCTTGAGCTTAAGCGATCGCTGCTGAGGAAGGTCGAGGCGACCCGCAAGCCGGGGACGATCGTCACCACCAACACCAGCGGTCTTCCGGTCGGAAAAATTGCTGAAGGCTTCTCCCAGGACTTCCGCCGCGCCTGGTTCGGCACACATTTTTTTAATCCGCCGCGTTACATGCGGCTGCTCGAGCTTATTCCAACTCCTGATGCAGACCGCTCGCTGATGGCGGCCATTTCTCACTTCTGTGATGTTCGCCTGGGCAAAGGTGTCGTTACTGCCAAAGACACGCCCAACTTTATTGGCAACAGAATCGGCACGTTTTCTGTCTTGAACGTCATGCGGTTGATGCAAGAGATGAATTTCAGCATTGAAGATGTCGACGCGCTTACGGGGCAAGCTGTCGGCTGGCCAAAGTCCGCGACTTTTCGCACCATCGATCTGGTCGGGCTCGACATTTTGGGACATGTGGTTCGCAATATGACGGATAGCGTCCATGATGAGCGCAGCGATCTAATGCTGCCGGATTTTTTCCGGCAGATGCTAGAGCGCAAATGGCTCGGCGATAAGACCAAAGGCGGCTTCTACAAAAAGGTCAAAGGCCGTGAGGGACGCGACGATGAGAGGTTGGCGCTGGACTGGAAGACGCTTGAATATCGATCGCGTCAGAAGCCGAAATTCGCTGCGCTCGACATGGCGAAAAATGTTGAGGATACTGGCGCACGGCTCAGAATGCTGCTCGGCGCTGACGAAGGCGGGAACAAGAGTGATCCTGCCGGGAGATTCTTGTGGAGCGCACTCGCTGATTTGTGGATTTATTCGGCCAATCGAGTGCCGGAAATTTCTGATTCCATCGTAGAAATCGACCGCGCCATGAAACTCGGTTTCAATTGGGAGCTCGGGCCGTTCGAGCTTTGGGACGCTGCCGGTGTCGAAGCGACCGTGGCCCGGATGAAAAAAGAAGGGCATCCCATCGCGGCCAATGTCGAGAAGCTGCTCGGTTCGGGCAAAAAGTCCTGGTACACAGATGATCTCAGCACTGCATCGTGCACGGCCTATTTCGATCTCGCCAGCGCCACCTACAAGCCCGTTCAAGTCCCGGCGGGCGTGTGGTCGGTCAGAGTCGCCAAGAAGTCCAATGGCGTGGTCAAGAAAAATTCGGGGGCGTCGATAGTCGACCTCGGAGATGGTGTGGCGTGCCTCGAGTTTCATTCCAAGATGAACTCGCTCGGCGGCGACATCATCAGCCTGATCACGCAAACTCTTAAACTTGGCGGTGCAGGCGAGAACTTCGATGCGTTCGTCATAACTAATGACGGCGTGAACTTTTCTGTCGGCGCCAATTTGATGTTGCTGCTCATGCTCGCCCAGGAAGAGGAATGGGATGACGTCGATCTGGCCATCCGCCAATTCCAGGAGATGACACAGGCCATCAAGTTTTCGCCCAAGCCGGTGGTGATCGCGCCGTTCGGCCTCAGCCTTGGTGGGGGTTGCGAGATGACGCTGCACGCTGCTTCCCGCCAGCCTCATGCCGAGTTGTATACCGGGCTAGTTGAAGTGGGAGTCGGATTGCTGCCTGGCGGCGGTGGTTGCAAAGAGATGACGCTCCGCGCCGTCGACGCCGCCGAATCCATTCGCCCCGGCGGCCGCGGCGAGTCGGTTGAAATGATGGAGGCGATGAAAAGGACATTCGAGACTATTGCCACAGCCAAAGTTGCGACTTCGGCCGATGAAGCTCATGGTTACGGATTTCTTTCGCCATCCGACCGCATCACCATGAATCGCGAGAGACTCTTGAGTGACGCCAAAGAGCGTGCGCTGGAACTTCTGAGAGCCGGATATGAGCCGCCTGTTCCACGAACCAACATTCCCGCGCCCGGAGAAAATATCCTCGCCGCCTTGCGTATGGGCATTTACCTTATGCGCCAGGGCGACTACATCACCGACTATGAAGTAAAGCTGGGTACGAAGATTGCTCACGTTCTTTGCGGCGGCGTGGTGTCACCAGGAACATCGGTCAGCGAGCAATACTTGCTTGATCTGGAGCGCGAAGCCTTCAAATCTCTTTGTGGCGAAAAGAAAACTCAGGAACGCATTCAGTACACTCTAAAGACGGGAAAGACATTGAGAAACTGATCGACGGAGGATGTTGTGTTAAGGCAATTGTTGGTTGCAACTTTGTTTTCGTCGCTGTTTTGCGCCCCATCTCTCGCCCAGTACGGCACAGCGCCGGAAGGAGATTTCCCCGCCAGCTACAACGGCGATACCTTCAGCGGAACAGTTACAGCAGCTGAAACTGATCAGCTCACGCTCACCTACACCAAAGGCAGCAAGACCGACACGTTCGTCGGCAAGCTTGCTGGGGGATGTGCCGTTCCCACCACGAACAACAGCAACCATAAAATGACGGCGGCCGACATACCGAAAGATACGGTGATGATCGCCTATTTCAATCGAGTTACCAAGAAAGTCGATGGGCAGAAAACGAAGGAGAACCAGATCATCGCCGTGAGTTTCGAAGTCTGGCACGGGCAGAAGATTTCTGATGAAAAAAAGAAGATCTGGCCTTGCGGGCAATGAGTGCGTCCATACGAACTGCCGGTTGCGGCTATAATGTCCGGTCGAAATGACTGAGGAGAACCTCATGAGCTTTTCCGGCCGCGTCGCATTCATCACCGGCGCTTCACAAGGCATTGGCCGCGCCTGCGCTGAGAAAATTGCGGCTTTTGGTGCAACTGTCGCTCTTGCGGCCCGCAATCGCGAGAAGCTCGAAGAAGTCGCGAAGGAAATCACCGATGCCGGAGGAAAGGCGGAAATATTCCCCCTAGATGTCGTTGACGAAGAACAGATCAAAACCACATTCAAATCCGCCATCGTGCAACTCGGAAAAATCGACATCCTGGTCAACAATGCCGGCGTCACCCGCGACCAGCTTCTCATGCGCATGAAGCGCGTTGACTGGGACACGGTCCTGACCACGAACCTGACGTCCGCATACCTATGCACGCAGCAAGTAATCGGATCGATGTTGAAGCAACGATGGGGTCGAATCATCAATGTCAGCTCGATCTTCGGGCAGACCGGCCGGGCAGGTCAGGCTAATTACGCATCGTCGAAAGCTGGGCTTATCGGGCTGACCATGGCCATTGCCCGCGAGGTCGGTTCGCGCAGCATCACTTGTAACGCCGTCGCCCCGGGCTTTATCGAAACCGCCATGACCTCGGCGCTCCCGGAAGAACTTCGGCAGGATGCATTGAAGAACATTCCACTCGCCCGTCTTGGCACGGTAGTAGATGTTGCCAACGCTGTCGCATTCCTCGCATCAGATGAAGCATCCTATATAACCGGCCACGTGCTGAACGTGAACGGTGGCATGTTCATGGGATAAGTCTGGCTTACCTGAGTGAGCAGGCATGATTGAGCGCAGCAAACCAAGAGCGTCCGAGAGTACAAATTCACTGGTCATCCGCCAATCCGATTCCGCGACTGATATCGCGCATGCCCGGGAATTGTTCTTGGAATATGCGCAGTCCCTCGGTTTTAGCCTGTGTTTTCAGGATTTCGACGCAGAACTGAAAACCTTGCCCGGAAAGTATGCTGCCCCCTCTGGGCGACTGCTTCTGGCTGAATACGATGGTAAACTCGCTGGTTGCGGTGCGTTTCGGCCCGTCGATGAAGCGATATGCGAAATGAAACGTCTGTACGTGCGCTCGACATTTCGCGGTAAAGGCCTTGGACGCAAACTCGCCGATGAATTGATTCGGCAGGCACGTTCGATCGGCTACGAGCGTATGCGACTCGACACCGTCGAACCGGTCATGCAATCGGCGGTCGCCATGTATCGCGTTATGGGCTTCCGTGAAATTGCGCCTTACTGCGAAAACCCCAACCCCGGGACGCTGTACATGGAGCTTGAGTTGTAGAATCGCCGCTCGAGTTCGATCTGCTGTATTCTTGCAGAGCCAACTCCAAACTTCGAGGGCTGATATGGCTATCAAAAAGACTCCGCTGATCGCGACCTTGATACTCGTAGCGACCTTCGCTTCCGCTGCGACTTCGAAAGACGTCTCATACAAAAGTGGCGACGAAACCGTGCAGGGCGCCTTATACATCCCCGACGGCAAAGGCCCATTTCCGGCGATCGTTGTGATCCATGAGTGGTGGGGCCTAAACGATTGGGTTAAAGATCAGGCGTCGAAGCTGGCTGACCAGGGATACGTTGCGTTGGCGATCGATCTTTATCGTGGCAAAGTCGCGACCACACCCGAGCAGGCCCATGAAATTATGCGCGGCGTGCCCGAAGACCGCGCCCTACGCGATCTGCAGGCCGCGGTTATGTATCTGCAAGCGCAGGCTAACGTCAAGAAAGATAACATTGGCTCGATCGGCTGGTGCATGGGCGGCGGCTATTCGCTCGACGTCGCTCTACAGGAGCCAACCCTCAAGGCAACGGTGATTAACTACGGCCATCTTGCCACCGATCCCGATTCGCTCAAGAAAATCAATGCTGCCATCCTCGGGAACTTCGGCGGAAAGGACCAGGGCATTCCTGTCGAGGATGTAAGGAAGTTCGAGCAGACCCTGAAGCAGGATGGCAAGAAGGTCGACATCAAGATTTATCCCGATGCCGGCCATGGCTTTGAAAACCCCAACAACAAGACTGGGTACCGTGCCGACGATGCCGCCGACGCCTGGCAGCGGACGGTGACATTTCTTTCGACAAACTTGAAATGATCGAGCTACTCAACCGGAACTTGACGGAGCGCGATTGAACAGTTAACGGTGCGTTTTCGGCGAGAAAAATTTAGCGCCAAATAGCACTTGCCAGAAGGCCCCGGTCTGATTACTATTTTGCAATCGCCAGGGTGCCAGCTTTGAGAGTTCCTGACAGACATCGGTGAAAAATCATGAACATCGGTGAAACGATTCGGAATTACCGGCTGCAAAAAGGGATGTCTCAGGGCGACATCGAAAAGCGCACTGGTCTGCTGCGCTGTTACCTCTCGCGCGTGGAAAACGGCCACACCGTTCCGTCGCTCGACACGCTTTCAAAAATTGCCGGTGCGATGGAATTACCGCTCTCACAGTTTTTCGCCGATCCTGGAAAAGCCAACGGCCACAAATCTCTTCCCCAACTCTCCGACGACGAGGTGCGGTTCCTGAGCCAAGTTCGCCGATACGCCGTTAACCTGAACGACAGCGACCGCAAACTTGTGCTGGCCATGGTGAAGAAAATGGCCGCCAACGCTAGGTAATTGGTCTCTGGGTTACTTTTGTGCTATTCCCCGTAGTGTCCGGCCGGTACCTCGCAGCGCTATCGTTCCCGCCCTAAACTCTGAAATGGAGAACTCCGCGTGACCATTGACGAGGAATTGACAGTACTCGAGACGCAACTTCGCCGCCTGAAAATCGAGTACGAGATGTACTTTAACAACCCCACCAAGAAGCCACCCACTGACGTCGAGTGGAAGGTGCTTTCGCTGCTCCGCAAATTCTCCGACAGCAGCAACATGAGCTTTTCCCAGCGTTACCGCTATAACGAGATGGCGCAGCGCTATGCGGTTTACAATGATCTTTGGCGCAAGAAAGCCCGCATTCGCGAGGAGGGTTATCGTACCCCGCAGGATCAGATCCTCTCCGTGCAAGGGGTTCGGCCGGAGGAAAAGCCTCAAGTCCGGCCGGTGTATGGTGTTTCTGCCGCTGCCGCCGCTGTGGCAACAGTGGCGAATCAACCGACGACTGTTCAGTTCAGCGATCCCAATTCGCAGGGTGAGCGGGTCGAGGCGCTCTATAAAGCCCTTGCCGAAGCCAAGCAAAAAAGCGGCGAAGCGGTCAGCGGCAACCTGAAGAGCTTTGCCGCGTTCGTGGAGAAAAAAACCAGCCAGATCCGCAAGCAGTACGGTTGTGAAACGGTCGAGTATTCTGTGGAAATGCAGGATGGCCAGGTTCGCCTGAAGGCCAAAGCAAAAGTCTAGTCATCCGAACCGCAAGAATCCTGCTCCAGTGCTGTAAACTCTAGGGTGCCCCTCCGCGTGCACAATCCTTATCATTTGAGGCATGGATGCCCAAGATTCAGCGCGCCATCTTAAGTGTCACCGATAAAACCGGCCTGGTCGACTTCGCTCGTAGACTTTCGCAGCTTGGCGTCGAATTGATATCCACCGGCGGAACCGCCAAGCTTCTGCGCGAGTCCGGCATCGCCGTAAAAGATATCTCCGAACTCACCGGCTTTCCCGAGATGCTCGACGGGCGGGTCAAGACTCTTCACCCCAAAGTTCACGGCGGCATTCTGCATCGGCGCGCCGATGCAGCCCATCGCGCTGCCGTCGCCGAGCATGGCATTCAGCCCATCGACATGGTCGTGGTCAATCTGTATGCGTTCGAAAAGACCGCCGCTAAACCCGGCGTTCACTTTGAGGAGCTCATCGAAAATATCGACATCGGTGGCCCATCGATGATTCGCTCGGCCGCAAAGAATTTTCAGGATGTCGCCATCGTCACTTCGCCCACTGATTATGACGCCATCGCCGACGAACTGGGGCGTTCAGGCGGAGATTTGTCCGCTGAAACCAAATGGCGTCTCGCACAGAAAGCTTTTGCAACCACCGCAGCTTACGACTCGGCAATTGCCTCGACGCTTGAGCGCATCAGCGCCAACGGGCACCTCGATGCTCCGGCTGAATCCGGTTTTCCGCCAACCATTCGCCTCCAGTTCAACAAAGTCATGGACTTGCGTTACGGCGAAAACCCTCACCAAAAAGCGGCAATGTACTCCGACGGATCCAAAAGCGGCGTCGCCAACGCTCGCCAGATCCAAGGCAAGGAGCTTTCCTACAACAACATCGTTGACGTGCAGGCTGCATGGGATCTCGCTCGGGAATTCGGCGATCCGTTCTGCGCAATTATCAAACATACCAATCCCGCTGGCGCAGCGGTCGGCAGGACCTTGGCCGAAGCCTATAAAAAGGCCCTGGAATGCGACCCGGTTTCCGCTTTCGGCGGCGTCATCGCAGTCAATCGTGGTATCGACGGCGAAGCCGCGGAAGAAATGGCCAAGCTTTTTCTCGAAGTCATTGCTGCACCGGCATTCAACGCTGCCGCCAAAGAGAAGTTCGCTGGCAAGAAGAATCTTCGTCTCGTCGAAGTAACCGATGCTCCGCAGAAGTGGGTGCTCAAAAACATCTCCGGTGGAGTGCTCTTGCAGGACGCCGACTACCGCCCGCTGTCCGACAGCGATTTGCGAGTCGTCACAAAGCGTTCGCCTACGCCTGAAGAAAAGCGCACACTTCTATTTGCATGGAAGGTCTGCAAGCATGTGAAGTCGAATGCCATCCTCTACGCTCGTGAGGGCCAGACCGTGGGCGTTGGTGCCGGACAGATGAGTCGCGTCGACTCTTGCAAGATCGGTGCGATGAAAGCCGTTCTGCCGCTGGCGGGCACGGTGGCCGCATCGGACGCGTTTTTCCCCTTTCCCGACGGCGTCGAGGAAATCGCCAAGGTCGGCGCCACTGCGGTTATTCAACCGGGCGGCTCGGTTCGGGATCCCGAAGTCATTGCCGCCGCCGATAGACTGGGGCTGGCAATGATGTTCACCGGAGTGCGGCACTTCCGCCACTAAGAAATCAGGCACATGACTTGCTCTTGTCGTACGCACAAAAATCGACGCATCCGCAAGTCAAAAATCCCTTCACAATCTCCCCGCTCGTCCCTGTACCTCGGAAACTTCGGTTCTGCACCACCCAACTCGTAAGCTCGTCATAATGATTGACGAAGGTTTACAATGGCTTAAGCACCCACCCGTAGCGGCAAAGCATCCAACCGGTATGGATTTGGGAACTCGAAGGGTTTCAATGGCAAAATTTCTTAACTTTTTCTTAGCCTTCGGGCTGGCGCCAGTCGCCTTCGCCCAGAGCGGACAGCCGGCTGCCGATTCCCCTAAAACCGATTCCGTTCAATCCGCGACGACTGCCTCAAGCCAGCATAAAGTTGACCGCGCCGCCGCTTATTACCACTACACGCTTGCTCACATGTACGAAGAGCAGGTGGCGATGTACGGCAACAGCGAGCTGGCCACCAAAGCCATCGATGAATATCGCAAAGCCATCGATGCCGATCCCAGCTCAGAATATCTGACTTCCGGTCTCGCGGAGTTATATGCCAAGACTGGCCGCATCCGCGATGCGGTTCTGGAAGCCGAAAACATCCTCAAGAACGACCCCAACAATCTCGAAGCCCACAAGCTTCTCGGACGGATCTACTTGCGCTCGTTGGGCGACGCACAAGATGGAAGCCCAAGCAGCAGCAATGGCAGCGATAACGTACTAAAGCTTGCGATCGAACAGTACGAAGAAATCATCAAGCTCGAACCGGATAGTGTAGACAACCATCTTCTCCTCGGCCGCCTCTACCGCCTGGACAACGATCTCTTGAAGGCGGAAAACGAGTTCAAAACTGCAGTCAAGCTGGACCCGACTTCCGAAGATGCGGCGACGACTCTGGCTCTGCTGTACACGGAAGAAAACGATTCTGCGAAAGCCGCTCAGGTTCTTAGTGCCGTGCCCGACGCTTCGCGCTCGGCCAAGCTTTATTCGGTCCTCGGTTACACCTTCGAGCAGCAGAAGCAATACAAGAAGGCGATCGACGCTTATCGAAAAGCGGTCGAACTTGATCGTGACAATCTCGACGCCGTTCGCGGCCTTGCGCAGAACCTGATGAACGATGGCCAGACCGACGCGGCTCTTGAGCAGTACAAAGTCATTGCCGAAGCCAATCCGGAAGACGCGCAGACTTATCTGCGCATGGCCGAGATCTACCGCCGCAGCGGCAAGTTCGATCTCGCTCTCGACAACCTGACCAAGGCGCAGTCCATGGTGCAGGAATCGATGGAGGTTCCGTACGCATTGGCTGCTGTCTATCAGGCTCAGGGTCGCTACGACGATGCCGCCACCACTTTGCTGGAACTGCTCAAGAAGACCGAGAAACCCGACGGCAACTACAGCCAAGATGACAAGAACCGACGCGGTGTGTTTCTTGAACGCCTTGGTTCGATCTATCGCGACCAGAACAAGAACGAACTCGCCATCGAAACTTTCCGCAAGATGCTGCCGCTTGGCGATGAGAATGCCTCTCGCGGCTATCAGGAGATCATCGAGACCTTTCGCCAGTCCAAGCAATATCAGCAGGCCACAGATGTTGCGCGCGAAGCGACGCAGAAACTTCCCAGCGACCGCGATCTGAAAATGGCCTACGCCGGACAACTTGCCGAAACCGGCAAACCCGACGAAGGAATCGCGATGGTGAAAGGCATGCTGAAAGGCACGCCCGACGATCGCGAAGTTTATATCAGCCTGTCGCAGATATACAGCCGGCTTAAGCAATGGCCCGATGCGGAAAGCGCGCTCGACCAGGCATACAAACTTTCCGCTAAAGATGAGGACAGACAGTACGTCGAATTTCTTCAGGGCGCTGCCTACGAACGCGAAAAGAAATACGATCAGGCCGAAGAAACCTTCCGCAAGGTTCTCGCCGCCGATCCCCAGAACGCCGCCGTTCTCAACTATCTTGGTTACATGCTCGCCGACCGTGGAGAGAAGCTCGACGAGGCCCTCATCATGATCAAGAAGGCGGTTGAGCTTGAGCCGGTCAATCCTGCATACCTCGATTCCCTTGGCTGGGCTTATTTCAAACTCGGCAAGTATGAACTGGCCGAGGATAATCTCACCAAGGCTGCGCAGCGCATGGGTTCCGACCCGACGGTGCAAGAGCATCTCGGCGATCTGTACCAGAAAACCGGCCGCCTGAAACTTGCTGCCGCGCATTGGGAGCGCTCGCTCGATGAGTGGAACAAAACCACCACGCAGGAAGTTGACGCCGACCAAGTGGCGAAGATCCAGAAGAAGCTCGAATCCGCCAAGGTCAAGCTGGCCAAGGAAGATCCAGGCACCGAGAAGCAATAACCGCGCTCTGCTAAACTCGTGGCATGCTCGCCGATTATGCCGTCCATGTCGAGCAGTCTCGCGGACGTCGTTATTCTGAACCGTCTCATCCGTATCGCAACCACTTTCAGCGCGACCGTGATCGCGTTATTCATTCCCGCGCGTTCCGCCGGCTCGAAGCCAAGACTCAGGTCTTCACGCGCCGCAACTCCGATCATTTCCGCAATCGGCTAACTCACACCATCGAAGTGGCTCAGATCGCGCGCACCATCGCAGCGCAACTTGGCCTGAACACCGATCTGGTCGAAGCTCTGGCGCTGGTTCACGATGTCGGGCATCCGCCGTTCGGACACGCCGGGGAAAAAGCGCTGGATGCTGCCATGACGCAACACGGTCTTTCTTTCGACCACAATCTGCACGCGCTGCGCATCGTCGAGGATTTCGAGCAGCGCTACGCGGCATTTCGCGGCCTGAATCTTACCTTCGAAGTGCGCGAAGGCATCATCAAGCATTCGCACGATTACAACCCGAAGGAGTTTCCCGCGCTCGCCGAATATCTGCTCGATCAGCGTCCGCCGCTGGAAGCCCAATTGATCGATATTGCCGACGAACTCGCTTACAGCACCGCCGATCTTGACGACGGATTCGAATCGCACATTCTTGCCTTGGATGAAATAGTCGAATCGGTCCCGGTTTTTGCGGATGCCTTTCGCGAGGCGGAAGCTGCGTATCCGCGAACTCGCCGCATGCTGCTCTTCAACGAAGCGCTCAAGCATGTTCTTAACCGTTGGGTTGGCGATTTAATCGATAGCACCAGAGATCGAATTCACAGCATGGGAATCGGCACGCTTGAAGAAGTACGTTTGCTTCCGACTCGAATTGTTGGCCTAAGTGAATCCGCCGACGAGGAACGCAAGCAGACCAAAGAGTTTCTATATCGAGTTCTTTATTACAGTCCATCGCTCGACGCCGAAAAACAAAACGCCGAACGCGTGATCCGCGATCTGTTCGACTTCTGGATGGGAAAGCCTTCGGAGTTGCCGGCCAGCTATCGCGAGAAAGCCCAGCACGAGCCTTTGGCGCGCGTGGTCTGCGATTACATCGCCGGCATGACCGACAATTACGTCTCCGAGCAGTACGCAAAATTCATTCTCGGACGAGAAGAATCTTTGCCTGCGGGCCAATGACGCTAAAGCAAGGTCAGTTGCCGTTTCTCGAGCGCAAGCAACTTCTCTTTGATTTCCATACCGCCGCCGTATCCAGTGAGTTTGCCGTTGCTGCCGATTACGCGATGGCAGGGGATAACAATCGGAATCGGGTTAGCGCCGTTTGCCAAACCAACCGCACGGCAAGCTTTGGGATTTCCAATCTCTTTGGCAAGTTCACCGTATGACATGGTTTCGCCAAACGGTATCTCGCAAAGCTTGCGCCAAACCTCCAACTGAAACGCTGTGCCTTGCGGCGAAAGCGGCAGATCGAAGGCTTCCAGTTCGCCGGTGAAGTACGCGTTGAGTTGGCGAATCGGCTCGGCGAACGCCGAGGCATCTGAAGTCCAGTTCGGATCGGCATATTTGCGGTCGCGTCCGTTGAGGAAAATAATCCGTCGCAGACCAGCTTCATCGCCGGCCAGAAGCAGCGGCCCGACTGGGCTTTCGATCTGCGCACAGCTGATAGCTGCGTTCGCCGAGGCTGCTGCAAATTGGACCGCTGTCACGGTGTTCACATCGCTAAACTCTGTTCTCTTCGCCGCGCCTGAATTTCGATATAGACATTCACTAACGAAACTGCGGCCGGCGTTACGCCGGGAATGCGCGAAGCATGGGCAATCGTCCGTGGCCGGATTTTCACCAGTTTTTCCTGCATCTCCCGCGACAATCCGCTCACGGACGCGTAATCGAACCACTCCGGAATCGCGCGCTGTTCGGCCTTTTTCAGCCTTTCGATCGCGCGCTGCTGCTGCGACAGATAGCCTTCGTACTTGATTTCCGTCTCGACCGATTTCAGTTCGTTTCGCAGCCCCGCCGGAAGTTTGTCGCTGGCAAACCGTGAGAATAACTCGGACGCAATACTGCGCAGAATCGGCGTCAGTTGTTCAATCCCTATTTCCGGACGCTTCAGCAGTTGAGCCAGTGTTTGACCTACTGCAGAAGAAATCTCCACTGCGTCCAATTCAACCAACTTAGTCATCTCGGCGGTGAGCTTCGTTCGTTGCAGCAGCTGCTTTACTTCGTGCAACCGTTCCTGCTTGGCCTGAAAATCCGCCCAGGCAGCGTCACCGATCAATCCCACGTGGCGGCCGTGTGGCGTCAACCGCCGGTCGGCGTTGTCGATCCGCAGATGCAGGCGAAACTCGGCTCGCGAGGTAAACATGCGATACGGTTCGTTCGTTCCCTTGGAAATCAGATCGTCGATCAAGATTGCTGTATAACCGTCGGTCCGATCGAGAATCAGCGGCGGCTGGCTTTTCACCTGCAGTGCAGCATTGATTCCGGCCATCAAGCCCTGGCAAGCAGCTTCCTCGTAGCCGCTGGTGCCGTTGATCTGTCCAGCGAGAAATAAGCCGGCGATCTTCTTGGTTTCCAGTGTGCGTTCGAGTTCTGTCGGGTCGATCGAGTCGTACTCAATCGCATAGCCGGGGCGCAACATTTCCGCGTTCTCCAGACCGGGGATCGACTTCAGAATCGCCAGTTGCACTTCGACCGGCAACGACGTACTCATGCCGTTGACATAGATCTCGTGCGTGTTCAAGCCTTCCGGCTCAAGGAAGAGCTGATGCGTGGTCTTGTCTGGAAACTTGACGATCTTGTCCTCGATCGACGGACAGTATCGCGGCCCGATCGACTGAATCTGCCCGCTGTACATCGGCGAACGGTGGACGTTCTCGCGGATGATCCGGTGCGTGTCTTCCGTTGTCCAGGCGATGTAGCACGGCACCTGCGAATCGTGATGCGCAACCCGTTTGGTGCGGAAGCTGAACGGCGTCGGGTCTTCGTCGCCCGGCTGCAACTGGAAGCGCGACCAGTCGATGGTGCGTCCATCGAGCCGCGGCGGCGTTCCGGTCTTCAGGCGGCAGCCGCGCAATCCAAGCTGCTTCAACGCTTCGCCCAAAAGCACGGCGGCAGGTTCGCCGGAACGTCCAGCGGGATATTGCTGCTCGCCGCAATGAATCAGCCCGTTGAGAAATGTGCCGGTCGTAATTACGACCGCTGAGGCGCCGAGCGTGCGCCCGTCGCGGAGTTTGACGCCAATGGCGCGACGTCGGGCGTCTGACTCTTCGAGGATCAATTCGGCCACTTCTGCCTGCTTGATCTTCAGATTTGGCTGCGACTCCAGCAGCTCGCGCATCTTCAGCCGATAGGCTTGCTTATCGCACTGCGCGCGCGGCGACCAAACTGCGGGACCGCGCGAGGTATTCAGCAGGCGGAACTGAATGCCGACCGCATCGGTGACTTCGCCCATGATTCCGCCAAGCGCGTCCACCTCTCGAACCAAGTGTCCTTTGGCAATGCCGCCGATGGCCGGATTGCACGACATTTGCGCGATGAGGTCGAGGTTCAGTGTGCACAGCGCGGTCTTCAAACCCATGCGCGCAGCCGCGACGGCCGATTCACAACCGGCGTGTCCAGCGCCGACTACGACGATGTCGAATTGTTCCGTGAACTGCGCCATCCAAATAAACCGTTACTCCATTCTAAACGGCGCAGCTGTTGCCGTCAGGCGCGCCGACGCTGATGCTAGGGATCGCGTCCGGGAACGTCTGTAAATACCGCGTCTTGCCATTGGTCGGACGGGAAATACCAATCGCTTGCGCCGGCTTCATGATTGTTGCCGCCGGAGCCGAAGAGGACCGTCGTGTCGCGCCAATAATCCATTCCGACCTGCAGCAGCGCGCCAGGCGATAGGTTCGCGCGGACCTTCACGGTGCAACCTTCGAGCTTTCCCGCCGGCAAAGCCGGTCGCGGCGAAGCGCTCCAGAAATGCCAGATGCGATCAGGTCGTTGTCCGACGGGTAATGTGACAGTGTGCGCGGCTTCATCAACCATCATTGCCATCGGTTCCGGTTTATTTCCCTGAAACCACGGAATGCGCCGATAAAGGCCGCCGTGAATGCGTCCGACGTCGTGAATGAGTTGGTAGTCTTTGCCGTCGGCGCGGCAAGACAGCTCGACGGAGCTTATCTCGACCCGCGCCGATTCGAATCCCGGAACGCGCGTGTCGGCGATCGCAATGCCCCAAAGCATAACGGCATGGAAGTCTGCGGGTCGACCGGAAGGATTTACATAACCGATCTTGTGCAGGACTTCGTCCGGCAGAGGCGCAGTTTGAGCTGTGGCTGCGACGGCGCAAGCCAGGAATCCGATCAGCAGAAATATTGTCCATCGCGGCATAGCTTTATTATTCGTGGCCGGGCGGCGCGAAGTCACGAGCCAATCACACTTTTCTCGCAGCTGCTGCCGAATTGGGAATGAGCGCATGCCAAGTTGCCAGCAGGCGTTCGCGCTCGTATAGTGAATGTTCACGTACCGCAAGGAGACAAATATGACTACCCAGGAATTCTTCGCTCAGCTCGATGCGCGCGTTGGCAAATACGACTTGCTTTGCCATCCGTTTTATAAGGCGTGGGCCGAAGGTTCGCTGACTCGCGAAGACCTGTGCGCTTACGCGCAGGATTACTATCATCACGTCGAGGCTTTTCCTACATATCTCGCCGAGTTTGGCATTCGCCTCAACGAAGGCGAACTGCGCCGCTCAGTTTTGGCCAATATGGCTGACGAGAAGGGTTCAGGCGAAGCGCGCGGCGATTCTGTGCGGGCGCATTCCGAACTGTGGCTGGACTTCGCCGAAGGCATGGGATCGAAGCGCAACCTCAACGCTCATAAGCCGGTCAAGGAGATCGACGAGTTGATGGCGTTCTTCCATCGTGTGGCCAGCGATGGCGCGGCGGAAGAAGCGTTGGCGGCCTTTTATGCCTATGAGTCGCAGGTTCCGCGCGTGGCTGCGGAAAAGGCTCGCGGGCTGAAACAGATGTACAGCGCCGACGAGCGAACTGCAGCGTATTTCACTCTTCACACGACCGCCGACGTTTATCACTCGCAGGTGTGGAAGCAGCAGTTGGGAAAACGTGTCGGCGCGAATCCGGAGCAGGCCGAGAAAGCGCTCCATGCAGCCGAAAACGCGGCGCAAGCTTTATGGCACGCGCTGGACGGGATTGAAGCGCGGCGGATGTCTAAAGCGGCGTAGCTGATTCACCTATAGTCCGCGCAACTGAGCCAACGATCAAAAGGTCGTTGGCTTTTTAGGCGTCTGATTCTATACTCCTGCTTCATCGGGAGGACGTTCGCGCATGGTTGCTGCGGCGGTGCTGCTTTCGGTCGTCATCACGCAGTCAGTGAATGGACAACGGGCGGATCAGGCGCCGACGAATGCTGCTCCTGCAGCGGCGCTCAGCAGTTCCGACCTATCTGACCTGAAGACCAAAGCCACGGCTGGCGATGCCGACGCGCAGGTCAAACTCGGTCGCGCCTACCAAGACGGGAATGGCGTTCCGCGCAATGACGATCTCGCCGTGAAGTGGTATCGCGCGTCGGCAGATCAGGGAAACGCTATCGCGCAGAACGATCTCGGCGTCATGTATCGCCTTGGTGACGGCGTCGACAAGGACAAGGAGCAAGCGGTGAGTTGGTATCGCAAAGCCGCGAGGCAGAAGTATGCGCCAGCGATGTTCAATCTCGGCGCGGCCTATTACAACGGCGATGGCGTTCCGATCAATGACGGCGTAGCAAGTATGTGGTTCTTGCTCGCGCAGGAATGCGGCAGTTCGGCGGCGAACGACGCGGTCGCAAGAATGACCCAGACTTCGACTCCGTCAGAGTTGGCGGAAGCTTATTTCAGCGTTGGCGACATGTACAAGAATGGTCTGGAAATCCCGCAGGATTATTCTCGGGCCGCTGATTGGTATCGTAAGGCTGCCGATGCTGGCAGCGCCTACGCAAACATGCAGCTCGCGCAACAATTGGTTGCGGGCCAAGGAGTTGCGCAAGATTATGGAGAGGCGCGACGGCGGTGCGAATCCGCAGCAAAGGCGCAGTATTACATGGGCGATTATTGTTTAGGGGTAATGAACAGACAAGGACTTGGCGGCCCGAAGGATCCGGCGGAAGCTGCGAAATGGTTCGCTCGCGCCGCCGAGATGCGACATACCGAGTCGATGCTGCTTCTTGGTGAGATGTATTGGAAAGGTGAGGGAGTTAAGCAGGATAAGGAAACGGCTTATATGTGGATTTGGATTGCTGCCAAAGCAGGAGTCAAGGGCGCTGCTCAAGACCAGCAACAACTGGAAGCGGAATTGGACCCAAAGGAAATCCAGAAGGTGCAGAAGAAGGCTGCTTTATGGGCTCAGCAGCATAAGGGAGCGCCGTTTTATCCGCTCAAACACTAGCTTGCGTTTCTGTTACGCGAGTCGTGAGAACTATATGGCGAAAGACATTCCGATGGGAGCGCGCGGGAGGGCGGAAGAAACGGTCGAGTTCAAGCACACGCTGACGGCGCATCATCCGCAATTGCCGCCGGTTTATTCGACACCAGACATGATTCGCCTTATGGAAACGGCGGCGTTCTTGGCGCTGCATCCGTATTGCGAGGGCGACGAGATTACGGTTGGCACGGCGATCCAGGTTCAACACCGCGCGGCGCGCGGGATTGGAGCGAAGATCCGCGCGGAGGCGGTGCTCGAATCTTTCGATGGGCGCTTTTATACGCTGCGCGTAACGGCGTGGGACGACGTGCAGGAGATCGGGCGCGGAACGGTTGGACGCGCAGTAGTGAGCGTGGGGAAGTTTCAGGCGAAGATGAAGTCCAAAACGCCGCGCGCTTAGGCGAAACGCGTCTGCCGATCTGCGAGCGATGTAACATGAGGCGTGCACGAACTGGCGCAGCGCGTTGGCGGTTATATCCGCGGAAATCGGATGATGAAGGCCGGAGATCGCGTTGGCGTGGCGGTTTCGGGCGGCGCGGATTCGGTGGCGCTGTTGCGGCTGTTGCTCGAGCTTCGCGGTGAATTGGGCGTTGTCCTTTCGGTGGTTCACTTCAATCATCAACTGCGCGGCGGCGAATCGGATGAGGATGAGCGCTTTGTCGGTGCTTTGGCTGCCAAGCATGGGCTGGAATTCTTCTGCGACCGCGGAGATGTGAAAGCGCTGGCCAAGGCAAAGCACCTGAGTCTGGAAGCTGCGGCGCGCGCGGCTCGCTACGAATACTTTCGGCGTCTGCTTGAAGAGCGCGTTGCGGAAAGTGTTGCAACTGCGCACACGCTGGACGATCAGGCGGAGACGGTTTTGTTGCGAGTGGTGCGCGGCGCGGGCAACAAGGGATTGGCGGGAATTTACCGGAAGCTGCGAGTTGGCGCGGGTTCGAATGCGGACGCGCGGTTGGTGATTCGTCCGCTGCTGGGAACGCGACGAGGCGAGGTTGAGGATTATCTCGGAAACATTGGCCAGGATTGGCGGGAAGATGCGAGCAATCGCGATTTGCGGCATGCGCGAAACCGCGTGCGGCATGGAGTTTTGCCGCGACTGGAGAGAAATCTGAATCCGGAGGTGCGCGAGGCGCTGGCGGAGACAGCGGAAATTGCGCAGGCGGAAGAAGAATATTGGCGGCGGAAGATTTCGCGCCAGCTGCCGAGGTTCTGGGAAGCGAAGGATGGAGCGGGCGGCGGCGAAGCGGGCGGGAGACTGAAGTGCGATCTGCCGAAGTCGCTGGCGGTGCGAAGGCGGATGATTCTGGCGGCGGTGGAAACGCTGGGATTGAAGCTGGAGTTCAAGCATGTGAAAGAGGTCATTGAGTTGGCGGCGGCGGGCAATCGGAATGGTGCGACGGCGCTTCCGAAAGGATGGACAGTTCGGCGTGAGAAGGATGAGTTGGAATTTGTTCCGCCGTTTGAGAAGCGTGAGACGGCTGATTATGAGTATTCGCTGAAAGTGCCGGGATCAGTTGAGGTTCCGGAGATTGGCGCGAGGTTCGAAGCGGTAATGGTTGATGGCGCGGGTGATGATGTGAGCTTCGACGCGAAGGCGCTGGGGAAAGAATTGACGGTGCGAAACTGGCGAGCGGGCGACCGATTTTGGCCGGCGCATACGAAGTCAGAAAAAAAAGTAAAAGAGTTGCTGGCGGAAAGGCGGATCGCGGGCGCAGAGAAGCGGGCGTGGCCGGTGATTGCGAACGGCACACAGATCGTGTGGGTGCGCGGATTCGCGGCTCCGCAGGCGCTGCGACCCGCGGAGGGAGCGAAGATGGTGGTGATCCGCGTATTGGACCCCGGCGTCAGATGATGCCGTGGTCGTGGTTGTATTCTTCGCGGCGGCGGGCGAGGCGGTCGAAGAGGTTGATGGCGGGTTTTCTGGGCTTGCGCGGTGGGTCGTCGAGAAATCGGCCGCGGTATCCAGGAGGGTTTTTGTAGGGTTCGGGCAGATTGAGTTTGGGCTTCGGTTCTGTGGGAATGGCTTCCGCGACTTTCGCCGCAGATGGGGACTTGCGGAGTTGTTTGAGCAGGCGTGCTTTCAGTTCGCTTTCGAAGTTGCGGATGCGTTCGGCTTTGTCGTTGGGGTTGTCGGCGACGGCGTTTATGTCGATGGTAGTGGAGTGGTCGCCGTCGTTTTTGGGGGCTTCTGCTGTGGCTTTGGCGGGCTGTTGTTGCGCGGGCTGTTGTTGGGCGGGCTGTTGTTTGTCACCCCAGGCGGGTCTTCTTTGTCGGCGGGAGTGGGATTCTCTTCGTCCTTTTCGGGGACGCCGGCGTTGATGTAGGCGTTCTGGCTGACGACCTGGTCGGGGCGAGCGGGTAAATTGTCGCCGAGCTCTTCGTCCTTGGGCTTGAAGTTGCAGAGCTTGATGTTCATGGCCGCAGTGTTCAACAGATAAATCAGCGAGCGCGCGAATTTGGGATCGAGCAGCCCGGCCATGAGCATGTGCAGGACCTTGCTGAGGGCCATCTGGATGGATTCGGCGTCTTCGAGGATGGGCAGTTCGGCCCAGACGGCCTGCTCGATGGGCGTGCCGTTGACGACGTCGATGTGCTGCTCGCGGTTGCGGTCGTGGAAGTAGCAGTAAGGCTTATCCCGGAGTGCGGGTGAACCGCAGGGGATCCCGTTAGTTCTGCGCTTGGCGCAGCGTCGTGGTGCTGGTTGTGCTTGCATGGTTTTCTCCTTAAAGTTTGTTAGTACGTTTGCGTTGTTGCGATCTTGGAATTAGCCGTCAGCCATCAGCCGTCAGCCATCAGCCGTCAGCCGTCAGTAAAACCTTGTCATTCGGCGGTCGTCTTCGGCCGCCAGTAAAAACCGTGTTATTCGGCGACTTGCAGCCGTCAGCCGTCGGCCGTCAGTGAAACCTTGTCGTTGGTCGTTCGTCGTTCGGCGGCGGCTTGCGGGCAGGCCGGCAAACGGGTACCCCCTCCCCCCTCCCCCCTGGCTCGGTCTTTTAGAATCAGCGGGTTGCGGGGAGCGCTCCCGCTAGATCTATGAGTTTAAAGGGGTTAGAGGTAAAATCTTCCGAACAAAGGACTTAGGTCGTACGTCGGTCGTCGTTCGTCGTTCGCAAAACCACGTTGGCTGGTGGTCGTTCTTCGTCTACAAAGCGGGGCAGCGGAGCCAATCTGGAGCGTTTCTGGGGCTAACAGGGGCCGAACGGGCGGCCCGGCGGGAATTTTCTACTCCTAAGTATAGGATATCAAGTTTGAGGGGGTAAACATGACACGATTGGGAGAATTATATTTGGAATGGAATGAATGAGTTAGGGGAAATTTGGCGTTTTTGGGGGCTTGACAAGAAAAAGGCAGAAGTACGAAGTGAGAAGGCAGAAGTGAGGGCCAAGGCAGAAGTTAGAGGTGAGAAGGCAGAAGTTGGAAATCTTGGACCGCAAAGGACGCGAAGGACACGCAAAGG
>DASVWZ010000041.1:0-27988 GCA_036392935.1 Terriglobales bacterium | reverse complement strand
GCGTATTTGGAGCGGGTCGCCTATGACCGGATTACGACGCAAGGGATCCGGGTGCGGCTGAGCTCCGGCGACCGAATAAAAATGTTGCGGGAGATGTGGCAAGAAGCCAAATCTCCCAATGTTGGCCGGGCAGCATGGTTTCTGCTGGTGGCCCGGCAGGGGCTGCAACGCGTGGTGTCTTTTTTTTGCTGGTGCTTTCGGTTGCGGCCGGGCTCCCCCGGCGGGGGCGTTTAAGCCGGCGAATCCACCTCGCCGGCGTCCTCAAGCCGGGCTATGTTATCGCCTAAAATGTTAACCTTTTGGTTACCCTACCCCCCCTCCCCCCTATCCCTAGAATCAACAACTTACAAGCGGCGAGGAGGCTAAAATCTAGATAATATTGGGGATATTGTAAAATCTAGAAAACAAACGAGTTAATTTTTTATGTCTTTAGAATCAGAGGCTTACGGCGACAACAAGGCCGTAAAATCTTCAAAACAAATAAGTTATGCTCATTTTACCGGTGCGCAGCCGGCGAAATTCTTGAATTTACCCTATATATTCAGAATATCAAATTGGAGGGGGTAAATAAGACACGATTGGCAAGTTTATATTTCGAGTGGAATGAGGGAGTTAGGCGGATTTCGGGTTTCTTGGGGGCTTGACAAGCGATCGGGTGATTGAGTGATCGGGAGATCGGGGGATTGAGCGATTGAACGGCAAAGGCTCGGCCACTGATTGGCACCGGATTTCCACGGATTTTGGATTGCAGATTAAAGTCGAAGCCAGAGGCCGCGGAGAAAAACCAATCGAACAAGCGCGGACGTTAGGCATGACTGCCTTGTCCTCGACAGTGCTTGATGGGACGCAAAACCCCGTAGCATGATCACCGAATCGGAGGAGGATTGTCTTGGGCATCTGGACTGTGAGAGATTGTAAACAGGATTCCGGGGGCCTTTTTTATCCTCCCCAGGCACGTATTTGACCGGAATTGGGTGAAGCCCATTCGCGCAAAACTACAGATTGTTGGCTCAGTAGCCCTGGCTATTGGTGTATCGGTCATTGCAATCGCGTGCTCACGTCCGGAAGCCAAGACGGTGGCGTCGACGTGGGACGCAAGAGCTGCGGCCGGCTATCTTGATTATCGAACGAACTGGTGGCTGGGCTGGAATGGGGCGGCGCGGGACCATGATACGGCTTGCGTTTCCTGCCACACTTCGATGGTGTATTCGCTGGCGCGCCCGGCGCTGAGAGGCACGTTGGGCGAGAACGAACCGTCGGGTGAGGAGCGCCGGGTTTTGGACAACGTTATAAAGCGCGTGCGGCTATGGAAAGAGGTTCAGCCATACTACGACGATCACGCTTATAAGCCGGTGCAGTCGCGAGGGACGGAATCGGTGGTTAATGCGCTGATTCTTGCGGCGCACGACGCGCAAGCCGGGCAACTCAGCGATGACACCCGTGCGGCTTTCGGCAACATGTGGGCGCTACAAAGAACTGCGGGAGACGACAAGGGCTCGTGGCCGTGGCTGCAATTCAATCTGGAGCCATGGGAAGCAAAAGATTCGGAGTATTATGGCGCGGCATTGGCGGCCGTGGCGGTAGGAACCGCGCCGGAGGATTACCGGACGAGTGTGGAGATACAGCCGCAGGTCGAAATGCTGCGACAGTATTTGCGGCGCAGCTTTGCCACACAGTCGTTGATGAATCGGGCGACGGTGCTATGGGCGTCGACGAAATTGCCGGGTCTGCTGACAAGTGAGCAACAGAAAGTGTTGATCGATGAAATTTCGAGCCGGCAGAAGCCGGATGGGGGCTGGGAGCTTCCGGCGGCTGCGTTCAGCCCGCATGGTTCGAGCTTTTCGACAATGTGGCGCGCGTGGATTCGCGCCGATGGATCCTTGCAGGACAACAACAGCGATGGCTTGGCAACGAGCTTTATGGTTTTTGTTTTGCGGCAAGCGGGAGTCGACCGCAGCCATGATTCCGTGAAGCGCGGAATTTCGTGGCTGATGACGAATCAGGATAAAGACGGCTTCTGGCGGTCGAACTCGGTGAACAAGCGTAGAAATCCAACTTCAGACACGGGCCAGTTTATGAGCGACGCGGCGACGGCTTATGCGGTGCTTGCATTGACGGAGAGCCAGAAGGCGCCGGTGGCGTCGCCTGCGCATCATTAATTCATGCCTTCTTTGAACCTAAACTTCCAGCAAAACAAGAATTACCGTCAGTTTTATATCAACGGCGCTTGGGTTGATCCGGTTGAAAGGCGCGACCACGCCGTCGTGAATCCGGCTACGGAAGAAACGATCGCGACGATTTCGCTCGGCGGACGGGCGGATGTGGATCGCGCGGTGGCAGCAGCAAGAAGAGCGTTTGCGGCGTATTCAGAGACTTCTGTCAGAGACCGCTTGGCGCTGCTGAAGAAGATCATCTCGGCCTATGAGGCAAGAAGCGAAGAGATGGCGGAGACGATTTCGGTGGAGATGGGTGCGCCGCTGTCGCTGTCCCGGTCGGCGCAGGTTCCGGCGGGGATGTCGCACCTGCAAGAAATGGTGAAGGTCCTGGAGCATTTTGACTTTGAGCAGCTCAAGGGATCGACGCTGATGCGGAAAGAGCCGATCGGCGTGTGCGGATTGATCACGCCGTGGAACTGGCCGATGAATCAGGTCGTGGCCAAAGTGGCGCCGGCTTTGGCTGCGGGCTGCACGGTGGTATTGAAGCCGAGCGAGGTTGCGCCGCTGTCGGCTCATTTGTTTGCACAGATTCTGCATGATGCAGGCGTGCCGCAGGGGGCATTTAATTTAGTCGATGGAGATGGACCGACGGTTGGAGCGGCGATCGCGTCGCATCCGGATATTGATGCAGTGTCTTTTACGGGATCGACGCGAGCGGGCATTGCGGTTGCAGAGGCCGCGGCCCCGACGGTGAAACGGGTGACGCAGGAGTTGGGAGGCAAGGCGGCGTACATCATTCTGGAGGATGCGGATTTTGAAAAAGCGGTGCGGGCGGGTGTGCAAGCATGCTTTCGCAATAGCGGCCAGTCATGCAATGCGCCAACGCGAATGCTGATTCCGCGATCGAAGAAGCGAGACGCGGTTAAGTTTGCGGAGGCGGCGGCGAAGGCGACGCGGGTTGGGGATCCGTTTACGGAAGGTATTCATCTGGGACCGCTCGCGAGCAAAGCCCAGTTTGAAAAAGTGCAGAGCTTGATCAGGAAGGGGATTGATGAGGGCGCGACGCTGGTTGCGGGAGGATTGGGACATCCTGAGGGTCTGACGAAGGGCTACTACGCGAAGCCGACGGTATTTGCGGATGTCCGCAACGATATGACGATTGCGCGCGAGGAGATTTTTGGGCCAGTGCTTTCGATCATCGAATATGAAAACGAAGATGATGCCGTACGGATTGCGAATGATTCTCCGTATGGGCTCGCCGGATTTGTCACGTCGGGAGATGTGGAACGGGCACGCCGCGTGGCTAAAAGGATTCGCGCGGGGAACGTACACATCAACAATGCGAAGGTTGACTTTGGCGGGTGTTTTGGCGGGTTCAAACAGTCGGGCAATGGGCGGGAGTGGGGCGAAGCAGGGCTGGAGGAGTTCCTGGAGCTGAAGGCGGTGTTTGGGTACCAACCGTAGGAATGGGTGTTTTGCCCGGTTTTTCCGGCGCGTACTGGCACTTACGGGTGTTGACTGGCCCTGTCCGGTAGCGTAATTTTATGAGAGCCGGACACCAGCGATCCGCCCCCAAGGATCGGTTTGCAGTGGCTCCCCTCACGCGGTTGTGTTCTGGCGAAGCTCATAAAATTAAGCACGAAGGAGCGATTTTGACCATCGGAAGCGGCTGCTCCAAAACCTGGACGTTTTTTAAAGACGAATGGCATGAGGGCAATATCGGCATCATGGGTCCGCGGACGCACGCGGCGTGGATGTGCTCGGTTGTCTTCGATGGCGCGCGGGCGTTTGAAGGGGTTACGCCCGATCTGGATTTGCATTGCGCACGGGTAAACGATTCGGCGAAGAAGCTGTATTTGAAGCCGACGGTTTCGACGGAGACGTGGATCAGGCTGGCGCAGGAAGGCATCTCGCGATTCGATGGGAGCGTTGCGCTGTATATCCGGCCGATGTATTGGGCGGAAAAAGAAGGACCGTGGGTGCAGGCGCACGATCCGGAGTCAACGCAGTGGTGCTTGTCAGTGTATGAGGCTCCGATGCGGACGCCGAAGGGGTTTTCGATAACGCTGTCGCCGTTTCGGCGGCCAACGCTGGAGACGATGCCGGTGGATGCGAAGGCGGGGTGTTTGTATCCGAACAATGCGCGGTCGCTGTTTGAGGCGCAATCGCGCGGATTCGATAATGCGATTGTCTGCGACATGGTGGGGAACGTTGCGGAGCTGGCCACTTCAAATGTGTTTATGGCGAAAGATGGAGTGGTGTTCACGCCGGTGGCGAATGGGACATTTTTGAATGGGATCACGCGGCAGAGAGTGATTGGGCTGTTGCGGGGAGCGGGCGTAACGGTGGTGGAGAAGACGCTGACGTATCAGGAGTTCGAAAAGGCGGACGAGATTTTTTCGACGGGAAATTATTCGAAGGTGGTTCCGGCGACACGGATTGGCGATCGAAGTTTGCCGTTCGGTCCGCTGTATACGAAAGCCCGCGAACTTTATTGGGAGTTTGCGCACGCCGGAGTCGAGGCGGCGGTGAAGGTTCGATGATGGACGCGGTTATCTGCTGAGGCGATTTTGGGAGTGATGCCAACCACGACGACTCTCGACATGCTGACTCCGATCTGGGAGCAGGTGTTGCAGCGCTCGCCCGTCGAAGCTGAAGACAATTTTTTTGAGCTGGGCGGAGATTCGTCGCTGGCGCTCCAGCTTTTCAATGAGATTGCGCGAGTGTGCGGGCGAGAGCTGCCGCCGGTGACGATTTATTGCGCGCCCACGATTTCCGCGCTGGCTGCGGTGTTGGATGAAGCAACCGAATTGCGCCTGCCGGCGCTGGTGCCACTTAGAGAGGGATCGGCGCGGCCTCCGCTGTTTGTGACGCATGGTTTGGGCGGAAGCGTGATTGATTTTTTTCAGGTGATCAAGCACATGCAGACGCCGCATGCGATTCAGGGCATGCAGGCGAAGGGTGTGGATGGGTTGGAAGAGCCATTCGACAGCATTGAAGATATGGCGGAGTTTTATCTGGATGCGGTGCGGCAGGTTCAGCCGCATGGGCCGTATCTGTTGGCGGGGTATTCGCTGGGCGGATTGGTGACTCTGGAGATGGCGCAGCGATTGACGGCCGCGGGAGAAGAAGTGGCGCTGCTGGCCATGCTGGATTCGTATCCGGATATTCGGTACTTGTCGTTTGTGGAACGTGGGCGGTTGTTGGCGCGGCTGGCGACGAAGCGCGCGGCAACCGCCATGAAATTGCCGTTTGGGGAAGCAGTTTCGCTGATGCTGCGGCCGTCACGGCGGAGGGCGCGCGTGCCGAAGGTTTCCTACCAGCTTCCGGTGGATGTGTCGTTGTCTCCGGCGATGCAACGGGCGCGGGAGTGCGCGTATCAGGCGCTGACAAAATATCGTCCAAAGTTTTATGCGGGGCGAATTCGATTTGTGAGGGCTGCGGTGCCCACGGATTTTCCAGCCGATCCGACGCCGGTGTGGGCGAATTTGGCGGCGCAGTTTGAGGTTGAGACGGTGCCGGGAGATCATTTGGGAATCATGGCCACGCATTATGACAAGCTGGCGGCGACCATCTCGCGATACGTCGATGAGGCCATGCGGTAGTCCACCTGTCGACATACGCGTCCACAGGCACGTCAACATGCGGTTATCCCGCCGAAGCGAAATTTCTGTGAAGATAATTGGATGAACGGAGCCGAAGCTCTAATTCGCACGCTGCTGGCGGGCGGAGTCGATACCTGTTTCACCAATCCGGGGACATCTGAGATTCATTTGGTTGCGGCGCTCGATCGAATCGCCGAGATGCGCTGCGTGCTGGCGTTGTTTGAAGGCGTGGCGACGGGCGCGGCCGATGGATACGCGCGCATGGCGGAAAAACCGGCGTGGACGCTGCTGCATCTGGGGCCGGGGCTGGCGAATGGACTGGCGAACCTGCATAACGCCAGCCGGGCACAGGTGCCGATAATAAATGTGGCGGGCGAACATGCGACGTTTCATTTGCCGCACGACACGCCGCTGGTTTCGGACATTGAAGGGATTGCACGGCCGTATTCAAAGTGGCTGCGGACGGTGGGTTCGGCGGCGGAAGTGGGGCGCGATGCTGCGGAGGCGGTGATGGCGGCGAGGATTGCGCCGGGGCAGATTGCGACGTTGATTCTGCCGGCGGATGTGGCGTGGAGCGATGGTGGAGCGGTGGGAGTTGTGCCGGCGTTGGTGAGGCCGGCGATGCCGAATGGGCAGGCGATTGAACGAGCGGCGGCGCTGCTGCGGTCGGGGGCGCGGACGGCAATTCTGGTCGGTGGGAATGGGCTTTATGGCAGGGGCCTGGTCGCGGCGGGGCGAATCGCAACGGCGACGGGGGCGAAGCTGTTTGCACCGTATCCAATTACAAGGCTGGAGCGTGGGGCGGGGTTGCCGAGAGTGGACCGCGTGCAGTATGTGCTTGAGCAGGGGATTGAGCAGTTCAAAGAGTTCGGGCAGCTGATTCTGGTGGGCGCGAAGGCGCCGGTGGCGTATTTTGCGTATCCGGGAAAGAGCAGCGAATTTACTTCGGCGGAGTGCGAGATTCATGCGCTGGCGAAGCCAGGCGAAGATTACGTGGGCGCACTCGCAGCGCTGGCAGAGGCTGTAGGTGCGCGGGGGGTTGAGCCGGTCGTCGAGAAATCGGAACGGCCGGCGGCGCCAAGCGGTGAGATTACGCTGCAAGGGTTGGCGGCGGCGGTGGGGGCGTTGCTACCGGAAGACGCGATCGTGGTGGATGAATCGATGACGTCGGGACGGGGATTGATGGCGGCAACGAAGGGATGTCCGCGGCACGATTGGCTGGGAAATACGGGAGGGTCGATCGGGATAGCGCTGCCGCTGGCCGTGGGCGCGGCAGTGGCTTGTCCGGAGCGGCGGGTGTTGTGCCTGACGGCGGATGGCAGCGGCATGTACACGCTGCAGGCGCTGTGGACGATGGCGCGGGAGGGTCTCAACGTGACGACGGTGGTGTTCGCGAACCGCGACTACGCCGTGTTGAAACGTGAGTTTGCTTACTTAGGGGTCGGAAATCCGGGGCCGCGAGCGGCGAGCATGTTTGAGATCGGACGGCCGGATCTGGATTGGGTGGCGTTGGCGAAAGGGATGGGAGTTCCGGCGAGGCGCGTGGCATCGCTGGATGAATTTGCGAAGGCGCTGCGGAATGGACTCGCGGCGGATGGGCCTACGCTGGTTGAGGTTCCGCTGTAGATGCGTTACGCGGTGCGGATTTGGGTGGGAGGAGCTTGCTCAATTCGCCTTTGATGACTTTGCCGGTTGGGGTGAGCGGTAGTTTGGAGACGACGATGAATTTCGAAGGCCGTTTGTAAGAGGCCAAATGCTTGGCGGCGTACTCAGCCAGTTCGACCGTGGTGACGGTTGAACCGGGGATGGGTTCGACAAACGCGATAATTTCTTCATCGCCTTCGATGGGCCTGCCGATCACCGCCGAGTGAGCGACTCCGGGATAGCCGTTGAATACGGTTTCGAGTTCCGCTGGGTAGACGTTGAATCCGAAGCGGATGATCATGTCTTTGGTGCGGCCGACGATGAAAAGGTCGTCACCTTCGAAACGGGCGAGGTCGCGGGTGTTCAGCCATCCGTCGGCGTCGATGGCGGCGGCGGTTTCTTCGGGAGCGCGATAGTAGCCGCGCATCACGTTGGGTCCGCGGACAAGCAGTTCCCCGACTTCGCCGGCGGGCACGGGTTGGTGGTCGTCCCCGATCAGTTTGACTTCCATCCCAGGAAACACGCGGCCGACAGACGCGTTCGAGCGGGGAGGATCTTCGGGCCTGACCTGCGCGACGTTGGGTGAGCATTCGGTGACGCCGTAGGAATGGTGGAGCGGCAGACCGAGAAGTTTTTCGACGGATGCCTTAATCGCGGGCGCAAGCGGAGCGCCTGAACACGACATAATGCGAAGAGCCGGCAGGTTGAGCGACTCGATCTTGCGGACTTTTGCATATTGCAAGAACAACGAATACATCGAAGGCACGCCTAGCAGGATGGTGATGCCATCTTTTTCAAGTGACAAGCGAGCGGCCATGGGATCGAATCGCGGGGCCAGGTAAAGGGTTGCGCCGCTGAGCAGGCAACTTAAGAAAATCGTTGAGAGCCCGACGATGTGCGACAAGGGCAGCGCGCCGTAGAAGCGATCTGCCGGAGTCAGCGAGCGAATCTTGGCGGCGCCTCCGGCGGCGAAGAGCAGGTTGTCGTGGGTCAGCATGACTCCCTTGGGAAGGCCGGTGGTGCCTGAAGTGTAGATCAGGGCGGCGACGCGGCTGCCGACATTGGCTTCGACTGGCTCGGGCTCGGTGTTTTCGTTCAGAGGTCCCAGGCCAATCGATCCGAGATCGGAAACTTCGCCGATCACTGCTGCGTGACGCTGGGCGTGGTCCTTCGCGAGGATCGATACGCCACTGATGTAGACGATGCGGCGGGCGCCACAGTGATCGCGGATGGCGTCGACCTCGCGGGGCGAGAGATGAGGATTCACGGGGACCGGCCACGCGTCCAGGCTGGAGGCGGCGAGCAAAACAGCGGCGAATGCGCGGCAGTTCTCTCCGATGATCATGACGCGGTCGCCCGGGCGGATGCCGGATTGTTCAAGCCAGGCGCGGGTTTGGGCGACCACGGCAGCGAGCTTGGCGTAAGACCAAGTGCCTAACACTCCGACAAGTGCAGGGTGATCGGGAGATGCTTCGGCCCAGCGATTTATGACGTCACTGATGCGCATGGAGTGGTTTGCGGCACCGGTCGTATTGGCAGGCGTCGGCAAGAGTTATGCAACCTCGTTGGTGAGAGGAGTCGCGATTTGGCGGGCGGGCGCCATGGCTGTGAACAGGGGCGCATCCGCTTTTCTGGCGACGAGGTATTGCAGCCAGTTGCGATAGATGCTCACGGCGGAATCGCGCCAAGTGTTCTGCAGGCTGGCGGCAATGGCGGCCTGGGGGAAATCTTCGATCAAGGCTTCATCGCGGGCGGCAGAAGCGACTTCTTGAAATGCAGTCAGGAGTTTTGCCGCGTCTTTGATGAAATATCCCTTTGGCATTGTGGGATAGGTTTCGCGCTCGTGGCGAAGGAAGCGCTTGATGTCGCGGCGATACTCCTTGAGCAAGGTGAGAGCGCTGTACTCGGGGTGTCCTTGAAAGTGAACAAAGAGACTCTGCTTCTTCTTTTTTACGAACGAGTCGACGCCGCCGTCGGGTGACGCGGTGAGGACGTGGTAGCCGGATGCGGTCAATTCCGCGGCTCGAACTTCGTTCCAGCGGGAGTGCGGGAACCGCACGGGTTGGCCGGCACTGAGAGTTAACTGGTGGTCGATTTGTTTTGTGAAGTCGAAGACGCCGAACTGCTTATCGCTTAGAGGATGGCGATTAATGCCGTCGCTATGGAGGACTCCGGCGTGGGCCGCGAGGCATGACAGGATGACGGAAGACGTGTTGGTCTCAGCCCAGTCGAGAATGCTGGCCAGAGGCTGCCAATAAGGCTCCTGGCGCAGGTTTGGCTGCTTGGGTTCGGTCCCGGTCATGATCATGCCGTCGTAATGGTCGTTCAGCAGATGCTTACAACCAGTGTAGAAATTTGCCAAGTGCTGCTGGGCGCGCTCGCCACGGCAGACGCCTGCCAGGGAAAAAAGCTTGACGCTGACCGGGAGAGCGCCGGCAGCGGCATGAAGCAGGTCGAAGAACTGGTGTTCGGTGTCTTCGAGGGCGGCGTCGGGCATGTTGTTGATGAAGGCGATGCGGACGGATGGCGCCGGATAGCCGGACGTTCCCGGCTGTCGGTTTGTTTCCAACCAACGGGGAGGAATTCGTCCGCCTTCGATGATCAGTGGCATGGGATCCTTGCCGGGGTATTAGTAGAGCCCACTATCAGACCCATGTAAATTATTGATTCTAAAAGGTTTAGAGTTGCGCATATCGACGTAAGTTATTGATAACAAAGATAGTTAGATATCAAAATATAGATAAATAAGGACTTAGGGGGCGGTTTTTGACAATTGCGCTCAGACGCTTTGCTTCCGCGCGTGCTTAATATTTTTCACTTCGGCTTTGTCGAGGGCCTGGGCGAGGTCTTCGAGAATGTCGTCGATGTGCTCGATGCCGACGCTCAGGCGGATCATTTCGGGGGTGACGCCGACTTTGGCTTGCTCTTCGGGGGTGAGCTGGCGATGGGTGGTGGAAGCGGGATGGCAGGAGAGCGATTTGGCATCGCCCATGTTCACCATGCGCTTAAAAAGTTTGAAGGCGTTAAAACATTTTTTTCCGGCTTCGAAGCCACCTTTGACGCCAAAGGTCATCAGCGAGCAGGCGTTGTTGCCGAGATAGCGGTGCGCCATAGGATAAAGCGGGCTGTCAGAGAAGCCGGCGTAGTTGACCCATTCGACGCTGGGATGGGCGCGGAGGAACTCGGCGACTTTGCGGCCGTTTTCGACGTGGCGCTCGACACGCAGGGCGAGAGTTTCGACGCCTTGCAGCAGAAGAAAGCCGTTGAAGGGCGAGAGCGTGGAGCCGGTGTTGCGCTGCGCGACGGTGCGGCAGCGGGCGACGTAAGCGGCTTCTTTGTAGTGATCGACGTAGACCACGCCGTGGTAGGCGATCTCCGGCGTGTTCAGCATGTAGTATTTTTTGGGATGATCGCGCCAGGGGAACTTGCCGCTGTCGACGATCATGCCGCCGATGGTGGTGCCGTGACCGCCCATGAATTTGGTCATGGAGTGAACGACGACGTCAGCGCCGTGCTCGATGGGGCGAAGCAGGATGGGAGTGGCGACGGTGTTGTCGACGATTAGCGGCACGCCGTGCTTGTGGGCGACGCGAGCCAGGCCTTCGATATCGGCGACATTGCCTGCGGGGTTGCCGACACTCTCGCAGTAGACGGCGCGGGTGTTTTCGTCGATGAGTTTGTCGATTTCTTCGGGATGATCGGTGGTGGCGAATTTGGTGGTAATGCCCTGCTTCGAGAGAATGTGTGCGAGGAGGGTGTAGGTTGCACCATAGAGTTGCGGAGTGGAGACGATGTTGTTGCCAACCTCAGCGATATTGATGAGAGCGTAGTGGATTGCGGCCATGCCGGAGCTGACGCTGAGGGCTTCGAATCCACCTTCGAGCGCGGCCACGCGCTTTTCAAGAACAGTGTTGGTGGGGTTGCCGATGCGGGTGTAGATGTTTCCCTGGACTTCGAGGTTGAACAGAGCCGCGCCGTGCTCGGCGCTATCGAATTCGAAAGCGACCGTCTGATAAATGGGTACGGCGACGGCTTTGGTGGTGGGGTCGCCGTCGTAGCCCACGTGGATGGCGATGGTTTCTCGTTTCATTTATCGGTCAGCCTCGAAAGTTGTGCGAGTGTCATCGTCATTCGCTGGTGGTCGCTACCTTGGCAACGGCTACGGGAGCGGGCACTCTGGAAGGGGATTTCGCCAGGGCTTTGGTAACCCGGCGAGCGGCGAATCCGGCGCCAAATGCGAAACGCATGACCGGGCCGAAGCTATTGGCGGCGGCGACGCCGACGAAGTAAAGCCCGGGCACGGAAGATTCAAAGCCGGTCGAAAGCACCGGCGATCCTTCGAGGGTGGAGATCTTGCTGCGAATGTTAGGACTGACAAAGCCGAGGCGGCTGAGATCGACGCGATAGCCAGTGGCGGCGATGAGGTGATCGGCGGTGAGTTGCTGAGTTTTGCCGTCGGCGCTGCGAATGTTCAGATTCACCTTGCCGTTTTGGACTTCGGCACTTTGTGGCGTCCAACCGAGGTGCAAGGGCAATTTGCCGATGACCTTTTCACGAATGAACCATCCGCCGGACGGGCCGAGGGTGCGGCGAACCGCCTGAACGCGAAGACTGGCCGGCAGGTAATAGAAGATTTCCGGAGAGTTGGAGAAAAAGCGCGAACGCATCCCCGGGCCGAGGCCTGACTTGGGATGACGCAGTTGCTGGAACCAGGAGCGCGGCTTGCCGGTGGGAGTGCTATGGAACTTTAATTCTGCAGCGCGGCTGACGAGTTGAACGTTGGCTCCGGCTTCGTTGAGCAGGCCGGCGAGATCGAGGGCCGACGAACCGCCTCCGATTACGACGACGCTTTTGCCGCGGAAGGGTTCGACTTCGTGATGGAGGGCGCTGTGAGAAAGATACTGGGGTGAGAGATGGCGCAGATTTTCGGGAACGTAGGCGAAGTGGGTGATGCCGACGGCCAGGACAACGCTGGCGGTGTGGATGGTTTCACCGTCTTCAAGCTGCAGAACGAATCCGTTGGGCGAGCGGTCGAGACTGACTACCATCTTGTCTTCAAGCTCGGGCACCATGCGGTCGCGGAAAGCAAGGCCGTAGGAGGTGAAGGTGTCGAGCTTGACGGGCACGCCAGTGTCGGCGTACTCGATGCCGCGCTCGGCGCAGAATTTTTTGATGGTGAATGCGCTTTGCGGATCGTAGATGTCGGAGGCGAAACCATCCGACTTGAGCTTCATGCCTTTGGGCATGTGCGCGAGCCAGCTATCCATGGGCCGGCCGAAGATGCGAAACGGGATACCATTTCCACGGAGATGGGCGGCGACGGAAAGTCCGTAAGGACCGGCGCCAATGATTACAGTCTTCTGCATAGTTTTTGAGTCCGCTCTTTTGAATTTTTGGTTGCTTGGAGGGCGACAAGCGCGCCCGCAAAGGGGGGAATGTGTGTTCAGTATAGCACAGGCTGGGTTGGGGGCTGAGTGCTAACTGGCGTTGTTTCTGTTAGATACAAGCTGTCATTGGATTGAGCTGGCGGCTTCAGCGTCCAGTCTTGACGGCTGAGCGTTTGGCCAGTTTTCGTTCGACGTAGGCGACGACTTTGTTGACGGATTCGATGTTGTCGGGGGTGACTTCTTCATCTTCGACGGTGATGCCGAAGGTCTCCTGCAGAAAGACGACAAGTTCGAGCACGCCGGTGGAGTCGATGACGTTGTCGAGCAGGGAAGCGTTGTCAGCCAAGGCTTCGCTCTTGCCGAAAAGATAGTTGTTGATGAGGAATGTTTTTACTTCGCGTTCGATGTCAGTTGTCTGCATTGATTTGACTTGCCACCTATTGATTTGTGAATTGTGATGCGAGGAGCTGAGTGGAAAGAACGCCGATCAAGGCCATGTCGTCTTTGACGCTGCTGGCCTTTCCGGCTCTGAATTTGTCGACGATTGCGGCGACGGCACGGGGATCGAAGACACCGGCTTTTTTGACGGAGCCGGGTGAGAGAACATCGGATACATAGGATTGCGAAGAGCCGTTGAAGAAACTGCGGCTGTCGGGAGCGCGATAAGGCTGCTTGCGACGGGAGAGAATCGAGGGAGGCACGAGATTTTTGGAGGCGCGCTTGAGCAAATATTTTTCGTTGAGAACTTTCATTTTGAGATTCACTGGCAGTTTAGCGGCGAATTCGACGACGCGATAGTCGAGGAATGGGTACCGGCCTTCGACGGAGTGAGCCATGGCCATGCGGTCGCCTTGAGAAGAGAGCAGATATCCGGGAAGAAAATATCGAGCTTCGAGGTGCTCGCCCTGCGAGAAGTGCGGCCAGGAGTGAAATTCTGACGGCAAGGAAGTTTCGAGTTCGCCGAGCGCGTTGAAGCCGCCGATCTGCGCGCGGAAATCGGAGGAGAACAAAAGCTTGAGGCGCGAAGTCAGCTCCCAGCGCGGCAAGTGAGAGAACAACGGGCTGGCGAGGTCGTCGCCGGTGGTTTTGAAAAAGAGCTTCAGACTGGCGGCCGATTGACGTTGAAAATCCGAAAGGTACGGATAGAGACGCTTCAGCAACAGCGGGCGCCATTTGGAATCGGGATGGTTGGCCCAGAAGCGGCGGATTTTGGCTTCCTTAAAAATGTCGTAACCACCGAGAGCTTCGTCGGCACCTTCGCCGGTGAGGACAACTTTGAATCCGCTGCGGTTGACGAGTTTCGAGAGCAGAAACATGGGTACAGGAGCGGTGCGAAGAATGGGCAGCTCGGTGTGTTGAATGACCTGCGGCAGCACACGGGCGATGTCGGCGTGCGAGCAGGAGACGTGAGAGTTCTCGGTGCCGATGTAGGAACTGGCTTCCTGCTGATAGGGGCTTTCGTCGAATTCGGTGTCATCGAATGCGATGGAAAAACTGCGCAGGCGATCGCCGGCCACTTTTCGAACGAGCGCGGTGGTCAGAGTTGAGTCGAGACCGCCGCTGAGGTAAGCGCCGACCGGAACGTCAGAACGGAGGCGGATGCGGGTGGCATCTTGTAACAATGCGAGCAGTTCTTCCGCGGCTTCATGTTCGTTGCGATGGCGCAGGTCTCCGTTGTGCAGATAGGAGGGCGACCAGTATTCCTTAAGCCGGAGATCGCGGCCTTTTACGGTGAGCGAGTGGGCGGGCGGAATCTGAAAGATGTTTTTGAATGCGGTGCGCGGCGGAATCGGCGACCAGAAGGTGAAAACCTGGTCCATGCCCTGGGGATCGAATTCGCGGGAGACATCCGCGGAGGCCATTAGGGCTTTGATTTCAGAGGCGAACAAAAAGGCGTTTTGAGATTGAGTGTAGAAGAGCGGGCGAACGCCGGCGCGGTCGCGAGAGAGAAACAATTTTTGTTCTGCGGAATCCCAGATTGCAAAAGCCCACTGGCCGTTGAAATGTTTGACGCAGTCTTCGCCGTACTCGCGGTAGGCATGGAGGATGACTTCGGTGTCGGAGCGGGTGAGGAAGCGATGTCCTTTGGCGATGAGCTCTTCGCGAAGTTCGATGTAGTTGAAGATTTCGCCGTTGAAGGTGATCCAAAGTCGAGCGTCTTCGGTCGACATGGGCTGCTGGCCGGTATTGAGATCGATGATGCTCAAGCGCGCGTGGGCGAGGCCGGCGATGCCGGAGATATGGATGCCATGGGCATCCGGGCCACGGTGGTGGAGCGTAGCGATCATTTTTTCGAGACGATGGGCGTCGGGCTGACCGCCATCGAATCTCAACATTCCGGCAATGCCGCACATACTACGGTTTGATCCTCTTGGTGAATTAAACGACAGCAGCTTCCGAGCGCTGCGCCGTGAACAAATGATCTTTTTTTCTGGAGGAGCGGAAGTGCGAAGGCAGGCAGATGGCGTAAGTAATGGCGCAACCTGCCAAGCACAAAATTAAATCGAAAGCGGGCTTGGCCGCGAGACCCATGCGGCGGCCGCCGAGCACGACGATCAGCATGGCGACGCAGGCGAAGATTGCGGGGACGAAAGCGCGGGCGTAGCGGGCGAGATTGAGGCCAGTGAGATGGCGCATGCGGTCGAGCTGGAGCGCGTAGCTGACGACGATTGCGAGCAAGGCGGCGATCTGGCCACCGACGAATCCGAAGAGCTTGCAGGATGGGTAGATGGCGATCAGCATGACCACGGCGGAAGCGGCTACGGCACGGCGGTGCAGAGCGGGGCGTCCGATGCCGCTGAAGACGCAGGTGATGCCGGCATTGAGAATGTTGAGAAAGACGACGGTTGCCGCGGCGGCCAGCGGTCCGGCGGCGGCGACGTAACGCGCGCCATAGACGATCGAGAGCAAAGAATGGCCGGCGAGGAAGATCAGGACGACGCAGGGAAGTCCCAAGACGATAAGCCAGGAGGTGACTTCCATGAGGATGCGGTTGATGCGGTGTTTGTCATCCTGCACGTGGGCGAAGGTGGGGAAAAGAATTTGACCCATCATGGTGGTGATGAAGCTGGAGGGCGTCTGCACCAGCAAAACCGCCATGGTGTAGAGGCCGAGAGTGGTGGTGGAAAAGAGTTTGCCCAAAACGAAGACGTCGGTGCGGGCGAAGATGAGGTTGAGGAACGAGAGTCCGACGACGGCGCGGGAGAATTTGTAGAGGTCGCGAGCGACGTGGATATCCAAGCGGAATGAGGGCAGGCCGGGGCAGAGAATATACGACAGGATGCAGCGGAAGAGATTTTCGCTGCAGGCTCCGATGGCGAGCGCCCAGACACTGCGAAGCCAAAAGCTGAGAACGACGGTGAGGATGACGCCGCAGATGCCGCCGCCGTTGCTGATGGCCATCCAGCGGCCGAACTTCATGTCTTTCTGGGGCAGGATGGAAGCGGGGCTCATCATGCCGTCGAACAAGGTGCCGAGCATGGCGACGCGGAGCAATGCTTTGAGATCGACGTTGCCGTAGAAATGGGCGATCCATGGGGCAGCGGTGAAGATCAGCACATAGATGAAAAGCGCGCGGGACATGGCGAGCCACCAACCCGCGTTGAGATAGGCTTTTTCGCGGCCGCGGGGGTTCTGGATTACGGCGGCGCGCTGGCCGACATCGGTGAGTGAGCCGACTACGGCCGAGCACGACATGACAATGGCCATGGCACCAAAGGCGCTGGGAGCAAGGAGCCGGGTGAGAATCATGTTGCGGGTGAATCTCACGACCTGCTCGGAGACGCTGCCAGCGGCGAGCCAACTGCCGCCGCGCATGACTTTGGCGCGGAGACCGTCACTGCGTGAAAGGTCAGCGACGAGAGCTTTGGCGCGATCGAAATATGATTTCAAATTCATTTTGCGTTTTGTGACTTGGGTTCGGCGAGCTCGTACTCGAGGCGGTCGCCGATTCTGCGGGCGAAGGCAAGGGTCGCGCTGGCGGAGCCGTCGCCTTCGATCTGCCAGGCGCCGGAGCGGTTGACGATGCGCATCTGCTGACGAGCACGCCACCACCGATTGATTTCGGCAGGCAACGCGAACCAGATGTTGTGTTTTCGATTGAGCTCGCGCAGGAACGTCAGCAAGTCCGTGTATACGCGGCGAGCTCTTTTCTCGAGGATGTAGTCGGGGTGAACGATGAAGGATGCCAGCCCGTGGCGAGACATGATGTGGTTGATCTGCGTCTTCCAGAGATCGAGCGAGTAATTGTTGAGCAGATGGAACAGCGTGTAGTCCTGAGTGGTGGTGACGGGAATTTCGAGCATTTTGCCGACGAAATAGGGCATGACCGTGCAGCAACCGCCGGGTTGGGGATCGAGATGGGCGACATTGGGCGCGGACATGTCGTAGGAAAAATTGAGGCCGGCGAGCCAGTCGAAGTTGCGGTAGAGAACGGCGGCGCGGAAACCGGACGCGCCAAACAATTGCGCGTGCCGGTTGATCTTCCGGGCGCGGCGCTCGAATTCTGCGCGATCGCGAAAGAGGTTTCCGTCGTGATTCAGATCCTGGAGGTTGATTTCGAAACCGCGATCGCGAATGGACTGAATGAAGCCGGAGGTCAGTGCATAGCGCTCTTCCGGCACGATCTGGAATGAAGCTTTGATGCCGAAGGAGTCGTCGAGGTCCATGAGTTGGGTGCAGAAGTCGCGACCCTTTTCGGTTTCGACATCGTGGGTCATGGCGAAGGCGCTGCGGGCACGGTTCGGCCAGAACCAGATGAAAGGAATTTCGTCGATCCCTTGGGCTTGCATCGATAGCAAGAGCAGGTGCTCGCACAAATCTTCGACGGTGGTGTCGACCGGCCAGTGCGGAAAGGCACGGCTGGCGCGGGTTTTGAGGTATGCGCGCTGAATATGTTTGCGGAGGTTCACAGGCAGCAGCGGACGGATGGCGTAGTAAGCGTCTTTGAGGGCGCGTTCGAGGTGACTCGGGGCGTTGCTCTGAAGATAGCGTTCGAGGCGAAGATTGTCGATGACGTCGTCGGGATCGAAGGGAAGGGAAAGGGATCCGTTCTGGAAGGCAGTGTTTGCTTCGGCGTTAAAAAGGCCCTTCTCGTGCGGATGGTTGAGCGCGAATTCGGTGGTCAACTGGCCGTAACAAGTTTCGTGGCCGAAGCGGAAGCAGGTTGCCTGAGTTGATGGCTGGCGGTTGAACTTGATATCGATGAATTCTGCCGGGCAGCGGAAGTGGTCAAGCAACGCGTTACATGGCGGGGCTTGAGAATTCGCGTCGGACATTCTGTCAGAGGGCTTTTGCGGACCCATTCGCAAAACCGAATCGTCCGTCTTGCAGGAGATCGACGGAATGAGCCGGTTTGTCCCGGTCAGTTCAGTCGAATTTTCCGCGACGGTTTTCATGTTCGGTGACTTGAGGTTTCAGCCTATGTGCCGGTACAAGAAGTTTCCCGAAGCCACGAAGATGGGATCGGGAACGGATGCAAAGACTGCCTTGGCCATGCGGGTTGTCCAGTTGGAGTGCATGGCGTGGGCAGATTTTTCGGCCGGGAAGCGCCAGTAGGGAAGGTTGGTTCGGACTGCGCCCAGGCGATCTTTGAATTGGATCAAGCCCGGCTGGGTTAACTCCGAGCGGCCGAGATCCAGTTCGTCCGCGCCTTGTGCTTTTCCTTCTTCGATTGCTTTCCAGAGGAGAAACGGAATGCCGCCGAGGTTGTGGAAGCGCTCGTCTGAGCAACCGTACTTGAACGTTATTGTGGTCTTGTGGGACATGGTCAGGATGGCGGCGACGGGATGAGCGTCTTTTGACACGGTGCGGATGGTGAGGTTCTCGCCCACGGCTGTGGCGAGACTGCGGAACCAGCTAAACGGCTGCGGCGGCAGACTGTGACGGCGGCGGGTGCGCAGTTGCAAGTCATAGAATGCGCGGAGGAGATCGGCTGATCGCCCGGATTGATAGTGCAGACTTTCTTTTTCCGCACGCCGAATTTTGCGCTGCATGCAGTTCACGTGCAAGTTTTTGAATAGGCACTCGACTGGCGCGTCTAACGAAAGAGTGTGAAGACAGAATGTCAGATTCGTTTGCAGATTGGTATGGCCTTCCGGAGGCGCGCTGGATTTTGGCCGCAACTCGGCATGGCGATATCCTTCGCGGGCTGCGTACTCGCAGATGGAGGACAATAGTTCTTCGCGATCGTTGATTGAGTCGACCAGCCAATCGCAATGGTCGGAGAACGGCAGCGAGACCAGACGGCGACCTGTGATCCAACTGTTTACTTTGCAAAAGACCAGACCGTTGGTTAATGGCTGAGTTGGAGAATTTGTAGTGAACACGACCGGCTCGTAGCGGTAAGTACGCGAGAGGGCTGACAACCAAGCGGGAGTATGGAAAATACTCGTCTGCGGATGCTGGGCGACGAACTCAGCCCATCTGGGATCGGTCAACGGAGAAAAGGTAAAGACTGGCAAAGGTGTTCCTAAAATCGACGACGGTCTTTATTGAACGCTATTTTGTACGGCGCTTGAGTTCCAGAGTACGAAAGTTTTGCTGGGTGCGCGCCTAAGCAAGTGTGGGGCTTGGTTCGGCGATGCTTTCTTCCGCGATCGGCTGGATCCACATTTTTCTCAGTGGATCGTACCGCTTAATGATCCTGGCCGGGTTTCCGACAACGACCGAATAGGGAGGGATGCTCCGGTTCACGACAGCGTTGGCTCCGATGACGGAACCGCGTCCGATGACGAGTTCTCCGCGGCTGCACAAGATCGCGGCGCCGTAGCCGATCCAGCAACCTTCTTCGATGCGAATGGTTCCACCGGGCGTCATAGGCTGGCGGCAGATGGGCAACGAGACATCTTCGAAGGCATGGTTGTGATCCATGACGAGAACGGACGGGGCAAACAGAACATCTCGCATGATGTGAATTTGGTTTTTCGCCGAGATGACGCAGCGGCGGCCAAGCGAACAACCGTCTTCGAGGATGATGGCCGGTTTTTTGCAGAGCGAAACCTGAGGAATATTCAGCCAGACATCACTCATCAGCGAAACCCGGTCGCCGAGCCTGATGTAGGGCGCGCGCGAGCGAGGAATCTCAGAGGTGTGATGCAGGGTGACCTTTTCGCCAATCGAGTCGAAGGGATACGTCCATCGCAGCCAGAGCGTGTGCAGCCGGGTGCGGAGACGAGGGATGATGGATAACGGGTCATCGCTCACCGGTTCGCGGCGGACACCGATATCTTCGTGAAGAGATGACATCTGTTGGATGTCAAATGGATGCGGAGGATTGGTTGATTGGCCCGACATGCTGTTACTTGGTGGTAAGAGAATATTCCAGCGGGATTTCCGTTTTCTCGTTCGTGGCGTCGATCGGCCGAACACAACCCAAGACCCATTTGCCTTTGGGGAAGTCGTACTGCTTTACGATCCGCGCGGGATTGCCGGCGACGACAGAGTAGGGCGGGATGCTGCGCGTCACGATCGTATTGGCGCCGACAACGGAGTGGCGTCCGATGACGAGGTCGCCATGTTCGGCGGCAATCACGGCTCCGAAGCCGATCCAGCAGTCTTCTTGGATCAGAATGGTCGCAGGTTGAGATTTGTGTTTTGGGGAATCGGCGACGTGGTCGGCCACCAGCACCGAGGGGCCGAAGATGACGTCTTTCTTGATTTGGATTCCATTGCGCACGCGAATGACATCACGCCGCTGCAGGCCGCTGCCATTTTCAATCACGAGTGCTGCCGGCTCGGTGCCGGATGGCACGGTGACTTCCAATCGTGAATCTCGCGCCAGACCGACGCTATCGCCGAGGCTGACGCATCGGGCGGCGGAACGGTACATGCGAAATGAGTAGTGTGCCCAGGACGCTTTGCCGAACTGCGCGAACGGGTAAGTCCAGACCAACCACTGGGTGCGCACTTTGGTGAGGGTGCGGGAGAGCCAGTTGATGGGGTCTTCGCTGACGGCATTCTTCGCTGCGCGGTTTTCATCGGCGGGTGTTAGTTTGGAGTGGAGGATGGCTGTGGTGTGTTTTGCGTTCGAATCATGATTGCCGTTTGGGCCGTTGTTGCCAGTGTTAGGCGGAGCGGACTCCCGCACCAGAGATGCCGGGTTTCCTGCGATGCGCGAGTTGGCTGGAAAGCTGCGAGTCACCACAGACCCAGGTGCCACCACGCAGCCTGGACCGAGAACGAGTTCGCCTTTGTCGCATAGAATCGCGGCTCCGCGGCCGATGGAACATCCTTCGCCAATGTGAATCTGGCCGCCGCGGGTCGCGCCCTGATCCTTGATCGGCTGATCGATGTTCTCGTAGGCATGGCCATGATCCATGACCAGAACATCAGAGGATAAAACTGCGCCGCGGCCGATGCGAATAAGATTCTTGGCAGTGATGGTGCAGCGCGAAGAGATATGGCAATCGTCTTCGAGAATGATTTTGATCTGGTGCTTCATGTCGGGGTCGACCCAGGTATGGAACCAGGAATGTTTTCCGATGACGACGCGGTTTCCGAGTTCCACGTGCGAAGCGAGGAGGCGCGAAATCTCACTTGCATAGTGAAGCGACAAATTGCGTCCTTTGCGCGCAAAGGGATATGTCGAGCTGACCCAAATGGTATTCAGCTTCGACAAAGCGCGCGAGAACAAGCCCTCGCGTGCGTCTGAAGTTGTCTGGTGGAGTGGCTGCAGCATATTACGCCGATGGCGCTTTCTGAAATATGGCGTGGATGGATTCGCCTTGTCCGGCCACGGGAGCCATCGCGAGAAGCATGCGCAACAAGGTCATCCTGACTACTTTTCGAGCGGCCCGCCAGGCAATGCCGGGTTCGGAACGGTAAGCAACCGGAGTGCGACGGATGCCGATGGCAGCAAACATGTCATCGCCGACATATCGCAGGGAGGTGCCTACGGCAGGATTGCGGTGAGTTTCAAGGGACGCTGTTTGCAGCCCGACTGAGTTGGCGAGGAAGGTTAGAGATGCCGGCGAGAAGTGCGACAGATGCCGGGGAAGCTCCAGACCGTGCCAGTAGCGGCCAAACACGCGGGCCTCGGCGGAGTCGATGTTGGGCACGAGCACGTAAAACAATCCGCCGGGCTTCAGCCAATGGCTTACGCGCTCGATGACCTGGCGCGGCTGGTAGACATGTTCGAGCACATCGAAGCAGGTGATGACATCGAAGGAGTTCTGAGGGAACGGTGCTTCCAAAATATCGCCGACGAAAATTTGAGCGTGGCTTCGCTGCTCGGCCAGTCTGGCGTTTTCGTGTGACATCTCGATGCCGTAAAGCTTCCACGCGTCGCCGCGCATGAACGATAGAAACGCGCCGGAACTGCAGCCGAGGTCGAGCAGGGAACCGGACTGTTTATGGGGTTCCAATGCCTCTTTTCGAAATGCCCAGCGTGAGTGCGCGTCTCCGGCGGCAGAAATCAGCCGATGATAGGCGTCGGTGTAGTGCCGATCCATCTCTGCTGGCAGGGGCGGGTTTTGCAGCCAGACCAGCGAACAATTGGTGCAGCGGACCAAAGAGTAGTTTTCTGCTCGGCCATGAAAGTAATCGTGGCCACTGAGCCAAGGCGTTGTTTCGATTTGGCCGCAGACCGGGCAAGCTGCAGGGTTGTGCAGAGCGGACTGGTCCGGTTGGCGCCGAACTTCCGGGTTCAGTTCAAAATCGACGGCAGTTTTCATACGGTGAACGACTCTTTCGCACGTTGCTTGCGCTGCTGCACGGTCCGAAGGGCGAGCTGGGGATTGAGCCACGTCAGCAGCCATTTTGCGGCCACGTTGAGAGTTAGATTCAGACGCAGGGCCCGCGACGCTGCAGCCCGAGCGTTGCTGTAATCGCCGTTTTCCAGATACCAGTTCGCCCAGCCGCTGTGAACCGTGCACAACCGCTCGCGGATCACATTCCGAACCTTCGGCGGCAAGCTGTCACGCAGGCGCCATAGTCCTTCGAGGCGTCGCTGACTGTCTTCCAGCCAGAAATCTGTTTTGTTCCAGTCGGAACTGACTCCAACATGACGCGCTTCTACCGGCGAGCGGTCAAAGCGGACAAGCGGGAGATTCACATAGCAGAAGCCGGTTTGCATCGCCAAGCGGAACATCAGTTCGCTGTCCTGGCTGTAGAGTAACGAGGGATCGAAGCCGCCGGTTTTGCGCAGAACATCCGCGCGCACAATGAGCGACGAGAGACATACAAGCATGCCCGAACCGCCGGGGCGCACCAGGCGCTCCAGGACTTCGCGATTCACGCCCATGGTTTGCTCATGGCGAAATTCGTTTTCGACCAACTGGAACATGGTGCGGGTTTCGGAGTGATTGAAGAACCGGATGTCCGTGTAACACGCACGGCATTCGGGGCTGAATTTGGCGAGCGCCTTGAGCTGCCACTCCAGCTTTTCTTTTTCCCAGATATCGTCAGAGTCGAGAAAGGCGATCCATTCGCCGCGGGCTTCTGCCACACCACGGTTCCTGGCAACACTGGCGCCCTGGTTCGGCTGGGTGAAATAGCGGATGCGGTCGCCAAAGCTTTGTTGCAGGATAGCGGCAGTGTCGTCCGAGGAGCCGTCGTCGACGACGATTACTTCGAGATCGGTGAACGTTTGTGCCAGCACGCTCTCGATACCCGCGCACACCTTGATGCCGCGGTTGTAAGTCGGGATGATGACGGATACTTTTGGATTCATGGTTCTGGGTGCGGGCAAGATCTAGTTGCGCTCCGACGAATTGAGGAAATGCACGTAGTAATGGGAGTTACCCAGTTGTTGCCACTCGGCGAGCGCGGACGGCGGCGGCGTGTCTTCGGCGATGACTGCTCTGGCTCCAGTTCGAGCAAAGGCGTCGTAAATTCCGCCTCTGGTGGTGGCATCTGGTATTGCCCAAAAATCCTTCACGTCTTCGCGAAGTATCTGCGCGACGATGCGAACCCGCGCGGCACGCGCCCAGCGGTCCCCGTCGGAACTGTCGCCGATGATGGCGATCTCATCGCCCGGATTCACCCCAGCGGTGTTGAGATACGTTCCCACGCGGGCGTAGACATCCAAACCGTCACCGTGGAATCCACGGGGAAAACCTGCCAGATGATAGCCGACAAACATTGCAGTGAAGATGACGAGCGCGGCGGAGATGAAATTCATTGTGAGGACGGTGCGTTTGGTGGCCTGCTTGGTATTGGCGACCAAAACCCCGGGCAGCATACCCAGCAGAATCAATACCAGGAATGGAGCAATATAGCGAGGTTCGACGGCGATCAGCATGTAGAGCGAAATTGCGATCAGCGAGAGCACGAAGAACGGCAAACTATGAAGCATTTTTCGCAGGCGCAGGCCGCGGTCGGGACGCGCGAGCGCAAAAGCAAAGCCAGCGATGATGAGGAATATCATCAGCGCGTTGTGGGAATCCACGAACAAGAGCTTGAGGTTGTCGAAGATCGCGTGCATCTGATTTCGCCAGTTGAAGACCACGCGCGTGCCGGCGCTCCAATACTCCATGTCCTGGCGCGGAGCGTAGGTGTAGGCGATAGGTTCACGAATCTCGAAGGCATCAGGATGCGCATGCAGTAGCGTGGCGGGATGCTTCAGGTAAGCTGGGGGACCGGATTCAGAATAGAAAAAAGGTCCACCTGCCAACTTGCCCGCGCCTGCGTGATTGACGTGCCACGCGTAGTTTAAATTGCCAACTTCGCTGTAGCTGGGATGACCGACGCGCTTCGACATGGCGATGAGCAAGGGCGCGGAGATTCCAATGAAGATAAGGGATGTCAGCGCCAATGGGAGGAGCGATTTTCTGAGATTGCCGATCATGAATAAGGCGAGAAAGATGAAGACAAATGCCAGCGGAAAGAGAATCGCCTTTGCGTAGTAACCCAAGCCCAGGGCTACACCGAGCAGCAGACAGGTCCGCAGCAGTTTGTTGCCTGAGCGGAGGCTGAGCAGAAGTCCGCAGTCGAGAAAGACAAACGCGGTCACCAGCAGATCAGGCGTCACCATGCGCGGAGCCCAAAGCATGCCGAAGGTACTCCAGGCAAAGAAGCTATATCCGAGCAGTTGCCAAGCCCAAACGGGGATGGAGGTCTTCGATCTTTCGCTTTCTGGGCCCAGAACGGAGATAACCTGGCGCAGCAGAAATTCGAATGACGCCAATGCGCCGAGAAAGATAACGAAGTTGATGACGTGTACGACCGGGCCTTCAGCTAATCCGGTGGGGCGAGCGAACCAGGTCACGATGCCGATCAAGATGGGGTAGAGCGGGCTCCAGATTGGATTGACCAACAGGTGCCAGTTGTGGCGGAGAAGATAGTCGCTCATGTCGAGATAGGAGATGCCATCTTCGTTGATGAACATGCGCTGCGACCACGCTTCGATCAGGGCAAAGGCAATGCAGACCAGCCAGCAGACAAGACGTACGCGCTTGTAGGTGCGGTCTTCGAGCGCCGACGGCGTGGACTGCGGCTGATCTTGAGAGAACTCGATTTCTTCTACTTGTAGCTGTTCCAGCAAAACTTTATCTCCTAATCACGGTTCAATTCGCTGGTGTTGCTGAGTGAGCCGGCAAACATGCGGACACCAACGTAATTTCCGGTCAACATGTACCAACGGACTTTCAGAAGTTCTCCGAACATGCGGATACCGTCACGCAAGGGTTGAATGCGAGTGCCTTCGCGGTGGGACCACGCGACGGGGACTTCGTGGACCGAGAATCCGAATTTGCGGGCGAGGAAAAGCAACTCGGGGTCGAATCCCCAGCGGTCGATTTTTTGCAGAGTGAAAAGCGCCTGCGCGCTGCGTCGAGTGAAAGCTTTGAAGCCGCATTGCGTGTCCTTGAAGCGGAGACCAAGAATGATGCGAAGAGCCAGGTTGAAGATCCGTCCAAAAATGCGGCGGTGCAGCGGCTGCTTGCGGATTTGCAAGCGCGGATCGACCCAGCGAGATCCAATGGCGATGTCGGTGCCTTCGGCAATTGCGGCAAAGAGTTTGTCGGCTTCTTCGATTGGCGAGGAAAGATCGGCGTCGCTAAAGAGCAAAATGTCGCCACGCGCGTGCAGAATGCCGTTGCGGACGCTATATCCTTTGCCGCGATTCGCGGGGTTGTCCAATAAACGCAGGGCGCGATGGTCGACTGCATACCGACTCACGATCGCGGCGGTTTCGTCGGTCGAGCCGTCGTTGACCACAAGAAGTTCGACGTTCCAACGGCGGTCGGCTGCGTGGGCCAGAATTTTTTCGAGCGTGGCAGCGATGCGTGCCTGCTCGTTATAGGCGGGCAGAATGATGCTGTAAGTGGTTTCCATGCTCGCCTGGGTGCGGTTATTCATCGATTTGGATAATGAGCTCCGGTTGAGCTGCTAAATCAGGCTTCAACACCGACCGGTTCGAGAGCCGGGCTTTTGGTCTTGGCTTTGTCGTAGCCGGAGATGGTCTCGCGATATGCGTTCAGCAGCATTCTTCCGGCGGCGGTCCAGGTGACGTCTTCGGCGGCCTTGAGCGATGAAGCGCGCATTTTCGCCAGCAATGTGCGGTCCTCATGCAGCATGGTGATGTGCCGGGTCAGGGCGTCGACGTCGCCGACGCGGTGCATAAGCCCCGTATCCATGTGGCGGCAGATTTCGGTGCAGGCTTCGGAAACCAGCGGCACGCAACCGCTACCCATGCCCTCGGCAACCACCAAGCCGAAACCTTCTTCAATGCTGGGAAGAACCAGAATGTCGCTCTTGCGCATGAGCTCGGGGACATCGCGGCGATGACCGAGGACTTTCACGCTGGGATGGGCGAGCATGGGTTTCAGTTTTTCCTGATAGGCCGGCAGAAACCCGCCGGCGATCAGGAAGGTCCCGTCTTTTGAAGCGGGAGAGCGCAGCCAGGCTTCGAGCGCGAAGTGCAGGCCTTTGCGCACGGCGCAAACGCCAACGGAGATCATGGTCAATCCGCGCTTGGGGTCGCGAGGTTCGGCGCTCGGGTAATAAACCTTTTCGTCGTATCCGTAGGTGTGGCGAACCAGCGACTCTGGCGAGTATCCCTTGTCAACGAATGTCTTCACGACAAAGTCCGAGGGACATGCGAGGCGCGTAGCCAGGCGATATTCGGCTTCTTCCTTGTCGAGTTTCTCCTGGTTGTAAGCGTGTTCGTGATCGGGAGGAAGTTCGATGCCGAGACGATCACATTCTTTCTGGACCACTTCCATGGCGAAGCCGGTGTGAGCGTTGCAGCGTTCGAGCACAGTCGGGATTCCGAGCCTGCGCGCGGTCTTGAGAGTTTCGAGCGCGCCCAACGGCCAGGTGTGGATGATGTCGATTTGTCCGGCCATTTTCTCGAGGCGGCGAGCCACGATGCGGTCGTGCATGGCGACGGCGCGCATGGTGCCGACGATTTTGAAGGGCAGACGCACGTTTCCGATGGCAAGCGTAGGAGATACTTTGACGCCCTGGGTGGACGGACGCAGCACGGACGCGGGAAAGACGGTGACCTCGGCTCCGACTTTGGCCAAGCCGTCGACTTGCTGCCAGGCGATACCGCAGATTCTGTCCGCGCCGAGGCGCAAGGGGAAGCTAAACAGGACGCGCAGGCGCTTGTTTTTTTCGCTCATGGTTTCTCCTAAGATTTCTGAGCTTGCCGGTGGGGGAGGATCGTTTTCGTCTTCGGGACGGCGTTGCATCACAGGTCGAACAAATGGGGTGTTTCGCGCTGCGGTTCGAAGGCGGAGACGCTCACGGGTTCAGGCTCCTGTGGCGGTGCAAATTCGAGTTTGGCAGCGGGCTTTACGGTTGGGACGGTAGCCGGTTTGGGGCTGCGCAGCACCTCAAGGGTTGACACCGAGATGCAGACCAGCAGGATCCAGAAATAAATCGACAGGTGATACATGTAGTTGATGCCGAAGTGGGCCACGACATTGGAGAACAATGCCGCGCCGAGGCACCAGAAAAGCCATTCCTGGCGCTTGTCTCCTTGAACACGCTTTCTGGCGAGACCGATGTCGCGGAAAGTGCGCTGGAAGATCATGAGATAGAGGATCAGGGTGATGAGGCCGCCGGTCAGCGCGGCCGCGACGAACTGATTGCAGAGGTCCCACATGTCGAAACCCCAATCGCCGTAATTGGTGCAGCCGATCAGCCACCAATCGCTAAAGTGGCGAATGCAATTGTCGACCAGATAATAACGGTGATAGCTGGAGGAGCCGCCAGTGATATCGATTTTTGCGATCAAAGACCATACCGGCCC